>CAIQIV010000809.1 GCA_903871905.1 uncultured Chloroflexota bacterium | reverse complement strand
GGTAAGAAAGCAAACCGGTGTTACGCAAGCGGATACTCAATTCCCGGCGCATCTTGGGCAGGCCAAAATCACTCGGGCGGTCAAGGTTATAAAGCTCATCATAATTTACCCGCGACATGATCTCGCGCAGAATCGAAATCGTGACCCGCAAAGGAAGATCGCCCCATGGAACCAGTTCACCTTTTGCACCGCGCGCCTGTGAGGCAATCGCCGCAAAAACTCGTTTTTCATCAAATTCAGGCCAGCGCGGCAGAGGCGGCAGGGGCACATAATTGCGCAGGGTATTTCGCCTGATTGTTTCCTGCACCTTGCGGTGGATCTCCTGCCGGTCATCTTCATCCAGCTCGTCTGCCAAAGATTGCACTCGCAAATATCGTTCCGGTGTTTTTTGAAAAGTAACCACTCGCAAATTTTCTGGACGGTGCGAGCCTTGATAAACCACCTGGAGGGCATCATTGTTCGGATTTTGACCTACCGTGAAAACCACAAATGCATTGGTATTTAACTCGATCCCATCGCGCGTATAGAAATTGAAGGACTCGCTGAAGCGGGTCTGGCGGCGCAGGTCCACCACACCGCGGATCCGTTCACGCGGCCGGGTAAACACCAGGCCCGGGCCGGCAACGCGGGGAGATTTTCGCCGGTCTGCCAGCCCCACGTATGACAACAAGCGCAGGCTGCCTAACAACACGGCTGTTTTGAAAGAAAGCAAGCAGGATCGCGGGACTTCTTCCTCCAGGACAACCGCGCTGTTGTAATCAACCACCAGCAGCCCCGGGCCTTTGCGCCGCCAGTCTTCGGATGTGTCTGGCATGACTCCCCCGCGAATAAACACGGCTGGACCATGCAAACCAAATGTGTAGAGCAATAAATGCCAGGCAGTGCGCCAGACTTCCTTGACCGAGCTGACCGGCAAAATCGCTTGAGATGAGATCACCAGCAGCCACACAAACGCCACCAGGCCAAACCCTACCATGTTGTTGAATATCATCTTGAAGATGGCAAGGGATGTTCGCTCATCCAGAACAGGAGCAGGATAACCTGCCAGGCTGGTCAAAAGGCCCCAGAAGAAGGCAGTGCTTACAGACACCTCATTCCAAAATGCGATGTTATAACCAACAAAGAAGGCAGCGTAAACTATCCAGACCAGGATCCGGATTCTACGATTGTTTGCCTCTGCAATTGCGATATCAAGGGTCATGAGCCGCCCAGGTCTTGACGGTTTTTTAATAAATTTAATTTTCAGTATATCCTTTTACCCGCAAGTTTGTCAAGCCGATGCTTGACGCGTGCGCCAGCTGGATGTAAACTAAGGGTTATCTGCGAGGGTGTAAAAAATATAACAACCAAATTTACAGGAGATTAGAGATGTCCCACTTACCCGTAAACCATAGTGAAGATCCGGTCCGTTTATTCAAGTCGGATTTCTTGGAGTTTTTTACTCACATCAGCCCGGTCACAATCGTCGTGATCTGGCTGCCAGTGGCGGTCTATTTCCTGGTGCGCGGCATCCTCACATCCGGCTCAACTTCAGCCTGGATTCTACCCGTTGGGGTTCTGGCTGGTCTGTTCCTCTGGACCCTGTCTGAGTACACATTACACCGGTTTGTTTTCCATTTCAGAGCCCGCAATCCCCAGCAGGAACGCATCCTGTTCTTATTCCACGGCGTCCATCACGCCCAACCGCAAGCCAAAACCCGCCTGGTCATGCCGCCCGTCCTCAGCATTCCGCTGGGCCTGGTTTTCTTTGGACTTTTCACCCTGATCTTCAATGCCATACCCGGGGCTGCCCAATGGGTCAACCCGGTGTTTTCCGGCTTCATGTTTGGCTATATCTTGTACGACCTGACCCATTACGCTACTCACCATTTCCCGATGCGGTCCGGCTATTTGAAATACATCAAGCGCTACCATATGCAGCACCATTACAAATCCCCCAATGCCCGTTATGGTGTGACCTCACCGCTCTGGGACATGGTATTCCAAACCAAACCCGAGTAGACTTACGCCAACATCCGTGGATGTCACAACTCAGATATCCCAACACCTTGTGATAGCGATGATTTAAACCATCACGGCACGCTTTACACCGGGCGTACCGCCGAATGGTTTGTCGAATCCGGGTTTTCCGCCGCGGCGATAAAGATGGCAACCCGATCCCGCACGGAATCGAGATTGTTCCATCCCAACCCGAAGATATTGAGCTCCAGCAGCAGGCAAAATTACTGCGCTAATTAACGGGGAATCAGGTGCACAGCGGTCGCTTTGAAGCTGGCAGAAATATCTTTGCCGGTTTGTAAATCCAGCTGCTGTGCGGATGTCCTGGTAATCAGAGCGACTAAGGGGAAACCACAATCCAGGGTAACCCGCACCAGCGGCCCCTGCGGAAGCAGCTTTTCCACCCGCCCATGCAGGTGGTTGCGAGCGCTGGACAAAATGGAAGATTCAGCCGAATAAAGGGTGATATCCTCCGGGCGGAGGCAGAGAAAAACCTCTTGCCCGGCCCGGACCTGCCCCACCGCTTCAAGCTGCTGACCCCCAACCTGGATCACAGCTATCCCGGCTTCACAGGAGGCAGCGCGACCAGGAATGACCGTTTCCACGCCAACCAGGGCAGCCACATCCGGGTCCAGTGGGGAGTTAAATATATCCTGGGGGGTGCCTACCTGGCGCGGGCTGCCATTGAACATCACCGCTACCCGATCTGCGAGCAAGAGTGCCTCATCCATATCGTGGGTGACCATGACCGTGGTGATGTTCGTCCGATTTAGCAGTGCATGAAAATCTTCCTGCAAACGGATCCGGGTGGGAGCATCCAATGCACTGAAAGGTTCATCCAGGAGCAGCAGCTCGGGTTGGAGAGCCAGGGCGCGCGCCAGGCTGACACGCTGGGCTTCACCGCCGGACAGAGAGCGAGCCCGGCGCTGGCGCAGGTGAGTGATCCCAAGCTGCTCCAGGGCGTCATCAACCC
>CAIQIV010000808.1 GCA_903871905.1 uncultured Chloroflexota bacterium | reverse complement strand
GCGCCAGCCAGCAGAAAAATGAAGTCCTGGTTTCGATCACCGACACCGGCATCGGCATCCCCGCCGAGCACCTGCCCCACCTGTTCACCCGCTTTTACCGCGTCGACCGCTCGCGCTCGCGCCAGTCCGGAGGCGGAAGCGGCATCGGCCTGGCAGTCACCCGTCACCTGGTGGAGGCCCACGGCGGCTGCATCTGGGCCGAGTCCCCCGGCCCAGGCCAGGGCTCCACCTTCTCTTTCACCCTCCCCATAGCATATTCCTGAGCCCCTCTAACATCAAACACGCTCCTGGGCAAGCAGGCTTTTCCTGTGTGGAAGTTTGCCCTCTTTTATGTATAATGATTTTAAGCCTGCGTATCATTTAATTTTCATCAAGCTGGCATGGTATGAGCATGTTAGTTCCTGAGTATATAGAGAGGAGGCACAATGAGCAGCGAACAGGTGGTACCTGACACAAAAGGTATTACAGTGAGGGTCCTTGCAGTGGTTGACCTTGGCCCTGAGATCGAAGGCATGGCAGGGCGCCTATTTCGAATGCGCATGGTGACCATCGAGCCTGGAGGCGTCTTCGGCCCGCTTCACGACCATAAAGACAGACCAGGTATCGTCTACATCCTGCAAGGAACGATTACCGACCATCGAGATGGCGTTGCAACCGACTATGGGCCAGGAGTGGGCTGGCCGGAAGATCGGAACACGTTACACTGGCTGGAGAACAGAGGAACGATTCCGGCAGTGGAGATTTCGGTCGATATCGTCAAGCAAGAATAAACTCTGGTAGAATCCCCTGCGTTCCATCTCTACCATCAATTAAATATTTATCCAAGGAGGACGCATGGCGAAAATTGTGATCTTAGGCGCAGGTTTTGCCGGGCATGTGGCGGCACTCTACCTGGGCCACCACCTGGGCAAAGACCACCAGATAACCGTTGTCAACCGTTATCCATACTTTGGCTTTGTGCCCTCCTGGGTCTGGGTGGGCGTGGGCCACATGGCCCCCGAGCAAACCACCTTCCCCCTCGAACCCGTCTACAAGAAAATGCACGTCGGTTTCGTCCTCGGCGCCGCCACCGAGATACACCCCGATGCCGGCGACCAGTACGTGGTGGTGGAGCAGGAGGGCGGCCGCTCTACCCGCCTGGAGTACGATTACCTGCTGGTCGCCACCGGGCCAAAGCTGAACTTCGCCGCCACCCCCGGGCTGGGCCCATCCGGCGGGTTCACCCACTCCATCTGCAGCCTGCCCCACGCCGTCAGCACCCGCGACGCCTACCTGGAAACCATCAAGCGCCTGGAGAAGGGCGAGAAGCTGCGCTTCGTGATCGGCACCGGCCATCCCGGCGCCACCTGCCAGGGCGCCGCCCTGGAGTACATCTCTAATATCCACAAGGACCTGGTCAAACGCGGCCTGCGCCAGAACGCCGACCTGCTTTACCTCTCCAACGAGCGCGCCCTGGGTGACTTCGGCATCGGCGGCCTGAAGGCCCGCTACCAGGGCAGCCTGATCTCCAGCGAAGACTTTATGAAGGCCGTGTTCAAGGAATATGACATCCGCTGGCAGGTGCAGACCGGGGTCCGCAAAGTGGAACAGGGACTTATTTCCTGGGAGAACTACGCCGGGGAAAGCGGCGAAACCCCCTTCGATTTTGCCATGCTCATCCCCCAGTTCACCGGCCAATCCATGAAATACATCGGCAAAGATGGCGCCGACCTCGCCAGCAAGCTGACCAACCCCTCCGGTTTCATCACCGTGGACGGCATCTACGGCCTGGATTACCCCACCCTGCGCCGCAACCCGGACGCCTGGCCCTCCACCTACCAGAATGTCAACTTCCCCAACATCTTCGCCGCCGGTATCGCCTTTGCCCCGCCCGGCCCCATCTCCGTCCCCCACACCAACCCCAATGGTCTGACCATCGCCGCCGCCCCGCCCCGCACCGGCATGGTCTCCGGCATTATCGGGCGCGTCGTCGCCCTCAACATCGTCTCGCTGGTCAAGACCGGGCGCATGACCCACCACGAGCGCATGTCCGAGATGTTTGCCGCCTGCATCGCCTCGATGGGCGATTCGCTGTGGGATGGCTC
>CAIQIV010000807.1 GCA_903871905.1 uncultured Chloroflexota bacterium | reverse complement strand
GCTGCGCACCCCGCTGACCATTGTTGGCCTGGAGGCTGAGCGGGCGCTTTCCGGCCGGCGCTCGCTGGCCGAGTATGAGCGCGCCCTGGGCGTCATCCGCCTGGAGAACCAGTCCATGACCCGCCTGGTCAACGACCTGCTCACCCTGGCGCGCATGGACGCCGGGCAGACGGCGCTGCGCTTTGAGACCCTGGACCTGAGCGACGCAGCCCTGGAAGTGGTGGAGCGCCTGGCCGCCCTGGCCGAGCGCAGCCAGGTGCAGCTGTGCGCCGGCGAGCTGCCCGAGCTGCTGGTGCGCGCCGATCGCCAGTACCTGACCCAGATGATCTCCAACCTGGTGGAGAACGCTATCAAGTATGCCGGGGGAGATAGCAAGCAGGTGCGCGTAGAGACCGGCCGGCGTACCGCCGCAGCGGGCGAGCTGGCCTGGGTGCGCGTGGTGGATAACGGCCCGGGAATTTCCCCTGAGCACCTGCCGCACCTCTTTGACCGCTTTTACCAGGTGGATAAGGCGCGCACCCGCGAGGCACAGCCGGAGGAGGGGGGGGATGCTTCAGCGCCCTCCGGCAGCGGGCTGGGGCTGGCGATCGTGCAGTGGGTCGCCCGGGCGCACGGCGGCGAGGTCAGCGTGACCAGCCAGCCGGGCGAGGGGGCGGCCTTTGAGGTCAGCCTGCCGCTGCCGGGACCGGCGGAATAAGGGCCGGGCAGGCTGCAGGGGTGGACGATTTAGGGACGCGATGGAATCTTTGTTTTTCTCTGGTGGAGGATAAATATGCCCCTGGTGGATGCAGATCAATTGGGTGCGCCGCTGCGCCGCTTATTTGCGCCGCTGGATGACCACCTGCTGACGGCCTCCATCCTGGCCGGGCTGACCCCGGCGCAGGTATTTGTAGGCGAGCCGCAGGCGCCGACCTGGGTGCTGGCCTGGTTCCAGCACCGCCTGCTGCTCAGCGGCGATACCCGGCAGGCGGCGCAGGCCGGGCGGCTGCTGCAGGACGAGGTCCTGCCGCGGCTGCGTCACGCCGGGCTGTCCGGGGTTGTGCTGTATCCCGGCGAGCCCGGCTGGCTGGAGCACCTGGCGGAGCTGCTGCCGGGGCTGCGCTGCTTCCCGGAGCAGTGCGAGTATTACACCTGCACTCGTTTGCAGCAGGACTGGCGTCCCCTGCTCCCGCCGGGATTCCAGGTGATCCCAGTGGACGCCGCATTGTTCTCGGCAGGGCTGGGCGGGCTGGACGAGCTGCGCCAGGAGATGTGCTCCGAGCGCCCCTCGCCGCAGGATTTCCTGGACAGGAGCTTTGGCGTGTGCCTGGTGCATGCTGGCCAGGTGGCGGGTTGGTGCCTTTCGGAATATAACTGTGACCGGCGCTGCGAGGTGGGGGTAGGGGTGACCGCCGGTTTGCGCCGCCGCGGGCTGGGGACGGTCCTATCCCTGGCGCTGGTGGAGATGGCCCTGGAACGGGGGATGACGCAGATCGGCTGGCACTGTTGGGCGGAAAACACGGCCTCGGGGGCGCTGGCGCGCCGCGCCGGTTTTACCCTGGCCAGCCGTTACCCGGCGGTCTACTGCGAGCTGGAGGCTGTGGCGGAGTGTGAGGTGAGGTCAGGATAGGGTAAAATTGACCCGGTATGACCTCGAGCACTGTGCTAAAGACCAAGATTTTTCTGCCGCCCCTGCGCAGCGGGGTCACCCCGCGCCCGCGGCTGGTCCGCCTGATCGATGAGGGCATCCAGAAGAAAGTCTTATTGGTTTCTGCGCCGGCCGGGTTTGGCAAATCCACCCTGCTGATTGAGTGGGCTGCCCAGTCCAGGCTTCCGGCAGCCTGGGTTTCACTGGACAGGACGGAGAACGATCCGGTCAGCTTTCTTTCTTACCTGATTGCCAGCGTCCAGGTGATTTATCCAGGGTTGGGGGACGCCAGCCTGGGGGCGTTGAGGGTCCCCGGTTCACCCTCGCTGGATAACCTGCTGAACGCCTGGATGAACGAGGTCGCTGAACACACCAAGGAGTTTGTGCTGATCCTGGATGATTTTCATCATATCCGGGAGCAAAGCGTGATCGACCTCATCTGCAGCCTGACCGATCACCAGCCTGAGCAGCTTCACCTGATCCTGGCCAGCCGGTCGGATCTTCCGCTTTCATGCTCGCGCATCCGGGCAAAGGGTGAGCTGATCGAAATGGGAATTGGCGATCTGCGCTTCACCCTGGGCGAAACGCTCTCCTACCTGCACAGCCAGCTTGGCGCCAGGATCAGCGATGATGACGCCAGGACGCTCGGCAGCCGCACAGAAGGATGGATAGCGGGCTTGCAAATGGCGGTCCTGACCATGCGCACCAGCGAGGATATTCACCAGTATGTCACCCAGTTCTCAGCCCAGAACCGCTATGTTACGGACTACCTGCTGGACGAGGTGCTGCAGCGGCAGCCTGAGGAGATCAAAGGCTTTTTGTTGGCGACATCTGTCTTGAACAAGTTCACCGCCCCGCTGTGTGACTGCGTGGTAGGCGTTGGGAACAGCCAGGAGATTATCGAAAACCTGGAGCGGTCCGGGTTGTTCACCATCCCCCTGGATACCACCCGCACCTGGTACCGCTATCATCACCTGTTTGCCGAGTTTCTCAGGAAGCGCCTGGCCCAATCGCCGGTCTTTTCGGTGGAGCTCCTGCGCCGCAGGGCCTCGGATTGGTTTGCGGTTGAGGGGATGCTGGATGAGTGTGTTGAGCAGGCGCTGGCGATCCAGGATTATGACCTGGTGATCCGGCGCATTGAGGAGCGGCTGAACCAGATCGTGGCGCAGGGGCTGTTTCGCAATTACCTGGCCTGGGTTGAGAAGATCCCGCGCAGGTTCCTGGAGCAAAAGCCGCGGCTTGAGGTGGTCAAAGCCTTTATGCTGCACGAGATGGGGCGGTTGGAGGAACGGGACAGGCAGTTGGCTCTGGCCGCGCTTTTGCTTGGAGAACTGCCTGCCGATCGGGAGGCGTGCAGTCCTGGCGAGCTGATTAATCATGGCATTTTAGCTGCCATCGAAACCATTGTGTATGCCTCGGGATATTTTCTGGTTGAGGATGCCGTGCGCTGCCTGGAGCAGGCGGAGCGCTTGCTGCCTGAAGAGTATGCCCTGTGGCGGGCCCTGGCCCGCGGGGCGATCCCTTTTATGCAGCGGGCGCAGGGGGATTACCGGCAGGTGATCGAGGGGTTTCAACAGGTGCTTGACCTGGACTTGAAGATAGGCTTTACGTTTCAAACCTTTGTGATGTATTCTGCCTTGTCCAAGTCATACCTGGAAACTGGCAAGCTCAAGCTGGCGATCATCACCTGCCAGAAGGCCCTGGACCTGGATGCCAGGCAGGGCGCCAGCCTGCCTTTTGCCAGGCTGGCCTATATTATCCTGGGCGAGCTGTTGTACCAGGCCGGGCAGTTGGATTCGGCAGAATATTATATTGAGCTGGGGCTGGAACATATTGTGCGGCACGGGGATGTCTATTCAATCCTGGATGGCTACTTTACCCTGGCGCGCATCCAACTGGCCCAGGGAGACCAGGAGCAGGCGGTGGCCCTGATAGCAGAGATGAAAGCTGCCATCCGGGATCTTGCCCCATCCAGGAATGCGCTGAGGCTGGCCAATGCCTGGGAAGCTTATGTGATGATCGCCACCAACCGTTTGGATGCTGTGAGGGATTGGGTGAAAGATCCTGCCAGCTATCAGTTGGATGGGAAATACCTGTTTGACCTGGGCAGCCATACCTATGTGGGGGTGTACCGGGTGTCCCAAAGCCCGATTCGCATCTATGTCGATGCCATGCGCATCACGCTGGCCCGGTTTTACCTGGCGGTGAACAACCTGGAGCAGGGGATACGGACCGTTGACGCCGTTTTGCAAGAGGTGGAAAAAGATGGGCGGGTGAACCAGCAGATCGAATCGCTGCTGATCAAGGCGCTCCTGTTGCAGAAGATGAGGCGGGAGCCGGAGGCATACCGGTCGTTTTCGCAAGCCATCCACCTGGCCGCCAGGGATGGGTTCACCCAATTGTTTCTCAATGAGGGTCCGCAGATCAAAGGCCTTTTGGAGCAGGCAAAGCAGAGCGAGGGCAGCGACCTTGAGGAGCAGGTTTTTGTCTGGCAGCTGCTGGAAAGACAGCAGTTGGCGGCAGCGCGCCAGGCGCGCGGTCCTGCGCTTCAGCCAGATCAACTGACAGACAGGGAGATTGAGGTGCTGAAGATGCTGGCGGGCGGAGTGTCCTATGCCAGCGCGGCGCAGGAGCTCTCGATCTCCAGGAATACGTTGAAGACGCATACCAGGCGCATCTATGAAAAGCTGGGGGTCAGCGGCCTGCTGCAGGCCTTGAATAAATCCCGCGAATTGGGCATTCTGAAATAAGCATCTCCCTGTCACCCTACAGGGTGACAGGATGAGTTTGTGAAAATCATCCCAGGGTGTGTTTTCACCAGGGATGATTTTTGATATTCTTTCAGAGATAGCACCAGTTTTACTGCCTGGGTGGTTTCCAGGGAAGCAGTCCAGGCAGGGCCGGTTTCTCAGCAGAGGAGAAAAGGAGAATGCGATGATCAAAGGGAAAATGCGTAAGACGCAGTATCATTCCACCACCAGCCGCCGGGATTTTATGAAGCTGCTCGGCCTTGGCTCATTGATGAGCGGAGGGGGCCTGCTCCTGGGCTCGCCCTTCAAAGACCTGGACGAAATGATGAGCTCTCCTGCCGCAGAGCGCAGGCTGCCGGCCTGGGTCAAGGAGGTGGATCAGCCAACGGTAGAGATAGACTGGGAGAACATGGAGATCTTCCCTGGTTTCCCTGCTACCCTGTTTAATCCGCAAAGCTGGGGCAACCCGGAGGAGTGGATGAAGATCCAGGCCAAGAACATCGAGGACACCACCCAAAAGGTCAGGGAGAATGTTCCCGGCTACACCCTGCGCGACCATGCCCTGGGCGACGCCCAGTGCTGGGGGTGGGCCATTTCCGAGTTAGCCACCAACTGGACCGGGCCGGATGTGCAGCCCAACCCGCATTGGGAGCACCCGACCATGTTCTACACCCCGGAAGATTTTGGCGTCCCCCGCTACCAGGGCACGCCGGAGGAAAACGCACGCATGCTGCGCGTGGCCGGGCGCATCCTGGGCGCGGCGGACATGGGATTTGTCAAGCTGGACGAGAAGACCAAGAAGCTGCTCTACGGCAGCGTAATTTTTGAAAATGTGGAAAAGGGATATGACGATCCCAACCGGCATGTCAGCGTGCTCCCGGACAAGGATCTGTGGGTGATTTGTGCCGTGATCCCCCAGATGCTCAACCATTACACCGATCGCATGAGCTGGGCCAACAGCAACACTGCGGCTTACTCGCGCGCCAGCATCTATTCCAATCGCATGAACGTGTTTTTGCGCGGCCTGGGCTACCAGCACTACGGCAGCGGGACGGGCAGCGTGGGCAGGGCGGTTGGCTTTGGCGTGATGTCTGGCATGGCCGAGTACGGGCGGCCAGGGATCATGGTCAGCCCCCAGTTTGGCACCAATTTCCGCACGGTGCTGCTGAATGTCACCGATCTGCCGCTGGCAGCGACCAAACCGATCGACGCGGGGATCACCCGCTTCTGCCGCACCTGCAAGAAATGCGCCGAGCTTTGCCCCTCGGGCGCCATCAGCATGGACGACGAGCCTTCCTGGGCCACCTGGGCGGACAGCGCCCAGCCCTGGCAGGCAAAAGGGATCAAGGGTTGGTACATCCAGGCAAAAAAGTGTTATGCCTATATGCTGGGTGGGGAGCCGGACTGCAACCGCTGCCAGGCGGTGTGTCCCTTCAGCAAGTTTGACCAGGCGGTGATGCATGACCTGGTGCGGGCCTCGATCTCGTCCACCCCGGCGCTGAACAGCGTCATCCGTAAGATGGACGATGTCTTTGGTTATGGGGAGCAGAAAGGGACGGACTTGTGGGACAAGAACCCCTCGGATATCCCGCTCTTTGGCCTGGATCCTTCCCGCTCATGATGAAAGGAGAATAGGTGATGAGAACGATTGACTGGACCTGGTTCTGGTATGTGCTGGTGGGCTTCCTGGTCGGGGGCGGCGCGGTGTACCTGTGGTTTGCCCTCAAAGAAAAGGCAGTCAAATTGGTGTGGTATGAGTGGCTCATGCTTGTCCTGGGGTTTGTGATCTTTATCTTCATGAGCCAGACTTTTATTGCCTCATTTGGCGAAGGCGAGCCGCGGGCAGCGTGGATGAGCCTGCTGTTCATGGGGGTTCCCGTGATCTTGCTGGCGGTTGGCGCTTTCCGCTCGATCCAATCCCGGCGGGCAAAGCCGGCTTGAGCCGTGGGTTGTGTCTCGAGGCGGCTCCTGGATAGGAGAAACAGGTAGAAGGAGTTAGCGTGTATGGAAAAAGAGAATGGAAAGACAAAATTTTCTCGCCGTGATTTTCTCAAAGCTGCCGGGCTGTTTGGCGTAGCAACCCAGGCCGTGGCGGTCTCGGCCCTGGCGTACAAGGAAGGAAAGAGTTTCGATACGTATACTGCCTGGGAAGACTTCGAGGGTGGTACGCAGTTCTTCGATCGCAAGCCGTTTGAGCTTTCAAGCGTAGAAGAAATGTATCAGAAGTTTTTTCCAAAGTCGGGATCGACCCGGCGTCCGAACCAGGCGATTGACCAGCCTCCGGCGCGGCTGGATCAGATTGTGCAGGCGATGAAGGCCAACCCGGACTGGAAGCCGGAGGCTGGGCGCAAGGCTTTGGGCCTGTCGCCGGCGCTCAATGACTATTATGACTCGTATGAGGCCCGGGGCCAGGACCGCTTTGCCACCGATTTCCAGGTCCAGACGGTCAATATCCCGGCCTGGGTAGCCAACCATGAGAAGTATGACGATCACTTTGCCCTGTCCCTGGCTTATTTCGGCGCCTGGGAGGCGACCACCGGGATGAATACGGCAGCAGGCAACGTGCCGGCTGAGATTAGCGAGCCGCCAGAAGTCTCGGATTACCAGTATTACGACCACAACAAGCTGGTTGACCTGCGCGAGGTCAACAAAGCCAGGCAGGAGCGGAGCACCCTGCTGAAGTTCAAGAGCCCGGATCATGCAGCCAGGCTGATCAAGAAGGTGGCGCACCTGTATGGGGCCTCGGTGGTTGGCATTACTGCCATTAACCCGGACTATGTTTACACCATGATCCGGGGCATCCAGCCCGGTCCAGATCCAGCCCCGGTGCCCAGCCACTGGAAGTTTGTGATTGTCCTGGGCGTGCCACACGAATGGGATCAGTTGGTTTCCAACCCGCAGTATGGCGACAGCCTGGATGCCTATGCCCGGGTGCGCTACGCCGGTTGGAAACTGGCTGATTTTCTCAAGCGCATCGGGTATGCCTCTCGCTGGCACTGCCCTCCCTTCAGCTATGACCTGGTGGTGCCGCCCTTTGCGGTCCAGGCCGGGATCGGGGAGTGGTCGCGCATGGCGGCGGTGGTTTGCCCGGAGACGGGCGGCAACGTGCGCCTGGCGGCAGTAACCACGGAGCTTGAGATGACCATCGATCGTCCGATTGACTTCGGGGTGAACAAGTTCTGTAAAAAGTGCAAGATCTGCGCTGAGTTATGCCCATCGGGGGCGATCAGCACTGCTGACAGCCCAAAAGGCATGGAGGCTCGCGGGATCCAGCATTGGGACATTGACAATTCGAAATGCTTTGGCTTTTGGATGGAGTCAATGGGGCCCTTGGGCTGCCGGTTGTGCATTGCCGCCTGTCCCTACAGCCGTAAGAACAACTGGGTGCATGGTATGGCAAAGGTCACCGACGCGCTGGAGCCCACCGGGGTGTTCAGCAGCTCGCTGATCTGGCTGCAAAAATCGCTGTTTGATGCGCCTGAGGCCAGTGCGTACCGCCGGCCTCCGGATGGCTGTTTTGCCAGTTATCGACCTGCTCCCGATTGGCTGAGCACAGAGACCTGGTTTGAGGTCAACCCGCCAAACCCTGAAGACTTGTGCAAAACATCGTAGGAGAAGACAAGATGCTACTGGGCTTTTTTGATTTTACGTTTATCGTCTGGATCATCTTCGGCGCGGCCTCCGTTTTGGTAGTGTTGGGCGCCCTGGAATGGTTCAAGGATGCCGGGATCAGCATGACCTGGTGGAAATGGCTGGTTGCCGCCGTGTGGTATATCCTGGCTTTGATGATTTTTGCCGCGCCCTTTACGCTGATGGGCGAGGGCGAACCACAGGCAGGCTGGAAGCTGCTGCTGTTCAGCGTTCCCGTGTTGGTTGTCACCGGTTTTGTGCTGTATCGCATCCTGCTGCTTGGAAAAGCGAAGAAGCAGACCGGTTGATGGATAGGGTGATTGGTGCATTGGATGCTGGTTCAGCCAGGCTGGCGGGTGAGACTGCCAGCCTGGCGGCTTCCATTGGAAGCCAGGGGGTGGTGTTTTTTGAGGTCGGAGACTTTGCCAGGGCGCAGGAATGTTTTTTGCAGGTGCTGGCTTTGGCAGATTCGATCGGGCACGCGGCTTATCGCTGTGATGCATTGGGCTACCTGGGCTTAATCCTGACGTCTACCGGGGACCTGGTTGGGGGAATGAGCAAGCTAAATGAAGCCCTGGCTGCTGCCCGCCGGATTGGGGATCCTCACCGTGAACTGGTCCAGCTCGGCGCAGTCGGGCATACGTATTTGCAGGTGGCAAATGTCGATGATGCTGCCCGGACCTACGTGCTCGCAGTGCAGTTGGCGAAAAGAATCGGTGATCGCCAGGCTGAAGCGGGCTGCCTGAATAATTTGGGGGTGATCTACCATAACATTTCCCAGCCTGAGGCGATGTTGAACACCTTTGCCCAGGTTTTGCAGATCTCTGAGGCAGTTGGCGACCAGCAGCTTACGTTCAATGCGCTCCAGTACCTGGCAAAGGGCAAACTGGCGCAGGGCGACAGCCGGTCGGCAGTTGAATATGCCCGCCGCGCGCTGGACTTGATGCGCACCCTGGGCGCTTGGGGAGAGCGCGGCGCGATGCAGGACATCTTCATCTCCAGCCTGGTTCGAGAAGGGCGTTTTCAGGAGGCCGTCGGCGAAATCCAGGCGGAATTGGGCCAATCCCCGCTGGCGGTTGACCGGGAGCGTGAGCTGGTTTTGCTGGGGCAGTTGGTGGATGTGTATTACCAGCAGGGAGACCTGGCTGCCAGCGCCAGCACCGGCGAGCGGGCGCTGGACCTGGCGGTCCAATTCCAGCGCCGTTTGCTGGAAGGCAGGCTGGCGGGCCGCCTGGGCGCCATCTATGCCGATTGGGGAGATCTGGAAACTTCAAAGCAGTTCATTGCCCGGGCAATCGAGCTGGCGGAGAGCGAGCAGGATCTGCAGACCCTGGCAGAGCAGTACTACATGCTGGCCTTGAATGCTCAGCAGTCTGGTCAGATCCAGGATGCGGCAGACGCTGGGCGCCGGTCCCTCCAGGTGTTTTCACGGATTGGCTGTACGGCGCAGGTCCGGCAGGTCCAGGCTTTTCTCGGCGAGCTTGGGTCAGAACGGGATTGCCAGCCAGATGAGGCGATTTAAGGCGTCTTGCAGCTCAGCAGATCAGGAACAGGTGAAGTGTGCCTGCCGAAAATGTTGTAAGCAAAAAGCACAAGAAAAAGCTGCTGCTTGAGCGCCTGCTGGGTGCGGCCGCGGTGGTGACCATCCTGGCTGCCTGGCTGGTTGGGGCCTCCTGGGCTGGGGCGGGGGTGGAGCCTGTGTTGGGCCAGGCGTACCCGGGCATGACCCGCTTTGAGAAGCTCTCCAGCGGCAATTTTGCTGCCTATGCCTCCTCCTCGGCCCAGGAGCCAGCCGGCTATGTGGCTGTTGGTGAAGCCAACGGCTACGGCGGCCCGCTGAAGGCCGCGGTGGGGGTGGATTTAAGCGGCAGGGTGGTTGGGGTAGCAGTGGTGGAGGATAAGGAGACGCCGTCCTATTTTGAGCGGGTGATGCAGGGCGACTTTGTCTCCAGGCTGATCGGCAAAAGCTACCAGGATGGGTTTCAATTGGGCGAGGATGTAGACGGGGTCAGCGGCGCCACCTACACCTCGCGGGCCATAGCGGATGCGGTGCTCAAGGGCAGCCGCGAGGTGGCGCAAGGCGAGCTTGGCCTCCCCGCGCCGGCGGAGGCTCCAATCCAGGTGCAGTTTGGCCTGCCCGAGGTGACCCTGATCGCCCTGTTTGCCGTGGGTTACATCGGTCATCGCCAAAACTTCAAGTATAAAAAGCATGCTCGCTGGGGCAGCATGCTGGTTGGGCTGCTGGTGCTGGGTTTCCTCTACAACAGCCCGTTGACATTGGCATACATTAACAAGCTGCTGCTGGGTTATTGGCCGCCGTGGCAGACCGGGTTGTACTGGTATATCCTGATCGCCGGCATCCTGTTTGTCTTCACGGTAGATAACAAGAACCCTTACTGCGAATGGTTCTGCCCGTTTGGCGCAGCCCAGGAATGCCTGGGGGCGGTGGGCGGGGCAAAAGCGCGCGCCGTGGGGCGGGCCAGGGAGCCCCTGATCTGGCTGCAGCGCGGGCTGGCCTGGCTGGCGATCGTCCTGGCCCTGCTTTTCCGCAGCCCGGGCATCTCCAGTTACGAGGTGTTTGGCACGCTGTTCAGCCTGGTGGGCACGACCAGCCAGTTTATCCTGCTGGGGGCGGTGGTCCTGGCTTCTCTGTTTATCCGCCGGCCGTGGTGCGGCTTTCTCTGCCCTCTGCGCCCGGTGACCGATTTTATCCGCCTGGTGCGGAATTGGGTCTTTGAGGTATGGACAAAAATATTCCACACGGCAAAAACGGGCGTCTCGGCGAAGTAGCAATTGTGCTGTGGGTGCTGGTGTGTGTGCTGCTGATCCTGTTTGATGTGGCAGCCAACCTCCAGGGGGTGTTGAAATGAGCGGCCCGCTCTCACGCCGGGGGTTTCTGAAGATAGCGGCTTGCAGCGGGGCGGCGGGGCTGTGGGCAGCCTATGGGCTGCGGAGGGCGCGGCAGCCGGTCGCAGTCAGCCAGTCCCGCCTGCTGATGGGGACGGTGGTTAACCTGACGGTGATGGGTCCTGAGCGGGAGGCGGCGGAGCAGGCGGTGCAGGCCTGCCTGGATCGCATGTCCGGGCTGGAGCAGGTCTTGAGCCGCTTCATTCCAGACAGCCAGCTCTCCCAGCTTAACCGGGATGGCAGGCTGGCGAGTGCGGATGCCGGCCTGCTGGACCTGATTGCGCAGTCGCGGCAGATCAGCGAGCGCTCAGGGGGCGCTTTCGACATCACCATCCAGCCCCTGGTAGGGCTGTACCAGGACTGCCTGGCAGCGGGGGATGGCCTGCCCGGCGAGGACGCGGTCCAGCGCGCCCGCCGGCTGGTCGATTACCGCCGTTTGTCCGTGTCTGGAGGCCAGGTGTCCCTGGATCTTCCCGGCATGGCGGTGACCCTGGATGCGATTGCCAAGGGCTATATTGTTGACCAGGGCGTGGCGGTGCTGCGCAACAGGGGCTTCCCGGATGTGCTGGTGGAAGCCGGCGGCGACCTGCTGGCGGCGGGGCAGAAAGGGGAGGGCGTTCCCTGGAGGATCGGGCTGCAGCCGCCCCGCCGCGGGATGGATGGCTTCGCTGTCCGGCTGGGCTTGCGCGACCGGGCGGCTGCCACCTCGGGGGATTATATGCAGCCTTTCAGCCCGGATCTCTCGGAATATCACATCCTGGACCCGCGCAGCGGGCACTCCTCGCCTGAGCTGGCCAGCGCCACGCTCCTGGCGCCCACGGCGGCCCTGGCGGACGGCCTGGCGACGGCAGTTATGGTCCTGGGGGTGGAGGGCGGCCTGGCGCTGGTGCGCCAGTTCCCGGGCTGCCAGGCTTACCTGGTCACCAAGGGGCTGAAGGTCTACCAGACCGAAGATTTTCCGCGGCTCTAAAGACTCAGGACAATTCTCAATCCAGCCGCGCCTCGTGGGCGATGGCCAGCCCCAGGCGGATCAGGTCTTCCTCGTCCTCACCCCCGGCCTCTACCAGCGCCTCGGCAAACAGCCCCAGCGGCGAGAATAGCACCACCAGCTGCCCGACCTGCTTGCCGTCGGCGGGCTGACCCTGCTGCAGGGGACGCCGGGTGACCCACTGGCGCAGCGCCTCGGCGACCCACGGGTTCAGCAGGCGCGGCGCTAATTCCGCCGAGCTGGCGATGCCGCCAAAGTACTCATCCAGCTCCTCGCCCAGCGCCTCGACCGCCTGGGCGGTTTCGATGCCCGGGGTGTGCTCGGGGCTGAAGCCGTACAGCCCCAGCACCTGGCGGTAGAGGAAGCTGGAGACCATGCCCAGCACCCCGCCGCTCAGGCTGATTTTCATCCCCTGCGGCTTTTGGGCCAGGAACAGAAAATCTCCCGGCAGGGCGGCTGCCGGGGCGCTCCAGCGCAGCAGCGGCATGCCGCCAACCTGGCCTCGCTCCACCTGCCAGTGCAGCCCGCGCTCGTCCTGCCCCTGCAGGGTGATCTGCATCTCCGAGTGCACCGCGCCGTGCACCATCTGCGCCAGCCCGGGGGGCTCGGCGTTGGGGCCTTTGACCCCCAGGAAGCTGCTCAGCTTCTCAGCCTGCTCTTTGCGCTTGCGGTAATTTCCGCTGCTGTAGTAGGGGCGCAGCGGCAGGCGCTCGCCGTTTTTGAGCACGATCACCGTGCGGTAAGTGGTCGAGTCGCTGTCCGTGCTGCGTTCCACCTCCACCTGCGCCACCTCGCTGATCGGCGCCTCCTGGGTGCTGCTGCGCAGCGGTGACCGGCGGTGAATGCGCACCATTCCGGCGGCCCGGTCGGCGGTCACCGTGAGCACCTGGGCCAGCATTGCCAGCAGCATGCCGCCCAGCAGGGCGATCATCCCGCCGATCAGGCTGCCGCGGAAGAACAGGAACAGGCCGACAAGGTCCAGGGCTGCCCCGATCAGCCACATGGTGATGGGGTATTCCTGGATGGTCAGCTCGCTGCCGGGTTGTGTGTCCATAACCTGCTTTTCCTCTCTATCATTTGCCGCCAAAGATGCGCCGCGGGTTGTGCACCAGGAACTGTTCCAGGTCGGCCTGGCTGAGGCCCCAGCGCTGCAGCAGCGGGACGGTGTAGGTGAAGGCGTAGGCGAAGTTCTTGAGCGGCAGCTCGGGGTGCGGGCGCTGTTCCTCCCAGCGCGTGCTGCCGTCCTCGTTGATCTTGTAATTGGCGTCGGCGCCGATCAGCAGCCGGTCGGCGTAGCCCCGTTCGCACAGGCCGAGCACCAGGCGCCGCAGGTTGGCTTCCTGCGAGTAAAACTCCCAGCCGAAGTTGCTGAAGTACAGGCTGCCGCCCTGGCGGGTGATCTGCTCCAGGTAGGCGATCTGCTGCTCCACGCTGCGCCCGCGCCAGCCGGGCTCGTGCTCGGTGTGGCTCAGGTAGACGCGCTGCGGGTCGGCCCCGGCTGCCAGCAGCGCCTGGAACTGCGGCCAGGCGCCCTCGATGGCGTGGGTGCAGATGGGCGCGCCGCTGTGCTGCTGGACCAGCGCCGCGGCCTGGCACATGCGCATCTCCCAGGGGGTGAGCTCCTCTTTCTCGCCGGCCACCTTGATCACCCCGGCGCGCACGGCGCTCCCGCCGATGCCTTCGTTAATCTCGCCCAGGAAACGCGCGGCAAGCTGGTCCACGCTGTATTCGTGGAACTCGGGCGCGGTGCGCCGCTGCAGGTAGAAGCCGGTGCTGACGATGATGTTCAGCTTCACCTGGTGGGCAATGGCCTGGTACCAACCCATGCTGCGGTAATCAAAGGGGCCGACGTCCACGACGGTGTCTACCTCGAAGGCAGCCAGTTTTTCCAGCTCCTGGCAGGTGAAGTCCAGGCTGGTGCGCCGGTAGCGCGGGTCAAAATCCCAGAAGACATGCTCGTGGACCAGGGTGCGCCCCAACTGCGCCGGGGTGATCGTCCCGCGCAGGGTGGGGATGGAGACTTCTGAAGTCTTCAAGACTTCAGTCTTCAGGACTTCGGAAGTCTGGGAAGCCAGGGCGAAGACCGGCTTGAGGGCGGCGTGCAGGGCGACGTAAACGGCGTGACTGCGGTCGTAGACAGCCTTGCACTCCGGGTCCGGTTCGGTGACATCTTCCACGTGTATCCATTCCTGGCGCAGGGTTTCGAAGTCATTGAACCAACCCAGCGCCATGCCGGCCAGGTAGGCGTCGCCCAGGGCCTCGTCGGCGTCGGGAATGTACTCCTGGCGGATGCCGGTGATGTCGCTGACCACCTGGCGCCACAGCGGGCTGCGCGCCCCGCCGCCGGTGGCCACCAGGCGCTTGAGCGGCTGGCCCAGGGGGTAGTAGGTCTCCAGGCTGTGGCGGATAGTGTGCCCATAAGCCTCCAGCACAGCGCGAAACAGGTGGGGGCGGGTGTGAGCGGCGCGCAGGCCGAAGAAGACGCCGCTGGCATAGGGGTCGAAAACAGGGCTGCGTTGTCCCTGCAGGTGGGGGAGGAAGAGAACGCCGTCGGAGGTGGGGGGGATGGCAGCGGCCAGGCGGTTGAGCTGCGCATAGGCGATCTCTCCTTCCTGGCGCTCGGCCTGCATCTCCAGCGGGGCAAACTGGTCGCGGAACCAGCGGGCGCTGTCGCCTACCGATAGGCTGTACACGGGCAGGTCGAGCAGGTAGCCGTCATTTGGGTACAGGCCGCGCTCCTCCTGGCGGCAGGGCTGCCACATCACCTCCAGCAGGTCCTGTTTCATCACCGGCACCAGCCCGGCGGTGCCGTAATAGGCCACCGACTCCCAGGTGTGCACCGCCCCGGCGCTGATCAGCGAGGCCACCAGGTCGGGGATGCCGGCCAGCACCGGAGTGCCGGGAAGCAGCCCGGTCTCGGCGGCAGCGGCGGCGTGCACCCCGCCCACGATGTGCGCCGGCGGGTGCACCGCAGGCAGGATCTCGGGCGGGATGCCCAGCCGGGCGCAGGCCTCGAGCTGCCAGGCGGCGCTGGGGGAGTGGAAGATCGCCCCGTACAGCCCGGGCAGGATGGTATCGGTGACGTACTCCCCGCACAGGCAGTACACCAGGTAGTGCGGGGCGTCGAAGAACATGCGCATGCGCCCGGCCAGCTCGGGCTGGCGGCGCAGGAACCACACCAGCTTGGGGGTCAGCTCCTCGCTGGTGAGCTGCAGGCCAAAGAGGGCATTGACCTCGTTCACCTCAGCCAGGGCGCGGTTGTCGGAGTACAGGATGGCGCCGGCCAGCGGGCGTCCCGCGGCGTCGGTGGGGCCCATGGCGGGGAACAGGCCGCTGGCGCTGACCGCTTGCACTTGCTCCGCCCGTATTCCCTCTTGGGCCAGCAGGCGGCGGATCACCTCAAACGGGCCGCGCCGCCAGTTCTGCTCCATGTCATGCTCGCACCAGTCTGGGTGCGGGTAGGTGCAGGCGTGGCTGGCGCTGGCGCGCGCCACCACTTTTCCACCGGGTGTGACCAGCTCGCCTTTCACCCCCTGGGTGCCGATGTCGATGCCCAGCAGCAGCTCGGTGCTAGATGAAGTCATAGGGAAAAGCCTTTCTGAGAGGAGGTGTGCCGCTGTTGCTGCAGTTTTCTGCCAGGG
>CAIQIV010000806.1 GCA_903871905.1 uncultured Chloroflexota bacterium | reverse complement strand
GTTCACCCCGCCCGGGGGGCAGATTGGGGTGGCTGCCGGTGCGGAGGCCGGGTGGCTGTGGATGGCGGTCCAGGACAGCGGCCCGGGTATCCCGCACAGCGAGCAGGATCAGATCTTTACTCCTTTCTATCGCGGCGCCCAGGCCGGGCGCATCCCGCAGGGCATGGGGCTGGGGCTGAGCATAGCCCGGGACATGGTCGAGGCGCACGGCGGCGCGCTGGAGGTGCACAGCGAGGCGGGGCAGGGCAGTGAGTTCACCATCCGCCTGCCGCTGCGCCGTCCCGCGGTTTGAGCTTCACCGGGGAAACGCATTTAATAAATTTGTAAGATTTTTGACATCTGGTTGTAGGGACAGGCGTTCCCGGCTTTGCTATGATTGTCTGCGGGATCTGGTCCATGAGACGTCCTGGTGAGGTGATGAGCGAATCCTGCTGGCTGCCTGTTTCCGTGCTGCTGCTTCCCGAGATCCTGGTCTTCTTTGCCGGGCTGGGCTGGCTGGGCCTCCAGCGCCTTGCCAGGCGGTTCAGGCAATATGAGTGGGCGGATGTGCTGCTGGTGCTGCTTTTGGGGCTGGCGCTGGCCAACATTGGGGCTTTCTTGCTGTATGCTTTTGCCGCGCCGCGTTTTTGCTGACCGGATCCTGGAAGCCGCTTCAGGTTTTACTGACACTGAGGCATGGAAGGACAGGAGAGTATGTTGGCAGTGAAAGAATATCCAGAGTATGCCGAGCTCCGCCGCTCCCACCAGGCAGCCTGGGCGGAAGAGCGCGGGCTGCGCGCCGAGGCCCGCCGGCTGGGGCGCTGGGTCCAGCCCGAGCTGAGGCGCTTTGCCGCCGCCCGTTGGCCCGGGGGGCGCTGGTGGGGCCGCTTTGGCCTGCACCCCTTCCGCCTGCGCCGGCGTTTCGAGCCGGGCCAGGTGGTGTGGTGGGTGGAGCGCGATATCCCGCCCTATGACCGTTTTACCTGCCAGGCGTACGAGGTGCGCCTGGCGCTTGATCAAGGGAAGCCCTTGCTGACCGTGTGCAGCGGGGCCGGGCGCCGCACGCTGCCGGCTCCGGATGCAGCGGCGCTGCAGCAAGCCCTGGCTCGCGCCGGCCAGGATCCGCCGCTGACCATCCCGCGCCAGATGGGCGTCCCGGATGAGCTGTAGCCGGGGGAGGCCTGGGTGAGCCCGGAGGTGATTACCCTGGTGATCCTGTCGGCGGCGGTCCTGCTCCTGCTCAGCGACCGCCTGCGCCCGGACCTGGTGGCGCTGCTGGTAATGCTTTCCCTGGGTCTGAGCGGGGTGCTCACTGTCCAGGAGGCCTTTTCCGGTTTCAGCCGCTCGGCGGTGATCACCATCCTGTCCATCTTCATCCTGGCTGAGGGGCTGCAGCGCGCCGGGCTGGCTGAGCGCATGGGCGGCTGGCTGCTGCGCCTGGCGGGGGACAGCGAGCCCTGGCTGGTGGTCACGGTGACCCTTGGCGGTGCACTGCTCTCCTTATTCATGAATAATATTGCCGCTGCCTCGCTGCTGCTGCCGGCGGTGATGGGTGCAGCGCGTAAGACGGGTGTCAGCTCGTCGCGCCTGCTGATCCCCATGGCCTTTGGCACCATCCTGGGCGGCATGGCAACGCTGTTCACCACCACCAATATTGTCTCCAGCGGGCTGCTGCGCGACCGGGGGCTGGCGGGCTACGGCGTGCTGGATTTTGCGCCGCTGGGGGCGCCGCTGGTGCTGGCCGGGGTGGCCTACCTGGCGCTGGTCGGGCGCCGCCTGCTGCCGCAGAACGCCTCGCTGCAGACCAGGGAGCGCCGCAGCCAGTCCCCGGCGGAACTGGCGCGGGTCTACCAGCTCAAGGAGCGCCTGATCCGGGCGCGCATCCCTGCCGGCTCACCCCTGGCGGGCAAGCTGATCAGCCAGAGCTGCCTGCGCGAGAACTACCGCCTGAATGTGATCGCCATTGAGCGCCTCGGGGGTGAGGTGCTCCCGGTGAGCAGCCAGACGCCGCTCCAGCCGCAGGATGTGCTGCTGCTCTCCGGGCGCCCGGAGGACTTTGCCAACCAGGCGCTGCAGCCGGTGTTTACCATCCTGCCGGATGCCGGTGGGCCGGAACTGGTCAAGGCGGAGAGCGACGTATTGGTGGAGGCGGTGCTGGCGCCGCGTTCGGCGCTGATCGGCAAGACCCTGCACGAGGTGCATTTCCGCGAGAAATTCCAGATGAGCGTGATTGCCATCTGGCGCTCCGGCCGCCCGATCCGCACGCACCTGTGGGACGCGGCGCTGCAGTTTGGCGATGCGCTGCTGCTGCTGGGGCCGCGCCAGCGGGTGCCCACCCTGCTGCTGGGGCCGGAGCTGATCGTGCTCAACAGCGAGCTGGAGCCGGCGCCGGTGCGCCGGGAGAAGGTTTGGCTGGCACTGCTGGTGATGGTAGTGACCCTGGCGGCGGCCGCTTTGAACCAGGCGGCGGTGGGCGAGATCATGCTGGCCGGGGCGCTGGCTATGGTGCTGTTGGGCCTGCTCAGCATGGACGACGCCTACCGGGCTATCGACTGGAAGACGATTTTTATCATTGCCGGCATGCTGCCGTTGGGGGTGGCGGTTTCCAAGGTGGGCCTGGCGGCGGCGGCGGGGCAGGCGGCGGTGAGCCTGGTGGGGGGCGCCGGGCCGCAAGCGCTGCTGGCGGCCCTGGTGCTGCTCACTCTCTTGCTGTCACAGGTGATCAACGGGGCGGCGGTGGCGGCGCTGATCGTTCCCCTGGCGATCGACTCGGCGCTGCGCCTGGGGGCCGACCCGCGCTCCATGACCATGGGCGTGGCGCTGGCTGCCTCGCTGACCTTTCTCACCCCGCTGGGGCATGCGGTCAACCTGCTGGTGATGGGCCCGGGCGGCTACAAGATGCGCGATTACCTGCGCATCGGCCTGCCGCTGACCACCCTGCTGGCGCTGCTGCTGGTGCTGCTACTGCCCCTGGCCTGGCCGCTGTAGGAGGGTGGCCCAGGTGATCAGCGGGTTGGAGCTGCTGCTCCGCCCGGCCGAAGTGGATTAGGTCTGCGTTTCACAGGATCAGGACAAAATTGGCCGCTTCGGGGCGCTCCTCCCAGCCCTGCTTCTCATAGAACTTGCGCTGGTATGATTCGCGCTGGCGCATGTTGATCAGCCCCATGCGGTAAGCGCCGCGCTGGCGGCCCTCGGCCACGGCGGCGGCCAGCAGCAGCCCGCCGGCGCCCTGCCCGCGCGCTTCCGGGGAGACAAACAGCTCGGACACGTAGCCTTCCGGGCCGGGCAGGAACAGGAAATAGATCCAGTGCACGGCGCAGTAGCCGCACACCTCGCCGCCGGGGGCCAGGGCGATGAAAATGCTGGTGGGGCCGCCCTCCCGGCTGTCGCCCAGCTCCATCTGGCGCTGTACCTGGGCCTGGGTTTGCTCGAGCGTCTGCGCTGCCAGGCGGCTGAAGTAGCCGGTCTGTAGCAGCACGGCGGCGATGGCCGGGGCGTCCTCTGGCGTGGCGCGGCGGATGGTGAACGCGGCGCTCACGCGCAGTCCAGTTTCCACACCCGCAGGCCGTAGCGGCTCAGGTAGATGGGGATGTTCTTATACAGCGGGTTCTCCTGCTCGATCTCGCGCAGCATGGCGCGCCGCGCCTGGGAGCTCTCGCCGCACAGCAGGGTCACCGAGCCGCCGTCGCCGCCGGCGCCGTTGACCTTCCAGCCCAGCGCGCCGTGGGTGCGGGCGATCTCGATCACCCGGGCGTGGTCGGGGCCGATCAGCGCCGGGTGCAGCCGCTCCTGCGCCTGGGTGTTGTGGACCATTGCCTGGCCCAGGGCGTTGAAATCGCCGTCCAGCAGGGCATCGCGGGACTGGGGGGCGGTCAGGCGCAGGTCATGCAGCTGTTTGCAGTCCGGCCCGGC
>CAIQIV010000805.1 GCA_903871905.1 uncultured Chloroflexota bacterium | reverse complement strand
AGATCCTGGCCTTTCACCCGGATATAATCTCCAGGCTTTACCTTCAAGTAAATCTCCACTTCGTCCGGAGCTTTCAGCCCTGGATCTCGATAATGGTGGTTCGTGCTTTCTACTGGAACGACCGCGTCCGCGCCCTGGGGGATGATGGCGCCGGTCATAATCCGCGCCGTTTCACCCGGATGAATGAACGGAGTATTTGCAACACCTGCCGGAATATCACCAACTACCTTGAGTATGACTGGGCTTTCAGCGGCACAGCCATCCAGATCAGATGCGCGCACCGCAAATCCATCCATACTCGAACTGGAGAATGGAGGGTAATCAAATTCTGCTCGCACATCGCTGGCAAGGATGCGAGAAAGGGTGGAGCTCAATCCAACGGTTTCCAACCCTAAAGGAGCAAATTTTGCTAACAAATGTTGCTGTGCTTCGATTACACTAAGCAACTGTGCCAATAGGTACCTTCCAATTTAGAGATGATCTTCAGGTCCGTTACGGGGCGGAATTATACCACTGAAAATTATAATTCAAGAGGAAAATGGAAATCAGCCCGGTTTTACTCTCTGGGCTTCCATAACGTTGGGCAGGTTCTCCAACCTGTCCAACACCCGGCTGAGCTGCAGCGTATCTTTGACTTCGAGGACAAGGTCGAAGATTGCCAGGTTATGGTTTACATCCACCTTGACTTTCGGCATGTTTACCCCCTCATCCGAAATTAAAGTTGAAACGTCTTTCATTAACCCATTGCGATCATAAGCCACCAGGCGAACTGGAATGGGATAAGTGGCCTTTGGTTCACCCCAGGACACTCGCACCAGCCGCTCCCGGTCCTCAACAGTCAAGATATTTGGACAATCGATGCGGTGTATGGTTGCCCCTCTGCCCCGGGTGATGTAACCGATAATCTCATCCCCGGGTACCGGATTGCAGCATTTCGCCATGGTCGTCAACAAGCCCTTCAAGCCAACTACTCGGATGGTGTCTTCGTCCCCCGCACCTGCAGCAGGTGAATGCTTAACAGTAGGAACCAGCTCTTCCTCTGCTTCGACCTTGCCGCCCAATGTCAGATGGTTGATCATCCGGAAAAGGGACAGGTCCCCATTCCCAATCGCCTCATAAAAATCATCAACATTGCGGTAATCAAACTCGCGCGCCAGGCGGTCGATGTTCATCTCCTGCAATCCCAGGTGGCGCAGCTCTTTCTCCAGGATCGCTTTCCCCTGGAGCATGTTCTTTTCCCGCGCCTGGCGCTTGAACCAATAGCGGATTTTTGCTCTCGCGCGCTGCGTCTTGACCAGGCCAAGATTTGGATTCAGCCAATCCCTGCTCGGACCACCGCGCTTGGCGGTCAGGATCTCAACTTTATCTCCTGTCTTCAGCGAGTAATCCAGAGAAACCAGGCGGCCGTTGACCTTTGCCCCCCGGCAGCGATGCCCGATATCCGTATGCACATGATAGGCAAAATCAATCGGCGTTGAGTTGGACGGCATATCGATGATGTCACCTCTCGGCGTGAACACGTACACGCGATCCTGGAAAACATCCGTTTTCATGCTGTCCACAAATTCACGCGCGTCTTCTACATCCTGCCGCCACTCCATCAAAGAGCGCAGCCAGACAATTCGCTTTTCATAATCATCATCCCGCGGCGAGCCTTCCTTGTAGCGCCAGT
>CAIQIV010000804.1 GCA_903871905.1 uncultured Chloroflexota bacterium | reverse complement strand
GAGGTCTCGTGGATCAGACCTTCCACCCCGCCGGCAAACACGATATCTGCTCGCCCATGCCGGATCAGGTCCATCCCTTCCCCAACAGCCTGGGTGCCGCTGGCGCAGGCAGTGACCACCGTACTGATTGGACCTTTTGCCCCGGCTACCAGGCTGACATGGTGAGCCGCCATATTGGGCAGGAAGCTGGTGAGGGCAAACGGACTGACCTGGTTGTAGCCTTTGGTGCGCAGCACGTTCAACTCACGGTCAACGACTTCAAGACCTCCGCCGCCATTGCCGATCCAGGTAGCAACGCGTTCTCCGTCAGGCAGAGGCTCTGGCAGCCTGGCATCAGCCAGGGCCATACGCGCAGCAGCGATCGCCAGTTGAGAGGCGCGCGACATACGCCTGGCCTCCTTGGGATTCATATACTTGCCAGGATCAAAATCCTTTACTTCACCCGCAATGTGTACCGGGATCTGGCTGGCATCAAATTGGGTGATCGGTCCGATCCCAGAAATGCCCTTGATCAGGTTATCCCAACTTTCTGTCGCGGTGTGCCCGATCGGGCTGATCACGCCAACACCGGTGATCACCACACGAGGCATGGCTGGAAGCTGGGTTAAGTTGGGGGGAAGGTTCATAGCTTGTTCTCTTTTTATAGTGCTCAGATGAGCGCATAACATTCCAGGGTTAGGGATTTGGCTTGAAAAGCCGATGAGAAGTTGAAGGTATTATACTTTTAAAATGCTGTGCTGGGAGATGGGGATGGAAGGTGATACAATACAGCCGGGTTTTCCCCTGCTCTGCGCCTGCCTGCCTGAAGGTGAACCATGGAAGATCGCCGTTACCGTTGTCAGGAGCACCAGAGCTGAGAACATCATTCCGGAGGATGAAATGGCTGTTGCTGCTCAACAATCTCGAAAGGATAATATCCCCTGGTGGGCATACCTGCTGCAGGGGCTTGTCCTGATCCTGGTCGGCGTCCTGTTTCTAACCAACACGGCTGCCACCGCGCTGATATTTATCCAGGTTCTGGGGATTTACTGGCTGATCCAGGGTGTGATTCATATCGTGATGATGTTTGTTGACCACACGTGGTGGGGCTTGAAGCTGGCTTCCGGACTGTTGGGCATCCTGGCTGGCCTGGCGATAATCAACCACCCGCTTTACAGCCCGTTTCTGATCGGATCAGTGTTGATCATCTTCCTGGGTGTCCAGGGCTTGATTGGCGGCATCCTGGGGATCATCCAGGCTTTCAAAGGGTCAGGCTGGGGAGCGGCGATTATCGGCGCGCTCAGCGTCATTTTTGGTCTCTGGCTGTTGGCGAATATTGGTGCCGCAACCCTGGCGCTCCCCTGGGTTATGGGCCTGCTTGGCGTGGTGGGTGGGATCGCCACGGTTGTGCTGGCGTTCCGCATGAAATAAGCTTACACTTATTCGACCAGTCCCTGGGGCATGGTCCCCAGCACGCGTTGGCGTGCGTTTTCAATGTGTTCGTACATGACCGTTTTACTCTCCAAGGGATCTCGCCGCCGCAGTGTATCCACAATGCGGCGGTGTTCGTTGAGTGAGCGCTGAATGCCGCCATCGCGCATCCAGGCTGCCAGGTTGAACCGGCGGGCAACCTGATGCAGGTGCAGCAGGTAGTCGCGCAGGTAGCGGTTTCCCGTGGCCTCAGCCAGGATGCGGTGAAACTCATAATCCAGCTCGGCCACCCGGACAAAATTACGCCCGGCCTCTGCTGAATCGCTCTCCTGGACCAGGCTCTCGAGTTGGTTAAGCTGCTCTTCGCTTAACCGTTTGCAGGCGAGCAACGTGGATGGGCCAATCACCGTGGCCATGGCATCCATCACCTCAACAAAATCAAACACGCTGAGCGGGGCGATCACCACACCCTGGTGAGGAATAATGTTCAGCAAACCCTGCTGTGCCAGGCGTTGAAAGGCTTCGCGCAGCGGGGTGCGACCCCATTCATATCGCTTCATTAGCGTCGTTTCACTGACAGCCAGGCCAGGCTCTAACTCCAGGGTCAGCACCAGTTTGCGCAATTCCTCTTCAATACGGTCGCTTTCACGGGCAGTC
>CAIQIV010000803.1 GCA_903871905.1 uncultured Chloroflexota bacterium | reverse complement strand
TGCGCCAGGAATCGGGATCGCTGGCGCTGCAGCCGGGATATGCCATCCAGCAGCCCTACCGCATTGCATCGTTCAGCGGTTCCACGGACCAGGCGCTGGTGCTGGCATTCACACCACCCGGGTGCCTCAAGATCATTAACCCCCAAACCGATGGCATTCCGCCCAGGGATTGGCCAGGCCTGCCGCCGCTGGTCCAGGAGGCAGGCCCCTTGTCCAATATCCAGCGCATCCGGGCGCGGGCTGAACCTGGGGCAGTTCCCCCAGCGCACATTTTTGGTCCTGAACCTGAGCATAACTGGTGTTATTATTTTGAGAAGGTAGAACTGGCCAACCAGGAGCAGGACTACCCGGCTGCGGCGGCTCTGGGTAAAGAGGCGCTGGGCAAAGGGCTTCACCCGGGGAATGCTGCCGAATGGATCGCCTTGATGCACGCTTTTGCCGGCAGCGGCAACCTGGACCAGGCGCTGCAGGCAGGCAGGCAGGCTGCATCCGGTGGACGGGAGGTACGCAACCTGGTATGCTCTTTCTGGAAGGAGAAACTGCTCATCCTGCCTGAGACCGGCAGCGAGGCCCAAACTATCCGCTCCTGGCTGGCTGAGGCGCGCTGCACAGAACAGTAACTAATGAAGAAAAGCATTTTCCGCCCCCGCACTGTCCCCCTGGCTTTGCTCATCCTGTGCATAGCCGCGTTTGGGCTGGCCATACCCTGGCTGGGGTTTTACCAGGATGACTGGATCGTTATCTGGCTGTCGCGCACCTTTGGCCCACGCGTGCTGATCGAGTCCTTTGCCCACGAGCGGCCTTTCTACGCTGCGATCTATCTGCTGACGACCACTCTGGTGGGCGACTCGGCCCTGGCCTGGCAGATCTTTGGCCTGCTGACCCGCTGGCTGTCGGCGGTATCGGTATGGTGGTTTCTCAGCGTCCTGTGGCCCGGAAAAACCCGCCAGGCAGCAACTGCAGCTCTGCTCTTCGTCATTTATCCCAGCTTCAAACAGCAGTTTGTCTCGGTAGCTTTCAGCCAGAACTTCCTGCTTATGGCTGCCCAGTTCTTTTCGTTTGGGGCAATGTTGATGGCACAGCGCAGCCCGCGCCGGTCGCTGGCCTGGACTGTACTGGCGCTGCTGAGCGGGGCATTCAGCATGTTCTCCGCTGAATATTTCTTTGGAGTGGAGATTCTGCGCCCGCTGGTGCTGTGGGTATCCCTGCGCAGAACGACCCCCGACCTGCGCACGTCTCTCAAGCGCACGGCATGGCTGCTGCTGCCCTACCTGGGAGTGGTGCTGCTGTTCCTGGGCTGGCGGTTGTTAATTTTTAAGTTCCCAACCTACGAGCCCAAGCTGCTGACAAACATCCTGGAGCACCCCTATATGACCATGCTGGAGCTGGTCCAGACGATCATCCAGGATGCCCTGGACGTGACCCTGTTCACCTGGACTTCCACCCTCAACTTTACCCACCGCATCCAGTACAACCTGGGCTCCTGGCTCTTTCTGTGGGGGTCTGTAGCGGTCAGCGCCCTGGCGGCATGGTACTACCTGGTAAACCTGGAAAACAGCCTGCCCCAGGCGGAGACTGCTTCGCAAGCTCGCAGTGACAGCGGCTTTGTCATTGCGAGCGAAGCGAAGCAATCTCCCCTCGCTCCGGGAGACTGCTTCAGTCCTCGCAGTGACATTTCGGACGAGGTCCTTGGTCTCCAGGCAACCTTGCTGGGATTGGCCTCCCTGCTGCTGGCTGGGTGGCCTTACTGGTTTACCGGCCTGCAGGTTGAGGCTGAAATCTCCAATGACCGCTTCACCATGGCATTCATGTTCGGGGCAAGCCTGCTGATCATGGGGCTGTTGGAAACCCTGCTGAAGAACAAAAACCAGCGTGCTGCAATTGTCGGGATCCTGGTCGGCCTGGCAGTGAGCATGCACCTGCAACTGGCAGGCACTTTCCGGCAGGCGAATGAAGGCCAGGCGAACTTCTTCCGCCAACTGGTATGGCGCGTCCCCGGGCTGCGGACCGATACCCTGCTGCTGACCGATACCCTACGTTTTCCATATGCTGGATCAAACTCCCTGGCCGCACCGCTTAACTGGATCTATGCCTCGGACTACAATTTTCCCCAGATGGCCTACCAGCTGATCTTTATCCCAGAGGAGTTGGGCAAAGACCTGCCAGCCCTGGAACCCGGGCTTCCAGTACGCCATGACCAGGTGCCTTTGCGATTCACCGGCTCTACCTCGCAGGCGGTGGTGTTCTACCATGAACCGCCAGCCTGCCTGCAGATACTGCAGCCCGGTGTCCACGATCAGCTTCCCCGGCTGCCGGGCGAGGTCCTGTCTGCCCTTGAGCTTTCAAACCTGGATCAAATCCAGACTACCGCATCAGGCCCCAGCCGGCGGTTGGAAGAGATCTTCGGCCCGCAGCCGGCACAGGACTGGTGCTATTTCTTTGAGAAAGCCGACCTGGCGCGCCAGGTCGGTGATTGGGCAAAGATCGTCAAGCTCGGCGACCAGGCGTTCAAGCTGCCGCGTCCTGACTACAAGTACGAGATCGAGTTTATCCCGTATATTGAAGGCTATGCCAATGGCGGGCAGTGGGATAAAGCCATCAACCTCACCCGGCGGGCGCTGAACTCACTGCCTACCATGCGCCCAGCGCTGTGCCAGACCTGGCAGCGCATATCTATCTATGCTGCCCCCAATTCAGAACGCCAGGCTGCCATGCAGCGCATGAACCAGAACCTGGACTGCGCTCCAAGGCTGCCGGAGGATTGATGAACCCACCCTCCCCCGGCCCCACCCTTTCGATTGTGATCCCGGTATATAACAGCGAGCATACACTGGAGGACCTGGCGCGGCGCCTGGCAGACGTTCTGCCCGGCCTGGCCCCGGATTTTGAGGTGATCCTGGTCAACGATGGCAGCCCCGATGCAAGCTGGGAGACCATTACCCGCCTGGCAGCGGCCCACCCCTGGCTGAGAGGCATCAACCTGATGCGCAACTATGGACAGCACAATGCCCTGCTGTGCGGGATCCGCCTCGCTCGCCACGAGGTGATCATCACCATGGACGACGACCTGCAGCACCCACCGGAAGAGATCCACAAGCTCCTCGAACGGCTCAGCCAGGGCTATGACGTGGTGTATGGGGTGCCGGATAAGCTGCCACACTCCTGGTGGCGCAACGGATTCTCTGTGCTGATCAAGCGCACCCTGGCATATGTTGTCGGGATCAAGAACATGCGCGATTTCAGCGCTTTTCGCGCCTTCCGCTCCCACCTGCGGGCCGCCTTCCAGGACTACCGCAACCCCAATGTGATCATCGATGTGCTGCTGTCCTGGGGAACCACACGCTTTGGCACCATCCCGGTACACGAGGAACCGCGACAGGTTGGACATTCGAACTACAGCTTTTCCCGGCTGGTGCAGGTAGCCATGCTGGTGCTCACTGGCTTTGACACCGCACCGCTGCGCTTCACCAGCATGGTCGGCTTTCTGTTTACCCTCCTGGGCATCGGCATCTTTTTCTATGTACTGGGGGTTTATTTTATCCTGGGCAGCGTCCCTGGTTTCCCCTTCCTGGCCTCCTTGATCGCTATCTTCAGCGGCGCCCAGATGTTTGCCCTGGGGATCATCGGCGAGTACCTGGCGCGGGTGTTTGACCGCAGCATGGACCGCCCGGCCTACATGGTTAGGGAAACGCTGCATGCGAACAGCCTGCCTGCCGTATCAGAAAAACCACTTACCACGGATAAACAATGAAAATTCAGCCGCTTACCCTTCTTGACCACACCCATCTGCTGCTATGAATTGTGTGATTCTGCAGCCATCCTATATCCCCTGGCGCGGCTACTTTGACCAGATATACAAAGCTGACCTGTTCATTTTCTACGACGATGTGCAGTATGACAAACACGGCTGGCGCAACCGCAACCGCATCAAAACCCACCAGGGTCCTCAATGGCTGACCATCCCGGTTCATGGAAAAGGCGCCCCGGTCGACCACACACCCATCAACCAGGTGCGCATTGATTGGCAGCAGCCCTGGATCAGCAAACACTGGGCCACTCTGCAGCAAGCCTACAGTAAAGCGCCTTACTTCAAGGAAATTGCCCCCCTGCTTGAACCCTACTACCACCAGCATCCGGAGTTCCTGGCAGATTTCACCATTGAGTTGACCATCTTCCTGGCGCGCCAGCTGGGCAACCAGCACACCCGGTTTCTGCGCTCCTCCGCGCTCCACGCCACAGGGACAAAAACAGACCGGCTGGTAAGCCTGCTTGTCCCCCTGGGCGTCACCCATTACATCAGCGGCCCTGCGGCAAGAGACTACATAGAAGATGAAAAATTTGCCGCGGCTGGCATCACCCTGGAATACATGACCTACAATTTTCCCCCTTATCCTCAGCTCTATCCGCCCTATGACCCGCAGGTCTCGATCCTGGACCTGCTGTTTATGACCGGCGGGCAGGCCAGCACCTACATCCTGCCCCAGGGAGGCGTATGAACACCAGGCACACCATCCATGAGATCCGCAGCTACTTTGAACGGGCGCTGGAGGCGCACGGCGCCTCGCCCCAGGGGGTGGACTGGAATTCCCAGTCTGCCCAGGACATCCGCTTCGACCAGCTGGTGAAAGTGATCAACCTGGAGCAGTCCTTTACAATCAACGATTACGGTTGTGGCTGCGGCGCCCTGGTGGATTACCTCGATCGCCATGGCGCCACCTACACCTACACTGGATATGACATTTCAGAAAAGATGATCGCCGCCGCCCGGCAAGCCTATCTGCAGCGGGCAGACTGCACATTCACCTGCGATGAGGCGCAAATCTCCCCGGCAGATTACACCCTGCTCAGCGGGGTGTTTAACATACGCCTGGATGTTCCAGATGCTGAGTGGACGCAGCATATCCTGGACACCCTGCAACGCATCCATGCCCTCAGCCGCAAGGGATTCTCGTTCAACCTGCTGACCAGCTATTCCGATCCGGACCGCATGCGCCTCAATCTGTATTACGCCGATCCCTGTTTCTTTTTTGACTACTGCAAGCGGAATTTCTCCCGCAACGTGGCCCTGCTGCACGATTATGTACTCTATGATTTCACCATACTGGTTCGGAAAGAAGCCTGAATCTTCCGATATAATCTATCAAACAATGGATCCTGTTGATCCCCACCCTGTGGCCTTTTGAGAAATTAATCCATGCCAAACTACCTTGTTGATTTTAACCGCCCAACCCGCACCGGCAGAGAATTTGAGTTCATCGAGCAGGCGCTTCAGAACGATCATATTTCAGGAGACGGGCCGTTCACCCGCAAATGCCACGCCCTGTTAGAAAATGAGCTGGGGGTGACCAAGGCACTGCTGACCACCTCCTGCACCCATGCCCTGGAAATGTCGGCTTTCCTGTTGGATATCCAGCCGGGCGATGAGGTGATTGTCCCTTCCTTCACCTTTGTGTCAACGGTCAATGCTTTCGTCAACCGTGGGGCGCGCCCGGTGTTCATTGATATCCATCCCGACACGCTCAACCTGGATGAGACCCAGCTCGAAAGGCTGATCACCCCCAGGACCCGCGCCATCCTACCCGTACACTACGCCGGAGTGGGCTGTGAGATGGATACCATCCTCTCCATAGCCAGGAAGCATAACGTGCCGGTGGTGGAGGACAATGCCCACGGCCTGTTTGGTAAATATAAGGGACGCTACCTGGGTACTTTTGGTGCCATGGCCACCCAGAGCTTTCACGAAACGAAGAATATCACCTGCGGCGAGGGGGGAGCGCTGCTGATCAACGATCCACGGCTGGTGGAACGCGCCGAGATCCTGCGTGAAAAGGGCACCAACCGCAGCCGCTTCTTCCGCG
>CAIQIV010000802.1 GCA_903871905.1 uncultured Chloroflexota bacterium | reverse complement strand
CTTGTTTGAGAAGAAACTAAAACAACCCACATCGCCGATCGTCCCCAGCATCTTGCCATTTAACATCGCCCCCGGCGCATGAGCTGCATCCTCTACGACCGCAAGGTGATATTCCTCAGCCAGTGCCAGGATCTCCTGCATGGGACAGGGGTAACCGCCGTAGTGCATAACTGCGATGGCTTTGGTCCTTGAGGTAATTTTTCTGCGCACATCTTGCGGATTGATGGTCAGGTCATCCAGGCTGGTGATATCGGCAAACACCGGAACAGCCCCGGTATAAACCGCCGCATTGGCAGTCGCTACAAAGGTCAGAGCCGGCAGGATCACCTCATCACCAGGTTTTAATCCCAGGGCTGCATAGGCCAGGTGAAGGGCAGTTGTGCCATTCGAGACCGCATACGCATGTTTAACGCCCAGGAAGGCTGCGACTGCCCGCTCAAACTCCTGGGTTTTCTCCCCCATCGAAAGCCATTTGGATTTCAAAACATCCAACACAGCCTGGATCTCTTCATCCCCCATATCAATATCTGATAATGGCACTATCCACTGCATAACCTATCACTCCTGGGGTAAAAATAAATGTCTCAACCGCGCAAATTCCTCAGAGGCCTGGGCATAATCATCCGTCCGGCCAATATCCAGCCAATACCCATCAAACGGATAGCCCATCACCACACTCCCCTGCTGGATTAACTTCAGGACCAGGTCCGGAAAGTCCAGTTTTTGCCCCGGTTCGATCAGCGCAAGAACCTGGGGATCAAAGATATACACCCCCATGCTGACCCGGTAATGGATGGTGGGCTTTTCAATATAGCCGGTGATCCGCTGATCGACATCGCTCTCAATCACCCCTAGATCGATCTTTACACTGCGCTCGTGCATGGCAATCGTCGCTGCCGCACCCTTCTTGCGATGGAAACCTGCCAGGTCCAGGTAATTCATGGTGGTCAGCACATCCCCGTTCATCACCAGGAACGTGTCATCCAGGCCATCGATCAATGCCAAAGGGCCGGCAGTTCCCAGTGGGGATGACTCGCGTGAATATTCAATGTGCACCCCAAATCTCTCACCATCTCCAAAATACGCCATCAACAACTCGGCCAGATGTCCTACCGCCAGGGTAATCTGGGTAATCCCATAAAACTTGAGCTGCCGGATCACCACCTCCAGGATGGGAGTATCAACCAAAGGCATCAGGGGTTTGGGGAATACGGTTGTATACGGCGCCAGCCGGGTGCCTTTACCCCCGGCCAGGATGACAGCCTTCATTTCGTTTGCTCCTGTATTCGAGATGTCCAGAACTACCCCATTATAAACCGAAGACAGACCTTATCACCAAGACCCGGAGCGATGAATTTACGTATCTTGCACACTTTAGTAATCTGTGTTATTTTACGGAAGCAATTCGATTTCAAACATTTAAATGCTGAAAAGGTTTCCCTATGCCGACAAAATTGAGCCGATTTTCTGATGGGTTGATGGAAGCAGGCTGGCTGGCTGCCATTATTCTTGTTCCGCTCTTTTTTAATGTCTATTCCAGCCGGATTTTCGAGCCAGACAAGATCACCCTGCTGCGCTCCATTGCCCTGCTGGTCCTGGCTGCCTGGCTGACCAAGCTCATCGAAACATTTCGGTCCCCACAAGAAGGCCCCGGCCCGGTAAAAACCTGGTGGAAAAGGATCATCCAGACGCCGATGCTCCCCCCGGCTCTGGCGTTAATGGTTGTTTACCTCCTTTCCACCCTGGTATCCGTGACCTTCCGGGTCAGCCTGCTCGGTTCCTACCAGCGTCTGCAGGGTACCTATACTACTTTCTCTTACCTGGTCATCTTTTTTGCCATTGCCGCGAACCTGCGCAAGCCGGCCCAGGTAGAACGTTTAATCACCACGGTCGCCCTGGTCAGCCTGCCCATTGGCCTGTACGGCATTCTCCAAAGATATAAGATCGATCCGATCCCCTGGGGAGGGGATGTTTCCGAGCGCATCGCTTCCAACATGGGGAACTCCATCTTCGTGGCAGCCTACTTGATCATGGCTTTTCCCTTCACCATGAGCCGTGTGCTTAAATCTTTCAAAGCCATCTTGAACGAAGAAAACCAGGTGTTCCCCGAGGTCGTCCGGGGGACAATCTATGTATTTACTGCGGCGATCCAGGTGATTGCGCTGTACATGAGCGGCAGCCGTGGCCCAGCCCTGGGCTGGATGATCAGTACCCTGTTTATGCTGCTGCTGTTATCCCGTTTCTGGCAAAAGAGATGGATCACCCTCTTGATCATCGGCGTTGGGGTTGCAGCTCTGGCATTTCTTGTGGTCTTCAACCTTCCACATGGTCCACTTGAGTCACTGAAAGAATCCCCGGCGATTGGCCGGTTCGGAAGCCTGCTGGATGAACAAAGCAACAGTGCAAAAGTCCGCCAGTATATCTGGGAAGGCGCGGTAAAGCTTTTCCTGCCTCACGACCCTATTCAATATCCCGATGGCAGCCAGGATACCTTCAACATCATTCGCCCGATCCTGGGTTATGGGCCGGAAAGCATGTATGTCGCCTATAACCCCTTTTACCCACCTTTGCTGGGAACGGTGGAGAAACGCAACGCCTCACCGGACCGCTCGCATAATGAGACCTGGGACTCGTTAATCATTACCGGTATTGCCGGCCTGTTGGTCTACCTTTCTATTTTTACTTCCTGTTTCTACTACGGTCTAAAATGGTTACACCTGATTCAGGGCGCCAATCAGAAAAGGTTATTCTTCCTGATCCTCTTTTCCGGAACCGTGCTGGGGGCGTTGTCTTTGAGCCTGTGGCGCGGACTGGAGTACCTTGGCCTGGGCATTCCACTGGGGTTCGTCCTGGGACTGTTCAGCTACCTGGTGTTGAGCCTGGTATTCTTCAAGAATGACCCGATGTATACGGAAGGCGATTCATACCGGGCCTTTGTGATCATTTTCCTCCTGACCGCCATCCTTGCACACCTGATTGAGATCAATTTCGGTATTGCCATCGTGGCAACACGCACCTACTTCTGGGCATTCTCCGGATTGCTCCTGGTCGCGGGACACTTCTTGCGCCAACAACCTGAACTGGCCTTCGACCATGCACCCGCTGCAGCAGAGGTTTCACACCCGGTCCAAATTACCAGTAAGCCGGATGCGAAAGCCAAAGCAAAGCGGCGAAAAGTAGAAAAGACTTCCCCCGCCTGGCTGATCAACCTGCCCGAATGGTTTCAGGAGACCCTCATTGGCAGCGGCTTGATTTCCATCGTCATGGTCACCCTGGGGTACAACTTTATCTCGAACGGAGCCAGGGCAACCTCAGCTACCCAGATCCTGGCAAATTCATTTTCCAGGCTTCCCAATAAAGGAAATGTCTTTTCGCTTGGCGTCCTGGCGTTCATTCTCACCACCTGGGTCGCCATTGCCCTGGTCTTTACCTCGGAAAACCAGAAAGCAAAGGGGATAAAATCCTGGCTGCAGG
>CAIQIV010000801.1 GCA_903871905.1 uncultured Chloroflexota bacterium | reverse complement strand
CTGAAACCCGGGTGCTGCCGGAAACCCTGGAGCAGACCTACGCACGCATTCTAAATCGCTGGGGCAAGATCTGAGCTGCGCCGGGCGGCGCGCCACCATTTTGCTGCTGTATTACCAACTGCATACCTTTCGCTGTTTGACAAGAGGAGTGAGTATGGACGACCGGAATGAAGCAGTGATACTCAGTGCAGCCCGCACCCCGATTGGGCGCTTCCAGGGCGGGCTGGCGGGGCTGGCTGCGCCGCGCCTGGGAGCAGTGGCGGTACGCGCCGCAGTGCAGCGCGCCGGGCTGCCGGACCTGTCTGAGATTGATGAAGTGCTCCTGGGCAACGTTGTCTCGGCCGGTGAGGGACAGGCGCCGGCGCGGCAGGCAGCGATCTTTGCCGGGCTGCCGGCCAGCGTGGGAGCCACAACGGTGAACAAAGTGTGCGGATCGGGGTTGAAGGCAGTGATGCTGGCCGCCCAGGCGATCAAAGCCGGGGATGGGCAGTTATTTGTCGCTGGAGGGATGGAGAGCATGAGCAAGGCGCCGTACCTGGTGGACGGGCGCGGCGGGAGCCTGCGCTACGGCCACAGCCAGCTCAGCGACGCCCTGCTGTTGGACGGGCTGTGGGACCCCTTTGAGAACTGGGGCATGGGGGATGCTGCCGAGTTCATCGCCCAGGAATACAACGTCAGCCGGGAGGCGATGGACGAGTACGCCTACAACAGCCACCGCAAGGCAGTCAGCGCCATCGACAGCGGCCAATTCAAGGCGGAGATCGTCCCGGTGGAGATCCCGGGGCGGAAGGGGCAGGTGAGCGTGGTAGACACGGATGAGGGCCCGCGCCGGGACACCACGCGGGAGGCGCTGGCTAACCTGAAACCCGCCTTCCAGAAGGATGGCCGGGTCACTGCGGGGAACGCCCCCGGGCTGAACGACGGGGCGGCGGCGCTGGTGATCGCCAGCCGGGCAAAGGCCGCCAGCCTGGGGATCCAGCCCCTGGCGCGCATCGTGAGCTACGCCCAGGCAGCTATGGAGCCGAAGTACCTGTTTGCCGCTCCAGCGAAAGCCATTCCAATGCTGCTGGAAAAGACCGGCTGGAAGCTGCCCGAGGTAGACCTGGTTGAGCTCAACGAGGCCTTCGCCGCCCAGGTGCTGGCCGACGGCTATGCCCTGGCCAGCGCAGGCTGGGATTGGGAGAGGGTCAACGTCAACGGCGGCGCCATCGCCCTGGGGCACCCCATCGGCGCCAGCGGGGCGCGGGTGCTGACCACCCTGATCTTTGCCCTGCGCCAGCGGGGACTGCGGCGCGGCATCGCCTCCCTGTGCCTGGGCGGAGCCGAGGCAGTGGCTATGGCAGTGGAAATCGAAGCGTAGGCAGCGGAAAGGAGTCAATCATGGATATCAAGCACATCTTTGTGGTTGGCGCTGGGACGATGGGCAACGGCATTGCGCAGGCCGCGGCCGTGTCCGGGTACCAGGTGACCCTGATGGACGTCTCCCCGGAGCAGCTGGAGCGCGCCCGCGAGACGATCGCCAAGTCGACCGGCAAGCTGGCCGGGAAAGGGATGATCAGCGAGGAACAACGGGAGGCGGCTTTGAAGATCGAGCTGGCAGCGACCCTGGACAATGTGCCCCAGGCGGACCTGGTGATCGAAGCCGCCACCGAAAACCCCGAGGTCAAGTTGAAAATCTTCCAGGACCTGGACCGCCTGGCAAAGCCCGAGGCGATCCTGGCCTCCAACACTTCATCTATCAGCATCACGCGCATCGGCGCCGCTACCCAACGCCCGGAAAAAGTGATCGGCATGCATTTCATGAACCCGGTGCCGCTGATGAAGCTGGTGGAAATAATCCGCGGCCTGGCGACATCTGAGGAAACCACCACGTTGGTCTTTGAGGCCTGCCGCCAGATGGGCAAGGAGCCGGTGGAAGCCAAGGACTCGCCGGGGTTCATTTCCAACCGCATCCTGTGCCCAATGATTAATGAGGCCATTTTCGCCTTGCAGGAAGGCATCGGCAGCGTGGAGGCGATCGACACGGTGATGAAGCTGGGGATGAATCACCCCATGGGACCGCTGGCGCTGGCCGACCTGGTTGGGCTGGACGTGGTGTTGTTCGTGATGGAAGTGCTGCAGCGCGATACCGGAGACACCAAGTACCGCCCGGCGTACCTGCTGCGAAAAATGGTGGACGCGGGCTACCTGGGGCGCAAGACCGGGAAAGGGTTTTACGATTACTAGGCCTATGGAAGACAAAACGTTCGATTACATCATCATCGGCTCCGGGTTTGGGGGCAGCGTATCAGCCATGCGGCTGGTCGAGAAGGGCTATTCGGTGCTGGTGCTGGAGCGCGGCAAGCGCTTCCGGGATGAGGATTTTGCCACCACCAACTGGAAGGCATGGAAGTACCTGTGGATCCCGCAGGTGCGCTGCTTTGGCATCCTGCAGATCAGTCCTTTTAAAAATGTGATCGCCCTGCACGGCTGCGGGGTGGGGGGCGGCAGCCTGGGCTATGCCAACGTGTTGATGAAACCCAACGACAAGCTGTTCGAGGCCGAGGCCTGGAAGAACCTGGCAAACTGGAAAGAACTGCTGAACCCGCACTACGAAACGGCGCGGCGCATGCTGGGCGTGGCGCGCAACCCATGCCTGTGGCATGCTGACCATGCGCTGGTTGAGGTGGCGCAGGAGCTGGGGACAGACGAGACCTTCCAGCCCACCGAGGGGGCCACGTTCTTTGGGACGCCAGGGGTCGAGGTAGCCGACCCCTACTTTGGCGGCGAGGGGCCGCGGCGCAGCGGCTGCACTCACTGCGGCGGGTGCATGGTGGGCTGCCGCAAAAATGCCAAGAACACTTTGGTGAAGAATTACCTGTACCTGGCAGAAAAATGGGGCGCCAAAATCCAGGCTGAATCGCTGGTGCGCGATGTACGCCCGCTGCCCGAGGGACAGGTGGATGGGGCGCGCTACGAAGTGGTTTACCGCAGCGCCACGCGCTGGCCCTTCCGCCCGGAGAAGAAGATGCGGGCGCGCAATGTGATTTTCTCTGCTGGCTCGCTGGGGACGCAGCGCCTGCTCTTCCGCTGCCGGGACATCACCCGCTCACTGCCAAAGATCTCTGCCCGTCTGGGAGATATGGTACGCACCAATTCCGAGGCGCTGCTGGGTGTGACGGCGCGCGATGCAGCCGTTAACTATTCCGAAGGGCTGGCGATCACATCCATCTTTTATGCCGATCCGGTGACCACCATTGAGCCGGTGCGTTATCCGAAAGGATCGTCGCTGATGCGCTTCCTGTCCGGCCCGCTGGTGAACGAGGGCGGCAGCTTTGGGCGCCGCCTGTTCAAGACCCTGGGGGAGATCTTCACCCGTCCGAAAGATTTCTTCCTGACCCATATCCGCCCCGGCTGGGCAGAACGCAGCACAATCATCCTGGTGATGCAGACCGAAGACAACCGTATCCGCCTGCGGCTGGGGCGCACCCTGTTCACCCTGTGGACCAGAAACCTGGTTTCCCACCCGGATGAGGAGCAGAGCATCCCAACGACAATTGAGATCGGTCACCATGTCACCCGGCGCTTTGCCGAGAAGATCAACGGCGTGGCAGCCGGGACAATCAATGAGGGCCTGCTGGATATTCCTATGACCGCCCACATCCTGGGCGGCTGTCCGATTGGTCGGAACGACCAGGACGGGGTGGTTGACCTGGGCTTCCAACTGCACAACTACCCAGGGCTTTATGCCATTGACGGCTCGATCGTGCCCGCCAACCCCGGGGTGAACCCCAGCCTGACGATCACCGCCCTGGCGGAATATGCGATGAGCCTGGTCCCGGCCAAGGACGGCAAGCCGCTGCGCCCGCCGATGATGGTCCAGGTGGCGCCAACAGCAGGAGATTAACGTTTATCAGGGAAGAAGAAGCCCGCAGGCCGTGCTCAGGTCTGCGGGCTTCTTAATTCAGGCAGAGCCATCGCGGCGCATGACCAGCAGCTTCTCCGGACGGCGCGCCAGGCGCAGGAACACACCCGCCAGGGAAGCCAGGCGGCGGAAGTAAGGGGTCATATCATTCCGACCAACGATACGGAAACCAAAGCGCCGGTAGAAATTCTCCAGGCGGTCGGCGCAGGTGAGAAATACCGGGCCGGGTTGGGAGGCCAGAAGGTGCTCTATGATCGCCCCCGCCACCCCCTGGCCGCGCCAGGCAGGCAGGACAGCCACCGAGGCCAGCTCAAACGAGCCGTCGCCGTGAGGCTTAACCTGGCCGCAGCCGATCACCTCGCCACCCGGATCGACTGCAATGACAAAACGGCGCCAATCCAGGCTGAAAGGATTAAGCTGTTCGGAGGCGATCAGCGCCCGGATAGCACGCTGGTCGGCCTGGGATGCCGGGCGCAGGCGGTACATGCTAACAGATGCGGCCGAACCGGTTAATCTCCGCCGCCAGGGAGGCCGGGCGCTGCAGCGGCAGATCGTGGATGGAATCCGCCATCCACTGCACCTGCAGGCCAGGATAACGCCCCTGCAGCACCGCGGCGCTGCGCTGCCGCGCATCCAGGTACATCTGTTCCTGTTCCGTATTTACTGCAGCAGGCTGCGCCAGCACCAGGCGCACCGGGCAGCGCACGGTCTCGTAGGCCTGGTAAGTCTGGAACTCCCACATGGCGCGCACAATCTGCATATGGCGCTCGAAGGTCAGGCGGGGATAGATGCGCTCATTCTCATCTATATCAAAATTGGCCAGGATGATCGGGACCGGGTCCGCACCGGGGTCTTCAGGCTTCCAGGCATCCCGCCAGCCGTCCATGCGGCGCAGGAAATCACCCAGGGGTGTGCCCGCCAGGCGCGGCGGAGCCAGGCGCTGGCTGGTGGTCTCCCAGGTGGCGCCGGGCAGAGCGTCCATCTGGATCACACCACCATCCACTAAAAAGATACCGCACGGGTAGCGCGGGGTACGGGGCGCCTGGGCGGCGTAGTCCAGGGCCACCGATGCGCCCCAGGAATGACCAACCAACAGCGGGTTTTCCAGCTCGCAGGCGGCCAGGAATTCATCCAGGTCGCGGCGGAAGGTTTCAAAGCCGTAGGAGCCGCCGGGGCTGTCGGTCAGCCCATGACCGCGGGCGTCCAGGGCGTAGACCGTATAACCGGCCTGTGCCAGGTGCGGCGCCACCCACTCCCAGATGCGGGCGTTGGAGGCCAGCCCATGCAGCAGCACGGCAGATCTGCCCGGCTGGCTGCCCTGCCAGCGCAGGTAGTGCAGACGCAGGTCCTTGAGCAGGAGGTAAGAAGAGTTCATTGCTGTGCCAGGATAGCCTCCAACAACTCCTTGGCAAGCTGCGGGTCGGCCTTGCCGCCAGACTTGCGCATCACCTGGCCCACGAACCAGCCAATCAAGGTGGTCTTGCCGCCCTTATAGTTGGCTACCGGCTGGGGGTTCTCCGCCACCACCTGCTCGCACACGAGACGGATGGCGCTGGTGTCACTGACCTTAGCCAGCCCCTCGGCCTGCACGATCTCCTGCGGCGCCCGGCCGCCCTGCTGGACCTTCTCCAGCAGGGATTTGCCGGTGGAGTTGTTGATGGTGTTGGCATCCACCAGCTTGATAATGGCAGCCAGGTGGTCCGGGGTCAGCTTGAGCTCACCGGCTGAAATGCCCAGCTCGTTGATCATACGCAGCACGTCGTTCATCAACCAGTTGGAGACGCGCTTGGGGTCGCCGCCGTAGGCGGTCACCGCGGCTTCAAAATAATCCGACAGGCTGCGCTCGGAGGTCAGGACTTCGGCGTCGTACTCCGGCAGGTG
>CAIQIV010000800.1 GCA_903871905.1 uncultured Chloroflexota bacterium | reverse complement strand
GATGATCATCTTCTTTCCATGCAAACATTCGAATAATTGAATATAGTTTACTCCCCTGTATTCCCCTTGTTAAGTGCCACTTGTCACCCGCCGTCAATGACATCTTGCCCCCTTTAGCGAGTCAGCCGGCTGGCGGGATTATTCGCTCAGGTACACATCCACCTGGCAGGCATCCACCCTTGACTCCACCCCACTGCTCACCGATCGCACATCAAAATGATATCCCTGCCCGGGCTCCAGTCTCGGCACCAGGGCCAGGCGCTGGTCCGCCCCCAGGCGCTGCACTTCGTCGGTATGTCCCAGGTAGACCACAAAGCCATCCACATCCATATCGAAAGGAAATTCCCATTCCAGCCGCACCGTTCCAGGCATCTGCGTCGCCTTCCACAGGCAGTTACGCGGCGCTTTCAACGCCATGAGATCATCTTCCGAAACCTGGATTTCCACACTGCCCCGCACCACGTTATCGGCTTTCGTGGTTTCAACAGCCCCATTCTGACCATCGATCACCATCCGCCAGGGGATTTTTCCAGCCAGCTGATAGGTATAATTGCACCCCACGCTCACCGGCCCCTGGTTAATGGCCTCTGCAGAAACCTCCCAGCTGCAGCCAATTTCACCGCTGGTCTGGTACGGGTACCAGCGGATCGTGAACGGTGCAGTGATCTTCCCGCCGCCGCCGTTGGTGACGACAGCTTCGACCCGCACCTCGCCCCGGTCCTCGGTAGGTTTCACCACTGCCAATGCCAGCAGGTTTGGCGGCTCGCCCCCCTGCCCGGGAGCCCCTTCCTGGGCAACCCCGGTCACTGTCTTGATTGCCCCTCCAGTCGCCTGCACCGCCGAAGACGGCTGGAGCGGGCGCAGCGCAGACCCAGGCTGGCAGGAAACCATGCCTGCCAGCATAAAAAACGCGAGCAGCAGAACCCAGCGATCTGTTCTGCGCGATTCACTCATCCGTGCACTCCCATTTGGCAATGACATCCTGGATTTCAGGCGGCGCCTGACATCTGATTATCCCCTATTTTACATTATCTTCCCCTAACAATTTCGTTAGGTTATTGTGCATTCTCCCAGGAATTTCCAAGCAGAGCCCTTTGTGTGCGTTTCGCTGGCGCCGCAAATTCCGGGCTCATTGGCCGGTGGTCGCATCCACCTGGCAGGCATCCACCGCCGACACCTGCCCGCCGCGCACGGCCCGCACGTCAAAGTGATACTGCGTTGCCGGGGCCAGGTTCGATACCACCGCCTGGCGCTGGTCGCCTGCCACCCGCACCTGCTCATCGGTGGTCGCCATGTACACCACGAAACCATCCACCGCCTCGCCCTGGGGGTAATCCCACTCCAGGACGATCACCACCGGCACCGAGGCCACCCGCCAGCGGCAGTTCTGCGGCGCACTCAATGGTCCACTGCCACCCCCACCGCCGCTGACCTGCACCTGGCCGCGCACCAGGTTATCCGCCTCATCCGTCTCTGCGATTTCATCCTCAGCATCCACCACCACCCGCCACTGCCACCCCCCTCCCCGGGAATAGGTATACGTGCAGCTTTTTCTCACCGTCCCCTGGTTGATGCGGTTTGCCTGGATATCCCACGAGCAGCCCACCTCCTCCGTCCTGCTGTCTGGCAGCCAGCGCACGGTAAACGGTGCGGCGACCGTCCCCCCACCGCCGTTCCGGACGCTCACCTCCACCCTGACCTCGCTGCCGCTGCCCGTTGGGGTCACCGCCGCCTGCGCCTCCAGGTTGGGCTGCCCACTGCTTTGCGGAGGTTCCTCGACCGGTTCCGTAGTCTCCACGCCAGGCTGCGGCTGAACGGGCTGGGGGTTGACCGGCTGTGGCTGCTCCACCTGCCGGTTCCCCACCCGGCACCAGAAAGCCGTGCCGGCCAGGGCCAATACACACAGCAGGCACACCCAGCGGTAAGACAGGCGCGTCGAGTTCATCACATACCTCCTGTATTTCTGCTTGAAAGGATGGACCTCAGGGATCCACTATCATTCTAATTATCGATCAAAAGAAAGCACCTGTTCCCAACAATTTCGTTACAGTTCAGCATGCGTTGAGCTGCTTCCAACGCCGCACAACCAGACGCATCATCTCCACCTGCGTGTAAACCACATATGCCAGGACCAGGGTGTTCACCACAGTGAGGATGGTAAATACAGTTGGTACATTTTTCTGCAGCCGGGCAATCAATTCCTGAAGCCCCTTCAAGCTTGTATCCATGCTTTTCATATCCCCGCTCAACTTCTCCATCATAGCGGTGATCTGATCCGCCGCCTGTCTCACCTGGCTGATCTTATCCCCTGCACCTGCCCGAAATTCCTGGATGCTCTGCTTCAGATCCTGGATATCTTTCTGTTCCTGCTTGACTGCAGCCTCAATATTTCCACTCTGTTCCTTGCTCAGCGGGGGCAGGTTGATAAACGGTATCCGGCTGACCGCCTGGTAAAGCTCCACACTGGCAGACAGCGCCTCGTGCACTGTCTTCAGCGTTTCGACCATGCCGGCGATGCGCTCCTGGAGCTGCTTCTCCTTTTCCTCCGGAAGCAGCGTTGCTACCAGCCCCTTGTCCTGTACATTTTGGCTGATTTGCTGGCTCACCCGGGACGTTTCCCGGGTGAGCTGGCTGATCTCCTGCGCTCCACTGTCAAGCCCCTGCACGATCTGGCGCATGCTGCCTGTGCTGGTAACCACAATCTGCAGCACCGAGACCGTGCCCCTGCTCAGCGCAGGATTGATTACCAGTCCGCCAATGATGCCTGCCACACCCATCAGCAGGATTATTCCACTGAGTACAATGGCCGTGGTGTACCATGCCTTACGCCAGATGTGGCGCGATTTCGCGTTTTTTTCCATCCTATTCTCCAATGATAGAAGGTCACCTGCGGACCCGGCTTATCTTCGGGCTCCCCTGACGATAAGCCAACTCAGCTTATTTCTTTCCGAACAGTTTGCCCTGGTAGATGATGCCGCCCACCAACAGCACCACGCCCACCAGGCTGGCCAACATTTCGCTCAGGGTTGGGACCATCATCTGCAGCCCGCGCGTGCACAGCAGCGCGCCGACCAGGGACGCCAGGATGATCACCCCCCAGTCCTTGAATTTGGCCATCAGTCCCGCGCCTACCACTGCCCCCACCAGCGCCAGGAGCCAGTTGACCAAACCGAAATCCAACCGGAACAGGTCGAGCACAGCCAGGATCACAGCCCCACCTGCCAGCGCTCCCAACGCCAGGGTCACCAGGTTGATCGCCCCTTTGGCAAGCCCGGACCCCAGGGCGAAAACGATCGCCAGTCCGATGGGGATCACCAGCCACAGCAGGTTATCCTGGGCGCCGGGCAGGAAGACCAGGAAGGCCAATCCCAGCAGAGCGCCGACCCCCGCGCCTAACACCGCCAGGCGGTTCCCCACCGTCAGCAGCAGCAAGCCAAACACAAAGATGAGCAATCCAAAAATTGACATATCCTTATCCTCAATACGTAATCCCGCGCGGCAGGCCCTTGGCCTGGGCTACCCAATCCTCCACCTGGGCTGCAGTCGGCGCTTTGCGCACCAGCGATTTATCCGTGTTCACCTGCACCATCTTCTGCAGCAGGTTTGCCGGGTTGCGCTGCGCCAGCTCCACCACCGTGTCCACCCCGGAAGCCTCCAGCAGGTCTGCATACTCCGAGCCGACGCCCTTGATGCGGTACAGATCCACATGGTTGACCCATTTCAGGATCAGCTTGTTCGAGATGCCGGTTTTCTCGACGATCTCCTCCCGGCCCTTGCGGCTGGCGCCGGCTTTTAACAGGTCCAGGCAGGTGACCAGACCAATCGTCTTGAGCTTCCCGGCATATGCCGGGCCAATCCCTTCCACGTATTCCAGGTCATACTTGAACTTGGCCATCTCGCTGCTGTCCGCTGGATCGACATTGCCGGTCCCCACCTCGACCGGGCTTTCATCCAGCTCAGGCGCCGCTTCAACCGCTTCAGCCGGGGCGGTTTCAACCACTGCTTCCACCCCTGCCTCTGCTGCCGCAAGCGCCTCGGCTTCCGTTTCAACCCGCCCGTCCATACCCGCCTCAGCCGCAGCTTCTGCACCCGGCGCAGCAGCCTCGGGTGCCGCCTGCTCGGCCACAAGCGCAGCAGTGCCCACCTCTGCGGCAGCCGCAGCTGGCGCAGCCGCTGGCGTGGGCGCAGCCATTGGTACGGGTGCATCTGCTGCCGGGGCTGCCTCGAGCGGCTGAGCGGCCGGCTGCGCCCTGGTCGGTTCCACCCTCGCAGCCTGCGCTTCTTTGCCCATGCCCTTCACTTTGAAGGCGGCAAACAGCGCCAGGAGCCCGCCGATAATCGCCAGGACGCCCACCACCCACGGCAGGGCCAGCCCGGCGATAATCGGCCGGGTGAGCAGCAGCAGGCCCAGGAAGATGCTCAGCCCACCCAGGATCCCCAGCCCCCAGCCTCCGCCCTTGAATGCCTGGAATAATTGGGCAATCCCGATGACCATCCCCATCACACCGATCAGGATCGCCACCGTCGCCGGTACCAGCAGCGTGCTCCACCACGGGTTCTGGATAATCAACAGCCCGGCGATGATCCCCAGCAGACCATTGAACACTTTCCACCCCCAGCCGCTCCGGTTCCAAAACAGGGATACCAGGTAGAAAACTCCCTTGACCAGCCAGTAGATCCCCAAGAGCTGGATCACCAACGCCAGGGTCGCTGCCGGCTGCATTAACAGCATCAACCCCAAGAGAATGGCTGCAATGCCTTCGATCAGCAGCATCCACCAGGGAACATACGTACCCTCCGCGTGCGTTCCATTTTCTTCTGTCATTTCGGAACCTCCTTAATTTGATAATCCCTGGAATGGTTTCCCAGGATTGATACCGCTCAGAGCTCGTTCTATCCTGCCGCTTTTTCCCGCGCTTCCGCGCGCCGGGCTGCGCGCAGCATCACCAGCGAAGTTATCAATCCGCTGGCCACCACTGCCACAGCCACCACCGCCGCCGTCTCCTTTTGCACCAGCACGATGCAGAACAGGGCTGAAAACAGCGGGGCCCTCAACACCGCCACCAGCACGCCTGCCATCGTCGCCGCCACCGCCACCGGCGTGGGGATATTCGGGAACAGCAGGTCAAGCGCCATACCCAGCGCCACGCTTGAAAACATGATTGGAAAAATATACCCCCCTTTCCAACCCGTTGACAGCACCAGGATGGTCGCCCCCAGCTTGGTCAATCCCAGTACGATCAGCATCGCCACACCGATCTGCGCCCCCCCGCTCATCAGGTCATTCATCTGATTCTCACCGGAGAACAGGGTCAGCGGCAGCAGGGCTCCGATGACCCCCATCCCCAGGCCGCCGATCACCCCGCGCAGCACCAGGTGCTTTTTCATGGGCAGGAACAGCTTCTGCAGCTGCTTGAGAGACAGCATAAACAGCAATCCGACCACCCCGCCCAATAAACCCAGGGGCACGGCATAGAACAGGTCCACCAACCGTGGCGAATACTGCGGGAACTGGTACAGGGTTTCAAAAAAAGTCCCGCTGAGCAGCACATAAACCACGGTCGCCGACGCCGACGCCACCAGGCTGGGAAACAGCACCCAGAAATACTCCTTGCGATCCTCGCCAGAACCGCCCTGGGCGGCCTCCAATCCCAGCACAGCCCCGCCCAACGGCGCCGTGATGAAGGCTGCCAGCATGGCGCTCACCCCCGAAAAGCCCATCGAGCGCGTCTCCTGCGGGCTCAGCTTGAAACGGTCTGAAGCCCAGGTGCCAAGACTGCCACAGGCGTCCGCCAGCGGCGCTTCCGGCCCCAGGCTCGCCCCGCTGACCAGGGACACCAGGGCCGTGATCACAATCCCTGGTGCATGGCGGTAGTTGAAACGTCCGGTTTTACCAAATTCCTGCATCACCTCGGCAAAGATCCCGCTGTGGTCGCCAAAGAACTTCACCAGCAGCCCAACCAGCAGCCCGCCGGCTGTGCAGACGATCAGGGTGAACAGGCGCGCATCCAGCCCGCTGGCAGTCTGCACCTGGCCCCATACCAGGTTTGACATCACTTTTACCAGGAAGATAAACACAAACGTGATCAGGGAGCTGACCGCGCCCAGCGCTGCAACCAGGGCAATCAGCCGCAGGTAAATCCGGGGATTGGCTTGTGCATCGATCATGGCTGCTTCTTTTCGTCCCGTTTACTGGCGCGCCATGACCACGCGCAGCCGCTCCTCTGGGGTGATGTAATGGTCGTTGTCATCCACACCCACATCCAGCTGCACCCAGCCGATCTTGCCGTTAAACTTGCTGCTATGGGTGGTGTAAACCGGAGAAACCGGCGTCCCGGACTCGTAACCGATATCCGTGGTCTCATCCGCCGAAAAGACCATCGGCATGGTGACCGCAACCCGCCCGGCGCCCACCTGCCGTCCATCGTAAAACAGGGCAGCGCTGCCGCCTTTCGCCAGCCCGCCGCCGTCATAGGTGAACTCCATGCGCACCTGGTGTTTACCGTCCGGGATAGGCTCAGCCGCTTCAATGGTGAACAGGTGGATGCCCAAAACATTGTAAGCAAACCGGGCGCTCCCATCTTTGAAATAGACGCTCCAACCGCCAAACTTGCCGCCCTGGGCAATGATCACCCCGTTGGCTGGACTCTTGCCCGTCTCGATCTCTGCCGTGACGGAGAAGGATTTGTTCTTGACATTCACCACGCTGTTCTCAGACAGGCGCCCCATCCCGGCAAAGAAGAGCTGCGAGTTGCCCCGGATCAATGTCGGCCGCCCGGCCAGCTCGGGCATAAAGCGTTCCGTGCCGCGATCATCCAGCGGGATGACATTGTACTTGGTGGCTTCGATCAGCCACAGGCGCTGCAGCTTATGCAGCATCTCCGGCATCTGTTTCGAAAGGTCGCGCGCCTGGGTCCAATCCCGGCTGCCGTCATACAGCTCCCAGATGTCATCATCGAATGCTGCCAGTTTCTGCCCGACCAGCACCCATGGCGTGCGGTGCTTGGTGACCGCGCTCCAGCCTTTGTAGTAAATACCGCGGTTTCCCGCCATCTCAAAATACTGCAGGTCGTGCCGCTCGGCTGCCTGGGCCGCATTAAAGCTGTACAACATGCTGGTCCCTTCCATCGGGGACTGCTGCACACCGTTGACCGCCACCGGCTCGGGCAGGCCGGCCGCTTCCAGGATGGTCGGGGCTACGTCAATCACGTGGCAGAACTGGCTGCGCTGGCCGCCCTTATCCTGGATGCCCCTGGGCCAATGTACGATGGTGCCGTTGCGCGTTCCACCCCAGTGCGAGGCAACCTGCTTGGTCCACTGGTAAGGGGTGTCCATGGCATGCGCCCAGCCCACTGAATAGTGGTTATACGATTCGGGTGAGCCGAATTGGTCCACCTTGGACAGCATGAACTCAGGCGTCTCCAGGGCTGCCATGCCGTTGAAATTGGCGAGCTCATTGAAAGCGCCGTTCACCGTCCCTTCAGCCGATGCACCGTTATCCCCGATGATGCAGAAAATGAGCGTATCATCCAGGATGCCCAGGTCCTCGATAGCCTCGAGCAAACGCCCGACATGGTAGTCGGTATGCTCCATGAACCCGGCATAAACCTCCATTTCCCGTTCCAACACCGGTTTGAGCGGCTCGGGCATCTCGTCCCACGCCGGGATTTCAGCATGGCGCGCCGTCAGCTCGCAGTCCGCCGGGATCACCCCCAGGGCTTTCTGCCGGGCAAAAGTCTCCTCGCGCAGCCTGTCCCAGCCCTGGGAGAACTTCCCCTTGTAACGGTCCGCCCATTCCTTCGGTACATGGTGCGGGGCATGGGTTGCGCCGGTCGAGAAGTACACAAAAAATGGCTTGTCGGGCATTAATGCCTTCTGCTGGCGCACCCAGTTGATGGCATGGTCCGCCAGGTCCTGGGTCAGGTGGTAGCCCTCTTCCGGAGTGGCGGGCGGCTCGATGGGCGTTGTGCCCTCGTAAAGGGCCGGGTCATACTGGTTGTTCTCGCCGCCGATGAATCCGTAGAAATACTCAAAACCACCGCCCCCGGAGGGCCAGTGCTCGAACGGACCCAACGGGCTGGTTTCCCACACGGGCACTTCGTGGCACTTTCCAAACATGGCGGTGGAATAACCGTTTAGTTTCAACGTCATCGCAATCGGCGCCTTGGTGTTCGCTCGTAATGAGTTCAAACCCGGGGCTGCCGTGGCAATCTCGGTGATTGCCCCCATCCCCACAGAATGATGGTTGCGCCCGGTCATCAGCGCCTGGCGCGTCGGGGCGCACAGGGCGGTGGTGTGGAAGCGATTGTAGCGCAGCCCATCCGCCGCCAACCTCTCAAAAGTAGGGGTGTTGCAGGGTCCGCCAAAGGCGCTGGAAGCGCCAAACCCGGCATCATCCAGCAGGATGATCAGCACATTCGGCGCCCCTTCCGGTGGGCGCAGCGGCTCGATCGGCGGGTACTTCGTATCCGGATCCTTGGCATCATAGGTCGTCAACCCCGGTTTCGGTACATCGGGAATTGGCAAATAAGCTCTCAGGTGGTTGTCAGGCTGGTGTGTCATCGCATTCATTCCTTATAACATTTCTCTTCAAAATCAATAAATCTCCTGGTCTTGCCAGGCCAGGCTCGTCTTTCCTTCCAGGCTACACCTGGGGGTGAATGTTCTACCCGCTAACTTATTGGTTGATTAAGCTCTTCAATCTGACGGGATAGCTCGGCAATCTTTTTATCCAACTCCGCCAGGTCGGATTTGGAGGGTATAACCTGGCGAAGATTGGCTGTGGTTTCGGGTTTAGCGTCTGGAGGCGCGGCTGCAGCACCCTTTTTCCGCCTGGCCCTGGCTTCGCTCACCGCCTCCCGGCTCTCCCGTTCAACCATCTCACCCCGCTCGATCAGGCGGGCTGCCAGGTCACCAATTTCCTGTTGTGCCAGGTCCATGGCGCCCAGCCCGAACAGCACCAGCTTATGGACAGCCCCTGTAACACCGGCACATTTCTTGTGAGGGGTGAATTTTTCCTCCAGGCAATCAGATTTTTCTGCTGCTGTCGTGGTTTCAGGCATCATCTTCTCTCCTTGTTCTAATCGACTGGAAAATACGCCTGGGCAGGCCCAGGCAGATAAAGATCCGGATTTGTTCTCCGCTTACTAGCCCATGCTCGCCTGGATGCGCCCGGATTTGATCGCCTCTTTCAGCGCTGCATGGTCCTTCTCATTTTGTCCGGCATACGCCGCGCCAAATGCTGCAATGGCATCTTCGAACGCAGTGCTCGTGCCCATGTAGCCGGTCAACACCGCCGGGTCCGCCGTCCGGGAGTGCGCCCGCGCCAGCACCTTGCCGCACAGCCCGGCGTAAGCCTTCAAATTGAATGGTTTCATGACCTCGATCACCGGCTTGATCTTGGCATCGCTGAGCTGGCGCAGGTAAAATTCATATTTCATCTTACCCGTGCCGGTCGTCCACCCCAGGAAAATGTCCCCCGCCGTCTGCATGGCGCGCTGTCCCACCACCACGCGCTGCCCGGCATGCCCCCATGGGCTGGCCCCACAGTAGGGCTCCAGCACCGAGCGGCGCGCCTGCTTAAACTGCAAAAACAGCGGGTCGCCGCTTCCGGACATCATCAGGATGATCCCGCATACCGTCCCCACGCTGCCTACCCCAACCACTTTGAACGCCACATCCACCACTTCAAAGCGGTCCACCAGCACCCCCACCCCCATGCGCAGGGTCTTGCGGTACTCTTTCAACGTATCCAGCGCGATTTTGAATAATTCCTTATCCCGTTCGTCGCCGTAATGGAAGATCAGCGGAGGCTGGTCGGCGATGCGCGGCATGTCCCCGACCGTGAAAGTCAGCTTGGCAAACTCCTTTTCATGGGCGCTCTGCTCGGTGGCGCTGGCCAGTTTCCGCGTGTAAAAGCGCTGCATCGCCTTATCTGGGATGCTCGCGATAATCCGATCCATATCGTAGCAGTCATTCCACACCTCCAACACCGGCATCGTGCTGTATTCTGCCATGCGCTGGCGGTAAGCGCGGGCCGACAGCCAGGCGGCTTCCTGGCAGGTCAGCGGGTCAAAACCGTTGGACTGGCCGGCGATATAAAAACTGGCCGCCAGCCGTTTAACATCCCATTCCCATGGGGCCAGGGATACCTCATCAAAATCATTGATATCGAAGATCACCTGGCGTTCTGCCGTAGCAAACGCGCCAAAATTCAACAGGTGGCAGTCGCCATCCGCCAGCAGGGTCAGCCCGGTAGACGGCGTGCGCCACAGGTCATAGGCCATGATCGCCGCCGCGCCGCGGTAAAACGTGAATGGGCTGACCACCATCCGCCCGTAGCGGATCGGCAGCAGATCTTCCATCCTGCCATTGCTGCTTTCGATTAACAAATCCATCGCATCTCTACGGTTCGCCGCCGGCTTCCATTCAGCCTGCGCCTTTCGCCCCGCTTTCTCTCGCAGCGCCTTTCCCCTGGCCAGGCGTTCCTCCAGCCTAAGGGTTTGGGTTTGCAGCGGAATAGGAGCCTGTTCCAGGACAGGAACTCTCTCGTCAGACATATATCCTCCTTTAGACCAGAATTGAATAACGCCTTGTCATTATTTTGCCTGATATTCTCAATATATGCAATACCCAAAACTGAACCCGCGCGCGCAACTACGCGCCTTATCCAGGCGCTCCGGCTGCTTTTTTTCCTCTTTCTTCAGAGGGAGATGAAAGATGGGACTACGGACGGACCCGATATTTATACGCCGCCGGGTAATTCACCATGGGGATCATGCTGCGCAGGTAATCCGTGGGCAGCGGGCGCAGCGTCGCCGTGGGGGTCGGGGTAAACACGCCCTGAGTCGGCGTGGGCGACGGCTGGACCGGGCTGCCAATCTGGCTCAGGATCCAGTTGGTGAAGCGCGACACCCGCGTGTAAACCCCGGGGACCCCGGGGTCGCCGCAGCCCGAACCCCAGCTGACGATGCCCGCCAGCTGCCAGGCGCCATTGATCGGCGCCACCAGCGGTCCGCCGCTGTCCCCCTGGCAGGAATCCTTGCCGCCCGCGGCTTCCCCTCCCGCACACAGCATGTTATCGCTGATCCCGCCGTTGTAATCGGGCACGCTGTCACACGCCGCGTTGGTGATAATCGGCACCCCCACCTTCATCAGCACCGGTGAGTAACTGCCGCTGCCGCTCGTATCCCCCCAGCCGGTGACCACTGCCATGACTCCAGCCAGGTCCCCCACGTTAGCCGGCACCAGCGGCGCCAGCGCCACCGCCGTCGCCCCGCTGCCCCCCAGCGTCACCGGCGAGGCCAGCCGGAGCAGGGCGATATCATAATCGTCGCTGTTTGGATCATAATTCGGGTGGATGACGATTTTATCAACATGGATCTGCTGGTACCCAGGGTCAGGGTTTTCCAGGTTGTGCACCCCCGCCACCGCATCGTAATCCACGTACATGTCGCTGCCCGTTTCAAACATGCAGTGCGCCGCCGTCACCACCCAGCGCGTGGCCACCAGGGTGCCCCCGCACTGCTGGCCCTGGTACAGGTCGCTGTAACCTGCCAGCACCAGCGCTACCTGCCAGGGCCATTCCCCGGGGGTCGCTTCCACACCACCCACGATCTCCGGCGGCTGCGGCGTTCGAAGCGCCCGGGACGGCTGCTGCCCCATCCCGCTGGGGTTGTGTGCCAGGCGGGGATTGGCGGCCCCTGCCCCGACCACCAGGAACATCAGCGCCATCCCCAGCCCAACCGCACTCCAGATCGAAAGGTTCTTCTTCATTGACAATTTCCTTTTATGCATTTTTTGTATTGAAACTTGACGATTATATCACAGGTGCCCGCCGGCGCTTCTCCTTCTGGTCCACCGCTCGATTCGCCTCAGATCCGGATCATCGGCAGCCACAGCCTGCGCCGGGCAGCCAGGCTCCGGGTGGTCAAACGAACTGAGCCCTTGCTCAGCCCATCTCCCTGGGAGGTCAGGCTGACCACGCTGGTATCCTCCGCATTCTCCCCTGCCCCTGGCGGGACAGTCACGCGGACTTCCAACGCTATCGCCTCCCCAGGCGCCAGCGGCCCTGCCTCGGAAACAGCCCCCACCGGCCAAATCCCCTGCAGGCTGACGTCATAACTGTCTGAGACCGTCCCCGTGTTGGTGACCCACACCGTGTACACCACCTCACTCCCCGGCATGGCGCTTTTCTCCTGGTCCGTGGAGAGCTGCACCCCGTAGCGAATTTCGACCACCTGCAGCGTCAGGGTGACGGCCTGCAGCGGGTGGAGCGGGTCGTTGGACGCCGCCTCCAGTAGCCCGGTGTACACCTGCCCCTGGGTCAGCGTCGGCAGGGCGGTGAAGGTGATCTCCACCGGCGTGTTCCCATCCGCCGGAACGGAACCTGCTGCCGGGGAGGCCGCCGCCCACGCCGGTCCCTCCAGGCTGAAGCCTGCCGGACCGGCCCCTGTGTTGGCCAGCTCCAGGCTGCGTATCAGGCTGGTCCCTGGCGCCAGCGCCGCCTCCAGAGACCGGGGTGACGCCGCCATGCACGGCTGCTTCCAGCGCAGGTCAAAATCCTGCCTGGCGCCCCCCACCCCAACCGCCACCCCCTCTGCCTGCCCGGTCAGGTGCCCGCTGGCGCTTACCGCCACCGTGTAAGGGCTGCCGGCCGTTGGCAGCACCAGTGCATATCCCCCGCCTGCCTGGGTGGTGATGGTGTAAACCTGCCCTCCACCCGCCGCCGTCACCTGCGCCCCCGCCAGCCCCGCCGGGTCCTGGTCGCAATAGCCCAGGCCGGTCACCGTCCCCTCCAGCCTGCCCTCCTCCGTTGGGGCAGTCACCGTCAGGCTCACCGGGATGCTCACCGCTCCGTAAGGTGTGTCTTCCACGATCAACAGACGAGCAAAATAATCCCCCGGCGCAGCGACCGCCGGCAGCCGGGCATCCAACCCGATCTCCACCTGCTGCGCCGTGTGGGCGGCTAGCGACCCGCTGTCCGGCGCAGCCGACAGCCAGGCCACCCCCGGGTTGCACAGGCTGGTGGTTTCCCCCGAATCAAACTGGTAGACCATGCCGGTCGCCTGGTCCACCCCCCACAGGCGGCCTTCGCAGTCAAACTCCAGTCCCGCCCCGGAGTACATGCCAAAGCCCTGGCTGATGTCAAACTGTCCCACCACCTGGTATTGGTTCGCCGTATCCAGTATATACACCTGGCTGCCGCTGTACGGGTTCTGCATCACAAACAGGTGCTGCGTGTCCGGGTTATAGGCCAGCCCGGCGATATTCAGACCAACGTAAGCCTGGTCCAGCACTGCCCCCTCCGAGGTGAAGTGCACCACCACCCCGTCATTCCAGCTTCCCGAAAACCAGGTGTCGCTGGCCGGGTCGTACGCCAGCCCGCGCTGGGAGACGCTGAACCCCGGGCAGATTTTCTTCCCCGTCGCGCCCAGTGCGGGGTCGATCTCGTGCAGGCAGTCATCTTCGGCTACGTCCATCACCCACAGGCGCCCCGTGTTCCAGTTGGTGGCCGCGTCCGCCGGGCCATTCTGCGGCCGCCAGGGAAAATCATGCGCCCGCCCGGTCGGATTTCCTGCACTGGTGTACTCAAAGACCTGGTTGGTGCTCCAGCCCTCGCTGATCCACAGCGTGCCCGCCTGGGGGTCATAGGCTGCTCCCCAGGGCAGCCAGTTGGCGCTGGCCTGCCAGGAGCCAGTCACCCCGCCGGCATCCAGCACCGCCGCCGGGACTACCGGCCGGGAAATGCGGATATCCTTTCCGGAGCGGTATTCCTGGCGCCAGGCTCGCACCACCCCATCTGCCGGCCGCTCCACTGCCCCCAGCGCCGCCGCCGGTCGGCTCAGCTCGGCCAGCTTATACTGCAGCGCCGCTCCACCCAGGTTTTGTATTTCCAGCGCCGCCGTGTACACCTGTCCCAGCTCCAGCGTGACGCTCAGCGCCTGCGGTTCCGCCGCCGTGCTGCCTGCCGCCAGGCTGAAATCCTGGGCGACCGCGCCGCCCGCCAGCACCGCAACGCTGCTCACCTGCTGCATGTATAGGGGCATGCTGGCTGTGATAGGCTGTACCCCGGCCGGGGCAAATACCGTGAAAAACGCATCCCCTGCCGCCGGGTCATCCGTCGCTTCGGCTGCGCCAGCCCCCTGGCTGCTCGCAGCAACCGCCCCCGGCAGCGGCAGTCCGGTTTGTCCATCCCGCACCTGCCCGACCACCAGGCCGCCGCTGCCCGGCTCGCAGCCGCGGTGCAAGGTGACCTCGTCCACCTGCCAGTACCATTCCCAATTGGCATCATAGTAATGGAAGCGCACCATCACGTCCGGCTGCCCGGCTGCCAGCGCCGAGATGTCCAGGCTGGCGTTTTTCGGGCCGCGGTCGCTGCCGGCGCTGCGCGCCCAGACATTCGTCCAATTTGCCCCGCCATCCCCGCTCACATCCACTTCCGCTTTTTCTGCATTGCCCCCATCATAATAATAATAATCGTACTTAAAATCCAGCACCACGCGTGTCTCGCTGCTGAAATCCAGCCCCGGCGTGCGCAGCTCACTGTTCAAATCCACAATTCCTGCCATATCGCTGTCAATGATGGCAAAGTTCTTTTCCCCGCCGGTCTGGTTGGGGCGCACGCCCGGGTTATCAAATCTCCAGCCCTCCCCACCGCTGGGGTTGTTAACCACCGTCCAACCTGCCGGAGTGTTTTTGCTCTCAAACCCTTCGAACAGCATCACCCCTCGCCGGTACCCCGGCGCGCTGCACGCCTCCAGGTCCGCTTGCAGGGAAAAATCCTCCACTACATTCCCGCTCAGCGGCCCCAGGCTGCGCTGCCCCACCGGGTATCCAGGCGAGAAGGCGGTCACCCGCAGGGTGTACCCCGTCCCGCCTACCAGCTCCAGCGCATAGGCCCCCGTCAGCGGATCGCTCCACACCGCCGGGACCGGGTCGCCGTCCACCGAGACCAGCGCATACAGCGGCCAGCCCGTTTGCGCGTCGGTGATGGCGCCTTCCACCCGGAAAGCCGGGGCCGGGCTCAGGGAAAAATCTTGGGTGGTAGCCGTGCCCGATACGATCTGCACGCCGCTCACCGTCTGCGAAAGATACCCGTAAGCCGAAACGGTCACGCTGTACGAGCCGGTAGGCAGGCTGACCTGGTAACCGCCTCCGGGCAGGGTGTTCGTCCCCAGGGTCAGCGTGGGGCTTTCCGCCTGCACCAGCGCCCCGGCGATCCCCAGCCCGCTGCCGGCGTCCAGGACGCTGCCCTCCAGTGTTCCCTGTGGCTCTGAGCTGCAGTTGGGATAGCGAAAGGCGGCGATGCGCGTATGCCAGTTCCACCCGCCGTTGGCCTGGATGTACTCCTGGGTGTACCAGAAGGTGCAGTCATCTACCGGGTCCACCGACATGGCGCTGTAATCCCCCCAGCGCTGCGGCGAGGTCTGGGCCCCGCCGCCCACCACCATGCTCGACTCCCCCTGCGGGAGCTGGTTGAGCGGGTCGCCAGCCAGCCTGCCGGCGTAGCGGATGGAAGGATAGGTTGACGTCGCATCCGAGACGCTGTAGCCCAGCGCCAGGTTTCCGGCATGGTCCATCGCCAGGCTGCCCATCCAGCGGTGGCTGGTGTCCGGCTGGTAGGTGCTCTGCTGGTAGATCACCGCCCCGGCGCCCGGGCTGCGGATCTCATACCAGCGGATGCCGGCATGGTTGGCCCCGTCTGCATCCACCGTGTGGTTCACCACCAGCGCCTGGTGGTCGCCAAAGTTGCGGTAAGCCAGGTGCATCATCAACCGGTCATTTAAACCCTCCAGCTTATTGGTCGTGCCTGGCTGGTCGATGCACGCCCCGCGCGCCGCGTCGCACAGGTTCCATTCAAATGGCGCCACCACCAGGTCGGCTGCCAGCGTAAAGGTGGTGTTTGCCGGGGTGTCCCAATCCACGTGGAACTCCCACAGGTGCAGGATGTCATCCCCACCCCCGTTCCAATCCTGGTCCACGCTGGTAAAGTAGTTCGGCGCCCCGGCAGGCGGCGAGGTGGCGCCCATCCACTGGCTGGGCAGCAGGCCCGAATAGTTCGAGTTCGTATCCCCCAGGTCAAAGTACTGGAGGGTGGCGGGCTGCCCCAGGATCATTTTCTCCCGCTCAAAAACCCACACCCCCACCCCGCCCCAGTCCCAGCCGCCGATAAACTGGTTGGCGCTCATGTAGTACCCATCCGGCCACACCCCCAGCTTGGGATAATCGTTCATCTTGGTCTCGCTGACCAGGAAGGTGTAAACATACCAGTCGCCCGGCAGGTTGGTTGGCGTGGGGCCCTTGGAGACTGCGATGCACTGGTAGAACGGGCCGTTGACGCTGAACTGGGTCAGCAGCCAGCGGTCGGCTTGCTGGTCGTACAGCGCCACCGGGTCCCCATGGTTCTCGTAGCATGGGTCGCCAACCGGCCACAGGTCGCCGGGCAGGAAGGGACCGTACAGCAGGTTCCCGCTCTTGTCATACACCGCTGTGGTCACGTTCACCATCTGCACATAATGGCTTTTCCCCACCTGTCCATCCGTATCCGGCGGGGCATACCCTCCGCCGTCATCAATGTCCTGGCCCTCAAAGTTGATCTGCAGCGCGGGCATGGCCATGACCCCCGGGTGCGCCTGGCGCACCGGGTCAGCCGTTCCCGCCTTGCTGGCCTGGGCGGCTGCGGGCAGGGGCAGCGCCGGGAATGCTTCCACTTCCTGCTTGCCCCGCACCGCGGCCAGCGGCGCCGCCGGCAGTCTCCGGTTGTCCGCCGGACTCACCGGCTTGCTCACCACCGGCCCGCGCAGTTCCAGCCGAGCCGCTGGCGCCCCCGGTGTAGACACTGCCGGTGTAGACACCGCCGGTGTTAACACCGCCGGTGTTGGCTCCAGCGCCTGCTGCGCCGCCCTCGCCCCACCCAGCCCCAACAGGGCGGCAAAAACCAGGAGCAGCACTGCCCCGGCGCCTCTCAGCTTCCAACCGCTATGATCCATGGCCTATCCACTCCTTTTCCTGGCAGCTTTCCCCCACTTTATATCACATCTGATACCTACTATCAATACCATATGACCAAATTACAATTTTCTCACAATTAATTTCCTGACAGGGGCGCTAATTCTTCAGATCCCGGTCTGCCCGGCGCAGGATCTCCTCCAACCTGGCCTCCACGGCCTCCGGCAGCGGGTCGACCACCGGCCCTTCCAGGATCTCCCGCACCACCTGGCGCGCCTTGCTGTACATCGTGGGCTGTCCCAGGCTGAGCCAGGCTTCGTACGAGTGGTGATCCTCCAGGGCCGAGACAAAAAACTCCCGGCTGTGTGCCAGCCGCCGGGTGTTCCGGGAGCTCAGGTAATGGCCGCCTGGACCCACCCGGGCGATATCCTCTGCCAGGTCACACGCCGGGCTGCTGTCCACCCCCTGCCGCAGTCGCTGGCAGAAGCGGGCGATCTCCTGGTCCACCACCAGCTGCTCCAGCACCAGCAGCTGGTCGCTTTCGATCTCGCCCAGCCCGATGATCAGATCCGCCCCCGCCAGCACTGGCGGCAGCGTGGTCACCACCTTCTCCAGCACCGCCTCAGCTCCCGGCTGCCGGGCGTCCGAGGTCATCCCGGCAGAGGAGGCCGGCAGGTCGTAATGGCGCGCCATCTCCACCAGCGCCGCCGACTGCAAGCCCATCTCCGCCGTTCCGCCCAGGTAGGCCCCGCTGCGGAAGTCCACCGAGCCCGTGGCGCTGCTGTAAATCAGCGCCCGCCCCGGGTGCGCCAGTTGGAACACCACCAGCGATGAGAGCAGTTCCATGTTCGCCACCACCAGGTTGGAAAACAGGCTGGCCGGTCCGGTGGTCCCCGTCACCGGCATGGGCATGATCATCACCGGCAGGCCGGCTTGCCCCAGCTCCAGGTAAGCATCCAGCATCGGTCCGTCATGGGTCAGGGGCGCCACCGGGCAGTAAATCAGCGAGTAAAGTAGCTGTTCGCGCAGCGCCTCTTCGCTCCCGGCAATTGCCGCCAGCCCCTCCACCAGGTACGGCGCCTGCTCCACCGTGTGCAGTTCATGCTGCCCGTGCCGGGAGCTGAAGCGGGCCATGGTGAAGAATTCGTGCAGGGCGCGGCTGTGCGCCGGCGTGTCGGCAGCGCACACCGGCGCCCAGGCCATCGCTCCCACCTCCAGCTGCTGGAAAACGCGCAGCCCGTTCTCGATGTCCTTGCGCGTGCCGTAGCGCCGCTCCCCGCTCTCGAAATCCAGCGCCAGCGTCGCCGTGCCGTCGATGCAGTAGCGCGTTTCAGAGGAGGGCATGGTGTAGGAATAAGCCGGGTTGCGCCCTCCCAGCCTGACCTGCTTCGGGGCCTGGTCCAGCGCCTGCGCCACCAGCTCCGCCGGGATGAACGCCAACCGCTCCTCCCAATCCACCCGCGCCCCGTGCCGCTCCAGCAGGGGCAGCGCCCGCTCCCCGTGAAAGCGGATCCCCGTTTCTGCCAGCAGGTGCAGGCTCTGGGCATGAATCCGCTCTTTTTCATCAACCGACAGGATGTGTGTCTGGGTTTTCATCGCCTTTCCCTCCCCGTTGTCCGGGCTCTGCTCTCTATCCGCTCCAGTTCAGCTTCAACTGTCTCATCCAGCGCCAGGCCCTGGTGCCCCGCCAGCAGCTGCTGGATATGCTGGCGCATCTCATCCATCACGTCCGGCTTTCCTGCTTCCAGGTACTGCTCATAGGATCCGTGGAAACCATATCCGCTCAGGTACCACTCCCCGCTGTGCATCGCCCTGCGCGTCGAGCGGTGGCCGATAAAATTGCCCCCCGGCGGCACTTGCCCCAGGACCTTATCCATCCAGTGCTCAGGGGTGCTCTCGATCCCCTGGCTCAACCGCTTGCAGCGCCGGAAGACCTCGATATCCAGCAGCAGCTGTTCCGGGCTGAAAACCGTGGACCCGCTGAACATCCCCGGTCCCACCAGGATATCCGGCCAGGCCAGCGCCGGCAGCACCCAGTTGATTGCCCGCTCCAACGCCGCCTGGATCCCCGGCAGGTGGTGGTCGCTGCCGCCGGTGCACGCCTCCGCCGGCAGTCCGTAATAGCGCGCCATCTCGGTAACCGCTGCCCCCAGCAGCCCATGCTCCACCGCCCCGCCGGTATAGCGCCCGCTGCGCGGCTCAATCACCGAGAGCGCCGGGGCGTAAATCACCGGTGTGCCTGGGGCTGACGCCTGCACCAGGCACAGCGCGGCCAGCGCCTCGCAGTTGCCCTGCACAATGGTGGCAATCAGCGACGCCGGGCTGGTCATCCCCATCAGCGGCATGGTCATGATCACCACCGGGATATCCCAGCCAACCGCCGCCAGGTAGGCATCCGTGTAGCCCGCCTCGATCACCCGCGGTGAAAACGGGCACAGGGTGAACGATATCGGATGCCGGCGGCGCACCTCCTCCTTGCTGCCAAAGACCACCTGCAGCATCTCCAGCAGCCAGCGCGTCTCCTCCACAGATTGTGTCGAATCCTGGATGTGCTTGCTGCAGTGCCGGAACAGCTTGCGCCAGTAGGAGACAAACTCCCGGCTGTTCAAGCGCACCTGTTCCGGTTCCACCATGCTCCAGTAAACGGCGATATCGTCCAGGGCGTCCACCAGGCGCGTCCCCAGCAGCCAATCGGCATAATCTCCCGCCCGCCTCTCGCCGCTGGCCGCCTCCAGGATCATCACCCCGCCCCCATCAGCGCACAGGTAGCATTCTCCAGCATTCATGCGCAGCTCCACCTGCGGGTTGCGCCCCCCCAGGCTGAACGAGCGCGGCGCCAGCGCCAGCGCCTGCTCCACCAGCCCTCGCGGGAAGCGCACCAGGGTGTTGTCCAGCTCCACCTGCGCCCCAGCCTCCCCCAGCAACCGCCGGCCCTCCAGGCTGTCCACGCGCACCCCCTCCTGGGCCAACAGCTTCAGGCTGCGCTCGTGCACCTGTTGGCGTTCCTCAACGGAGAGTACCTGCACACTGGTTTCCACCGCCTAACTCCCCAGCTCCCCCTCTGCCGCTCGCAGGATGCGCTTCAGCTCCGTCCGCTGGGTTTCATTCAAAGGTAGCGGGTGGTGGTTCTCCAGGATCCAGCGCACCTTGTCCTGCGCCACCTGGCGCGGATCGCGCAGCCCGCCATCCGCTGCAGGCTGGCCGGTCAGGTCGGAGAAGACCCGCTGGCGCATGTGCCGCCGCGTGTGCGTCAGGCGCAGGAAATGTCCCCGCGGCCCGACCGCCTTGATCGCATCCAATGCCAGCGCCTCCCTGCTGGTGTCCAGCCCGGACACATCGATGCGCACCCGCTGGTAAATGTCGCTGTCCAGGATGATCTGCTCCGGGTAGAGCAGGGTGCACGCCTCCAACAGCCCCAGACCTGCCCCGGTCTCGGCCCCACACAGCGCG
>CAIQIV010000799.1 GCA_903871905.1 uncultured Chloroflexota bacterium | reverse complement strand
GTGGTTCTTTGACCACATCGAAGCGGGCGTCAACTATGCCAACCGCCCGCAGGGCGCCACCACCGGTGCATGGCCCGGGTTCCAGCCCTTCGGCGGCTGGAAAGGCTCCGGCTCAACCGGGAAGAACGCTGGCGGCCATTACTACCTGCCGCTGTACATGCACGAGCAGATCCAAAACGTCGTAGAATAAATGTCGGTTAAGGTCGGTGAATTCTTCCTCACCGTCGGCCTGCTCCTGCTGATTATCTTCTTTGCGATCTACGCTGCTGGCCAACCCGTCTATTGGATGCTTTTCGGCGGGCTGGCCAGCGCCGGGTTGGGCGTCTTCCTGTGGTGGAAGAACCGCCAGCCCCCGGAGCCCAGTGAGTATTTCCAAACCGTGCGCAAGCTGGGAGCAAAGAAGGGCAGTACCAAGGGTGGACCCCAGGGTAAGCCCGGGGACAAGGGCAAGTCCGGGGACAAGGGCAAGAAATAAACAACGTTACACAGGATTAAAATGATGTCAAAATTGATGTCTCTCTCACAAGCAGTGGCTGAAAATGTCAAGGACGGCGACCTGGTGTATGCCGCCGGCTTCACCCACCTGATCCCGTTTGCCGCGGGGCACGAGATCATCCGCCAGGGGCGCAAGGACCTGACGCTGGCACGCGCTACCCCCGACCTGATCTATGACCAGATGGTAGCGGCGGGCTGCGCCCGCAAGGTGATCTTCTCCTACATGGGCAATCCCGGCGTGGGCTCGCTGCGCATCGTGCGCGCCGAGCTGGAAGCGGGCCGGCTGGAATGGGAGGAGTACTCCCATTTTGGCATGATCTCCCGCCTGCAAGCCGGGGCTACCGGGCTGTCCTTTATGCCCATGAACCCCACCGGGGCGGCGGACCTGGCGCGGGCAAACGCCGAATACCGCACGGTGACCGATCCCTATTCGGGACGAGAAGTGGTGGTGGTGCCGGCGCTCAACCCGGACGTGGCCATCGTGCACGTGCAGCGCGCCGATGCCGAGGGCAACGCCCACATCTGGGGCATCATCGGCGAGCAGAAGGAGGCGGCCTTCGCTGCCAGGCGGGTGATCCTGACCGCTGAGGAGATCGTCAGTGAAGAGATCATCCGCTCCGACCCCAACCGCACGCTGATCCCCGGCTTTATCGTGGATGCGGTGTGCGAGGCGCCGCATGCCTCTCACCCCTCCTACACCCAGGGGTATTATGACCGGGATAACGCTTTCTACCTGGAGTGGGACGAGATCAGCAAGAGCATGGACCGCGTGCACGCTTACCTGGATGAATGGGTCTACGGCGTGGCGGACCGCCAGGCGTATTGGGAGAAGCTGGGGGATGAGGTGCACAAGCGCTTGAAGATTGCCTCGCGGCCCAGCGCAGCGGTGGATTACGGCCAATACTAACCCGGGTGACAGGAAAGACGACCATGACAGAGACTGCTGTTTCTTATTCCTCTTCTGAGCTGATGACCATCAATGCAGCGCGCCTGCTGCGGGATGGGGATACGGTGTTCGTGGGCGTGGGCCTGCCCAACCTGGCCTGCAACCTGGCGCGGCGCACGCACGCCCCCAACCTGGTGATGATTTATGAATCCGGGGTGATCGGGGCACAGCCGGCGCGCCTGCCGCTGTCCATCGGCGACCCCACCCTGGTGAGCGGGGCAGCCTCGGTGTGCTCGATGTACGACATCTTCGCCTTCTACCTGCAGCGCGGCAACGTGGATGTGGGCTTCATGGGGGGCGCCCAGATCGACCGCTTCGGCAACATCAACGCCACGGTGATCGGCGATTACCAGCACCCCAAGGTGCGCCTGCCCGGCTCGGGCGGTTCGATGGAGATCGCCGCCTGGGCCAACCGCTGGTACATCCTGACCCCGCACCAGAAGCGGCGCTTCCCGGCGCAGGTGGACTTCCGCACCTCGGCAGGCTTCATGAACGGGCGGGCGGAGCGCCAGGCGGCCGGGCTGCGCGGCGGCGGGCCGCAGGCGGTGGTCACCGACCTGGGCATTATGGAACCAGATAAGAGCGGCGAGCTGGTGCTCACCGCCCTGCACCCCGGCTGCACGGTTGAACAGGCGAAGGCCAACACGGGGTGGGAGCTGAAGGTAGTGGAAAATCCCGGGCTGACCCAGCCGCCCAGCGCCGGGGAGCTGCGCATCCTGCGCGAGGACCTTGACCCGGATGGGATCTAT
>CAIQIV010000798.1 GCA_903871905.1 uncultured Chloroflexota bacterium | reverse complement strand
TTTGCCCGCAACCAACCGGCGGCGGAGGATTGGGGGCAGGTGAAAAAGGTGGTTGCTTCGGACGCAGCCAGTTTCACTTCCGGTGGTAGCACTTTTGGCAATAACTTGTTCTTAAAACAGGACACTCTTTTGGTGGGCACACCTTCACTGGAAGTAGATGGTGTTAATAAAGGGGCAGTATATGTCTATTCACACAACCTGGGCGGGGTGGATAACTGGGGCGAGGAGAAGAAGCTGTTCCCACCGACCGGCATCACAGGGGATGAGTTCGGCGGCAGTCTGGCCCTGGATGGAGAGCTAATGGCGGTCGGTATGCAGTATGCATCCGGCGCCGTTGCACGAAGCGGAGCGGTCTACCTGTATACACGCCAGGGCGGTGGCTGGGACGAGGGGCGGAAAGCCCTGGCATCCGACGCGTCAGCCAAGATCAACTACGGCTCGGCGGTGGCGCTGGATGGAGAATGGCTGGCGGTGGGCGCACCGGCAATGGCAATGGGTACTTCCTCCAGCGGCGGCGCGGCTTATGTGCTGCGGCGCGACCAGGGTGGCCTGGGCCAGTGGGGCCTGGTCAAGAAGCTGCTGCCCTCGAGCCGCAGCAGCAACGATTATATCGGCGTGGACCTGGCCATGGATGGAGATACCCTGGTGGTGGGGGCATATGGGGAATCCAGCGTCAGGGGGGCGGCATACATCTTTCAACGCAACTGGGGTGGAGCGGATAACTGGGGGGAGGTCAAGATGCTGACCGCCTCGGATGGCGCCAGCATGGATGAGTTTGGCCTGGACGTGGCCATTGATGGGGATACGGTGGTAGTCGGGGCAATGGTCGAAAATTCGCAGTGCGGGGCAGCCTATATCTTCCAGCGCAACCAGGGTGGGGCGGACAACTGGGGCGAGGTGAAAAAGCTTACCGCCTCCGATGGAGTAGGTTACGATAATTTCGGATCATCCGTGGCCATCAGCCAGGATTGGATTGCGGTAGGGGCGGTGGGCGACGATCCTTCGGGTTCGGTGTATCTTTTCCAGCGTAACCTGGGCGGGGCAAATACCTGGGGCGAGGCAAAAAAGCTCACCATTGTACAGTCTTCCCAGAATTTTGGCGTGTCGGTGGCCCTGGAGGGAGATCTGCTGGCGGTGGGTAATTCTTATGATTCTGGGGCTGCCTATCGCTCTGGCACTGTTTCAATTTACATGCAAAACCAGGGAGGGTCAGATAACTGGGGTTTTGTCAAGAAGCTGGCGGCAGGTGATGGCCTGGCTTGTGATGGGCTGGGAGAATATGTGACCATCGCAGGCCAGCGGGTAGCGGCGGGGGCACCAGGAGCGGATGGCCCGGCAGCCGATGCAGGGGGTGTTTATCTCTTCAGCCGCAACCTGGGTGGAGCAGATAACTGGGGCGAGGAGCACAAGTTCAGCGCCGGGGATGGGACAACCGGAGATTATTTCGGTAGCGCGGCAGCGTTGGATGGGCTCACACTGGTTGCTGGCGCCCTGGGGCGAGATGATGGGGGCCAGTACTCTGGCGCAATCTATCTCTTTGATGGGGCGATCCCGGAGGTCAGCTTCCCTACCCAGGTCGTTTCCTTCAGCGAGGCTGTTGGCTCAGCCTGGTTCAGCGTGACGCTCAGCGCCGCCAGCTTCCTGCCGGTGACCGTCACGGTATATCCCACCGATATCAGCGCCCAGGTGGCCAGTGATTATTACACCCCCTCCCTGCCCATCGTGATCCCGCCTGGGGAGCAGAGCGCCAGCTTCAGCGCCGCAATCCAGGACGATGCGATCCTGGAAGGCAGTGAAACCTTTGCCCTCTCCCTGGCATCAGCAGAAAACGCCAAGGTTGGGTCAAACGACATCCTCACCGCGGTCATCCGGGATAATGAAGATCCAGCCTCAGCGTGCTCCGGGGTGAGTGAGATCCCCCAGTCGGAATGCCAGGCGCTGGCAGCGCTGTACATCAGCACCACCGGCGCCGCTTGGACAAACCGCACCGGATGGCTGCAGACAAACACACCGTGCTCCTGGTATGGGGTGGGCTGCGTGGGGGGAGATGTGGTGAGTCTGGATCTTGCCTCCAACAACCTGGTTGGCAGCCTCCCGGCGGAGATCGGCAGCCTGGCCAGCCTGACCTCGCTCAGCCTTGACACCAACCAGCTCAGCGGGAGCATCCCGGCGGCCATTGGCAGCCTGGATCAATTGATCACCCTGAGTGTGGCCCAAAACCAGTTGGAGGGCAGTCTTCCAGCGGAATTTGGCAGCCTGGCCAACCTGGCCTGGCTGAGCCTCGCCAACAACCAGTTTAGCGGAAACCTCCCACCAGAATTTGGCAATTTGACCAACCTGGCGCCTGCCGCTGACCTGGGCTTCAATATGTTGAGCGCCAGTGACGCCGGGTTGGTCGCCTTTGTTACCAGCAAGGACCCGGATTGGGCGGACACCCAGACGCTTCCGCCGGCAGACTTTGCGGGCAGCGGCAGCTCTCTCACCTGGACCCCGATCACCTACACGGCCGACGGCGGGTATTACGAGGTGTACAGCGCCACCCAGTCCAGCGGGCCGTTCAGCCTGGTCGACGTCACGCCGGATAAGAGCGCCAGCAGCTACTCCGGGGCGGGACTGGTTAATGGGGCGGCATATTACAAAGTGCGCACTTACACTCCCGCCCACGGCAGCCAGCAGAATAACCTGTGGTCGGAGTTCACCACACCCGTGCTGTTGGTGCCAGCCTGCGGCACGGTGAGCGAGATCCCGCTGGCGGAGTGCCAGGCACTGGCGGCGCTGTATAACAGCACCAATGGCTCAGGGTGGACCAACCAGACGGACTGGCTGCAGACGAACACCCCATGCTCCTGGTATGGGGTGGGGTGTTCGGGCGGGCATGTGGAGAGCCTGAATCTCAGTTCCAACAACCTGGTCGGGAGTCTCCCGACCGAGATTGCCAGCCTGTCCAGCCTGACAACCCTGGTTTTATGGAGCGACCAACTCACGGGAAGCATCCCGGCCGAGATCGGCAGCCTGGTAAACCTGACGGCCCTGGATCTTGGATATAACAGCCTCAGCGGGAGCATCCCGGCCGAGATCGGCAGCCTGATTAACCTGACAAGCCTGGCCTTGTGGAACAACCAGCTTAGCGGGAGTATCCCCGTAGAGATTGGGAATCTGTCCAACCTGACCACGCTGAACCTGGAGGGCAATCGTCTCAGTGGTAGTATTCCAGCTGCAGTGGGCAGCCTGTCCAACCTGGCCCAATTACGCCTGAGCCAGAACCAGCTCAGTGGGAGCATCCCGCCCGAGATTGGCAGCCTGTTCAACCTGAAAACCCTGGACTTTGGTGACAATCAGCTTGGCGGGAGCATCCCGCCTGAGCTGGTTAATCTGACCGGCCTGTTAAGCCTGGAGCTTCGATACAACATGTTGAGCTGCAGTGACCCGGGCCTGGCAAGCTTCTTGAACAGTTTAGCCCCGGATTGGGCGGACACCCAGACGGTGGCGCCGTCAAACTTTGCCGCCAGCGGCAGCTCTCTCGCCTGGACCCCGATCACCTACACCGCCGACAGCGGGTATTACGAAGTGTACAGCGCCACCCAGGCCAGCGGCCCGTTCAGCCTTGTCGGCGCCACGCCGGATAAGAGCGCCAGCAGCTACTCCGGACCGGGTCTCATCAGCGGGACGGCGTATTACATGGTGCGCACCTTCACCCCAGACCACGGCAGCCAGCAGAATGACCTGTGGTCAGAGTACACACCGGTGGTCGCCCTGGCGCCGGCCTGCGACGGGGTGAGTGAGATCCCGCTGGCAGAGTGCCAGGCGCTGGCGGCGCTGTATGTCCAAACCAATGGACCGGGGTGGATCACCCACACCAACTGGCTGGAGACGGACACCCCGTGTTCGTGGTACGGCGTGGACTGCAGCGGCGGGCATGTGTCGGTTTTGTACCTCAACTCCAATAACCTGGTGGGGAGCATCCCGGCGGAGATCGGCAGCCTGCCCGGTCTCTCCCAGCTCAGCCTCATGGATAACCAGCTCAGTGGGAGCATCCCGGCTGAAATGGGCAGCCTGACCGCCCTCACCCAGTTATATCTCGGTCAGAATCAGTTGAGCGGGAGCATCCCGGTAGAGATCGCCAACCTGGCCTCCCTGATGTTTCTACACCTCGAGGATAACCAACTCACCGCAGGCATCCCGGGGGAGATTGGCAGTCTCAACAATCTGGCACACCTGGACTTGCGAAACAACCAATTGAGCGGGAGTATCCCGGTAGAGATCGCTAACTTGACCGGCCTGGGAATTCTCATGCTGTCAGGGAACCAGTTGAGCGGGAGCCTCCCGGTAGAGATAGGAAACCTGACTGCGCTGCAGATATTGGCCCTGGATAAAAACCAGCTCACCGGAAGCATCCCAACCGAGATCGGCGGTCTGACCAACCTGACCAGCCTGATCCTGGGCAACAACCAGCTCAGCGGGGGTATTCCCGCCAGCATCAGCAGCCTGATCGGTCTGATCAGCATGGATCTGGGCTATAACATGCTGAGCGCCAGCGACCCATGGCTGGTCAGCTTCTTGAACAGCAAAGACCCCGGCTGGGCGGACACGCAGACGGTGGCGCCGCAGAATGTGACCCCGGACGGAGGACGGCTGAGCTGGACGCCGATCGCTTACACCGGGGATGGCGGGTACTATGAGGTGTTCAGCGCCGACCTGGACAGCGGGCCGTACACGCTGACCGGGATCACCGTGGACAAATTTGCCGCCGGATATACCGCCACCAACCTGGTCGCCGGGGATACCACTTACTTCAAGGTGCGCAGCTACACCCCCGACCACGGGGATCAGCAGAACAGCCTGGCCTCGGATTTCAGTAATATCGCCGCCATCTACTGGGATGGGAACTACACCATCAAGGGGCGGATCACCAGCGGGGCGCTGGTGGGAGAGAGCGGGGTGAGCGTGTCAGATGGCGGCGGTCACACCACCACCACGGATGCCAATGGCTATTACACCCTGACCGTGGGCGCGGCCGGCGTCTATACCCTGACCCCCAGCCGGAATGGGTACACCTTCAGCCCGGCATCTCGGCAGGTCAGCCTGCTCTTCTTTGCCAGAGACCAGGATTTCACCGCCGCGCAGGTGCCTACACCTACCGCCACATCGACACAGACGCCGACCCGTACTCCAACAGCCACCACAACCCGCACCCCAACCCAGACCGCAACGCGCACCCCAACCGCCACCCCGACAGGCACCTCGACCCACACCCCCACCCCCACCCCGACCTGGTCCCCCACGCCCACCTCCACCCCCACCCCGGGACTGAGCTTCTCCCCGGCGGTCTATTCCGCGGCGGAAGGGCAGGGGGTGCTGCAGGTGAATGTCAGCCTGTCCCCACCCGCCAGCCAGGCGGTGCAGGTGCGCTACGCCTCGGAAAGCGGCACGGCGCTGAGCGGGCAGGACTTTCAACCCGCCAGCGGGACCCTGAGTTTCCCGCCCGGCGTGACCAGCCGCTCCTTCAACGTGACCCTGGCCGGCGATCCCCTGGACGAGGAGCGGGAGACCTTCTACCTGCATCTGTACGACCCCCAGCATGCAGGCCTGGCTGTGAGCCAGGCGGTGGTGACCATCGCCGATGACGACCCGGCCCCAGCCGTGCAGCATGGCTCCGCCAGCCTCTCGGTGGACGAAGGAGCCGGCAGCCTCTCCCTGGTGGTGCGCCTGAGCGTCCCTTCTGGGCGGGCCGCGGCGGTGGATTACACCCTGCGGCCGCTGACCGCTGCCTCCGGCGCAGATTTCGCCGCTGCCTCCGGTCGGCTGCTGTTCAACCCCGGGGTGGTGCAGCAGAGCGTGAATCTGCGCCTGGTGGACGACGCCCTGGACGAGCCGGATGAAACGCTGCAGCTGGTCCTGGGCAGCCCGGAGAACCTGCAGGAAGCCCTGCCGCCGCCGGCGCTGGTAACCATCCAGGACAACGACCCGGCGTCGCAGGTGGGCTTTGCCGCCGCCGAGCTGGCGGTGGTGGAGGGCCAGGCGGCGCAGGTGGAGGTGCGGCTGAGCGCCCCCTCCGCCTACACGGTGAGCGTGGACTACCACACAACAGACGGCAGCGCCCAGGCCGGCGGCGGCGACTACCAGGCCGCGGCGGGGACCGCGCAGTTTGCCCCAGGGGCGCGCTCGTACTTCTTCTACCTGCCGGCGTTGGCCGACCAGCAGGCCGAGGGGGTTGAGACGGTCAGCCTGGCGCTCTCCGCCCCCCAGCATGCCTCCCTGGGCGCAAACCAAACCGCCCTGCTGAGCATCTGGGATGGCGAAACCCCGCACTACACCATCCGCGGGCAGGTGCGGGAAGCGGCCAGCGGAAAGCCGCTGGCGGGCGTGGAGGTGACCACGCAGCACGGGCTGCGGGCGGTGAGCGATGCCAGCGGGGTGTATTCCCTCACCAACCTCACCCAGGGCAGCTACACCCTGGCGCCGTCCTTCCCGGGCATGGTCTTCACCCCCACGCTGCGCAGCCTGGCCCTGCCGCCGGAGGCGCTGGGACAGGACTTCCTGGGAGCGGGCAACCTCACCCCGGAGACCGCACAACCGATCACCGGCAGCACCCCGCTGACCAGCACCCTGTTTTCCCCAATGACCATCCACTGGTATTCGGTGAATGTGCCGGTTCCCGGCTCCACCCTCACCGTGACGCTGTCGCACCTGTTGGGGGACTATGACCTGTACCTGTTTGCCCCGGCGGTGGACGCCGAGACCGGCCAGCTGCGCGACATCGGCCAGATCTGGAACGTGGGTCAGATCTCTAACGTCGGCCAGATCAGCAATGTCGGCCAGATTTCAAACGTCGGCCAGATCAGCAACGTGGGCGAGCTGCAGGACCTGGGGCAGATCAGCAACGTCGGGCAGATCTCCAATGTCGGCCAGATCAGCAACGTGGGCCAGATCTCCAACGTCGGCCAGATCAGCAACGTGGGCCAGATCTCCAACGTCGGCGGGATGACCCAGACGGTGGGGGCGCTGGTAGCCATCTCCTCGCACCCTTACACTCTCACCGAGCAGATCGTCTACCCGGTGCATGAGCTGGCAGGCAGGTATAAGATTGCCGTGGCGGCCAAGGAGGACCAGGCGCTGGGCCAGCGCTACACGCTGGAGGTGCAGATCGGGCTGCCGGCCGCGCCGGAGCCGGTGATCACTGCCACCGTTCCGGTGACCTTCACCACCCCGCCGGCCAGTGCCAATGTCAGCACCCTGATCCTGTACCAGTCGCAGCGCATGCGCGATGAGTACCCTCTGGCGCAGGTGGAAGCGCTGGAAGGGCGGCTGCAGGCGCTGGCCTCCCACCCGCTGGTGAAGGGGCGCATCATCGACCTGGCGCAGTACCAGCCGCTGGAGCAGGCTTATAAGCATTGGGATAACAAGGATGAGAACCCCCTGGCGGCCAACAGCGTGGCGCTGCACATCAAGTCGCTGCTCTACCGCCAGGCATCGGCTTACCCACAGCTCAAGTACCTGGTGCTGGTGGGCAGTGACCACATCATCCCCTTCGCCCGCGTGCGGGACGACGGGCTGAAAGCCAACGAGCGCTATTACGCCAGCCGGGTGGGGGCAGATTACCTGGCCCACTCTCTGGAGCAAGGCTATTTCCTGAGCGATGATTATTACGCTGCCCTGCTGCCCATGCCGCACCGCGGCCGGGAGTTCTACCTGCCGATGCTGGCCAGCGGCCGGCTGGTGGAGACGCCCGAGGAGATGGTGCGCTACATCGACCAGTTCCTGGCCGACCCGCAGGCGGCCCCGGCCGAGGCGCTGGTGACCGGCTATGACTTCCTGATCGACCAGGCAAACGTGATCACCGCCACCCTGGCCGGGCTGGGCCTGGGTCTGGACCACCAGCAGCGCCTGGTGAACAACCAGTGGAGCGCCGCGCAGTTCAGCGCCACCCTGTTCACCCGGCCTGCAGCGCCTGGCATCCTTTCCCTCAACTCGCATTTCGAGCACTTCCGCTTCTTCCCCAACGACCCGCAATTCATCTATGCCTCGCAGGTGACGGCGACCACCGCCTACTCGGGCGTGCTGGGGGTCTCGGTGGGCTGTCACTCGGGGCTGAACGTCGCCGACGGGCTGGAGGCGGACCCGCAGCGCCAGGTGGACTGGCCGCAGGCCTTCCTCCGCCAGGGGGCAAGCTGGGTGGGCAACACCGGCTATGCCTACGGCGACTCAGACCTGGTGTCGTACTCCGAGCGGCTGATCGCCCTGTTCATACGCCGCCTGGGGGATTGGAGCAAGGGGCCGCAGACAGCAGGGCTGGCGCTGCGCGATGCCAAGCAGCGTTATTTCAACAGCCTGGCCAGCGGCGCCTTCAGCAACTATGACGAGAAGGTGCTGGGGGAGGCGGTGCTGTACGGGCTGCCGATGCTGCAGGTGCAGATGCCGCTGACCTACACCGAGGCGCTCCAGGACCCCAGCCTCCAGGCGCCGCGCGGGGGCAGCGCCTGGATCGAGACCCTGCGCGCCGGTGTCGCCGGCGGCGGGTCGAGCTGGCTGCAGGGCGCAGCGCGGGCTTCGCAGGTGGTGACCAGCAGCCTGGCGCTGGACCTGGATTACACACCGCAGGTCACCCAGGATGGCGTCTTTTACCGGCTGCAGGGGAGCAGCGAGGCGCAGGCCCTGGCCGGCCGCCCGGCGCAGCCGGTGATGGACGTGGATATCCACCACCCGGACACCTTCGCTCACGGCGCGCTGCTGGTGGGCGGCGAGTTCGAGCAGGTGCAGGATTTTGACCCGCGGGTGACGCGCCTGCTGACCGACAGCGAGCAGAGCGCAGAACCGGCTTTCCCGGTGAGCTATTTCTACCCGCTGCAGCTCGGCACGGTCAACCGCTTCATGGCGCTGGACGGGCAGCCGCGCGAGCGCCTGGTGGTCACGCCGGG
>CAIQIV010000797.1 GCA_903871905.1 uncultured Chloroflexota bacterium | reverse complement strand
GCAGGGCCGCCAGCAGGTCGTGGTCCAGGCTGTCGAAACAGGCGGCGATGTCGCCGTCCACCACCCAGCCCAGGCCGCGCTGGCGCAGGCGGCGGGCGCGCCCGGCGGCCGCGGCGATCGAACGCCCGGGGCGGAAACCAAAGCTGCAGTCCAGGAATTCCGGCTCCCACAGCGGCTCCAGCGCCTGCTGCGCGGCGCGCTGCACCACCCGCTCGCGCACGGTGAGGATGCAGATGGTGCGCTCCCCGCCCCCCGGCTTGGGGACCTGGCGCCGGGTCGGGGCGTCCGGCTGGTAGCGGCCGTTGAGCAGCGCCTGGCGCAGCGCTTCAAGCTGGGCCGCCAGGTCGCGCTCGAACTCCAACAGGCTGACCCCGTCCGGACCGGCCGAGCGCGCCCGGCGGTAGCGGGGGATGTTGCCGCGCACCGCGCGCCAGGCGCACAGCAGGTTTTCGGGCGCGGCGATGCTTTCCATCAGGTCCAAAGTCTGTTCAGCCATCTTTTGCCTCCTGGTGTGTGTGTTCGTCTGCAGCCAATACCACGTGGCCGCTGTCCATGAATAATACCCAGCAGCAGGCCTGTCCATAGGTCAGGTCGATCAACTGCCCGGCCGCCCGGGCGCGGCGGGCAGCGCGGCGGACCGGGGCAGAGCCCCAGCGCCCGGCGGCGATCACCCGGCCGGACGCCACCAGCCCGCCGCAGCCAATGCGGTGCAGCCCGGGCAGCGGGATGCCGGCCGGCGGTTCCGGCTGCGGCAGGCGGCCGTCGCCTTTCATCCCGGCCTCCAGCGCCGGCTGCCCCTGAGCTGGGCCAGCAGGCTGCCCAGCCAGCCCTGCGCCGGCCGGGAGCGGTGCGGCGCAGGGGGGATGGCGAGCTGCTCCACCGCGGCCAGTTGGCCGGCGCCTGATCTCAGCGCCCGGCTGCCCGGGCTGCAGGGGGAGATGAATTCCCAGAGAGCCGCGCAGTTCTCTGTACCGCTTCCTTCCACTGCGTTGTTGGCCAGGGCATCTGCCAGGCGGTTGCGGCGGCGCGGGATGTGGCTGAAGCTGACCCGCTGGAAGGCGGCGCACAGGCGCCTGGCCTCGCCCAGGGCCTGGCGCAGGGCGGGCGAATGCGCTGCGGCGCGCCCCTGCATCTGATCCACCACCACCCGGCTGTCGCAGAGGAAGTCCAGCTCCAGGTTGGCGCTGCGCCGGCCCACCCCCGCCAGCCGGCCCAGCGCCAGCAGCACCGCGGCGTACTCCGCCTCGTTGCAGGTCAGCCGCCCGGCGCGCTCGGCCCACCAGCCGTAAACCACACCGCTGGCATCGCTGACCACCGCCGCCAGGCCGCTGGCGCCCAGCTCGGGGCGGATAGCGCCGTCGGTGAAGACCACCAGGCTGTGCGGCAGGGACAGGCGGCTCATCGCCGCCCCCGGCTGTAGAGCCAGGTTCCAGGCTCACCCGGTTCCAGCCGGGTGGGCAGCCTGCGCTTGATGCGCTTCAAACCGCGCCGCCGATCACGCCAGGCAGTGAATGAATGGGCTGTGCTCATGACTGTTTGCTCCTTTCCTTTTCCCCTGGTTTGTTCCAATCATACCTGCCGGGTGCGCCCCGGGCTATGCAACAAAACAGGATGTTTCCTGCGCTTCCTGGTCCGGGCGGGCGGCCCTTTCCTGCAGCCGGCGCACCGCATCCAGGCTGTCCAGCTCCACCCCATGCAGGCAGGCAGCCAGCGACAGGCGGTCGGGGCAGGAGGAAAGCCAGGTCTCGGCGCCGGGCCAGCCGGCAGGCAGGACGCCCGCAGCGTGCAGATCGCCTGCCGGCGGAAGAGGCCGGTTTGCCGAGACGCTGGCCGGCAGGCCGGCATACTGCGTAACGGCCAGGGAGCTGGCTGCGGCGGAGCGCCCCAGCGGCCAGGCGGGCGCCAGGCGGGCGCACAGGCTGTCCAGGGCAGCCTGCAGCTCCTGGCGCCGGTGGGGGCCGGCGGCCCACTCGATCAGCGCCGGGGCCGGGCGGCGCCGCGCCAGCTCGGCGGCGGCGAACTCAACCAGCGCTGCGGCCAGGCCTCCGGCATCCAGGGGCGGCGGCGGAAAACCGCCGGCTGCCCCCGCCTCGGCAGGCGCCTGGGCCTCCAGGAAGCGCAGGGCGGCCTGGCGCACCTCGGCGGCGGGCAGCGCCGGCGGCTGCTGGTGATCTGGATGCCCGAGATCGAGGCGGCGCTCGCTCAGCAGCAGGCCGCTGTCCGGGGCGCGGCGCAGCCGCGCCTCCTGCTCCTGGAGCAGGCAGGCGGCAGAGGCCAGGGCGGCCTGCTGCGCCTCGGCCGCCTCCTCCAGGGCCAGCGCACAGGCCTGCAGCTCCTGGTAGACGCCCTGGGCGGCGCGGTGCAGCACCCCCTCCCAACGCTGGCGCTGGCTGAGGCGGATGGCCTGGGCCAGGTCCTCGGCGAGGCGCTGGCATTCTAACCCGGCCAGCAGCTCTGCCAGGGCGCTGGTCAGCGCCGCCCCCAGCCAGGAAAGGGCAGCCAGGCCCAGGAAAACCATCCCCAGCAGCGGCAGGCTCGCCAGCCAGCCGGCCAGGACGGCGGCCAGCAGGGGCAGGGCAGCGGGGACAAGGCCGGAGAGCAGCAGCAGCAGCGCCAACCCGCCCCAGGCGGCGACGGTCAGGCGCGTCCCCAGGCGCACCAGGCGCTTCCAGGGCGAGGCGGCGCTGGCCCGGCGGGCGGCCTGGCGCTCAAGCTCCAGGCGCGCGGCTTTTGCATCCGGCAGGCGGCTGCTGCGCAGGGCGCCCCCCCACAGCCTGCCGGCCAGGAAACTGCACAGCGCCCGGCCCCAACCGCCAGCCCGGCGCGGGCGGGGCACCAGCGGCCGCTGCGCCTCGACCGCCAGGAAGCGGCGGGCGCTGCCGGCCAGCCCGGCGGCCAGGGGCGCCCCACCCGGCGAGCGCTGGAGCAGCCGGCGGCCGCGCCCGTCCAGCTCAGCCCCGGCGCGCTCAACCAGCAGCCGCGCCTGCTTTTCAGCCAGTTTTGCCGGCGAATCCGGGCCCTCCCAGCGCCCCTCCAGCCAGGCTTCCCATTCCTGCAAGCGCCCGGCCCAGGCGCTGACCGCCAGGCCTTCCAGCCCCGGCGGGTCCAGCGGCAGGCCGGGCGGGTCGCAGCCCGGGTCCGCGCCCGCGCCGCACAGCCAGCGGCGCACGGCCGCAGCCGCCAGGCCGCAGTCCACGCTCCAGCGCTGGCGCAGGCTGTGCACCTGGGGGAGCAGCCGTGCATCCTGCGGCCTGGCGGCGATCTCCTCCAGCAGGCGGCGCGCCAGCGCCAGGTGATGCAGCCCGCCCTGGGTGTCCTGCGGCAGGGGCAGGCCGGGATGCGGGCAGGGGATGGGCGGCAGGAAGCGCAGCGGCAGCGCCAGGCTGGCGGCGTTGAACAGGCTGAGGCGCGCTCGGGCGGGCTGGCTGCGCCTCTGGCGCTGCAGGTCAGCCAGCGAACACTGGCGGTAGGCCGGGGAGCGGCGCAGCCCGGCATGGAGCTGGGCGATCCATTCGGCGGCCAGGTGCGCCTGGATGGCGGCCGGCCGCAGTTGGGAGCTCTCCCGCCGCCCGCCGATGGCCGCCAGCGGCCTGCCCGACGCGTCGCGCGTGTCCAGCAGGTAGCACCAGCCCAGGCGCCCGGGGTGTTCGGCTTCGCGGCTGGCAGCCAGCAGCTCTTCTTCCAGGGCAAACAGCGCCTGCAGCAGCTCCCCGGCCTGGCCGGCATCCGCCTGGACCCAGGCGGAGGTGTGGGCGGCCAGCAGCAGGGTAAACACGCAGCTGATGCGATCCTGCATGGCGGCCCGGCGCAAAGCGCGCAGCAGCGGGCGCCAGGAGCCGCGCGCGAGATCCTCATCCAGGTGCGCCAGCAGGTAGATATCCAGCGGGCCGCCGGGCGGGGTCTCTTCCGGCTGCCCCTGGACAGGCCGCAGGCAAAACTCGCCGGCCAGCGCCTGCGCCAGCAGGGCGGCTGGCTCCAGCGAGGCGGCAGGCGCTGGGGCTCCCTCCAGCCGGATGGGGCTGCCGGGCCAGGCCGGCTGCCAGCCCTCGGGGCCGTACCCCAGCCCCTGCACGCCGACCAGCGAGGGGCGGGAGGCGGCAGCGGCGCGCAGCACATCCAGCGCCAGGCGGCCAAAGTCTCCCAATCCAATCACCAGGGTGGGCAGCGGGGGTTGGCGCGGGCCGGCGGGCCGGGCAGCGGGGAAGGCCAGGGCGGCGGGCAGGCAGTCCATCCCGTTCATGCGCCCGCCTCGCTGCCTGCCTCGCCTGCCGGCGCTGCATGGCCGCCGTTGGTGCGGGCATCCGCGGCCAGCGGCAGCTCCTGCCCTGCACCGCGCCCCGCCGCGGCCTGGGTGAGGGCGGCTGAGATGCCGGCAGGTATCCCGGCAGGCGCACCCGCCGGCGCCTGGCGGGGCGCCGCAGCCGGCTGGGAGGCGGGCTGCGGGTCGATCTCCGGCAGGACGCTCTCCCATTCGGTGGAGACATGCAGCGGGATGGGATTGCTGCCGGGGACGGCCTGGCGCCACAGGTCCTGCAGGTACTCGTAGGCCGAGCGCAGGGTCTGGCCGGTCTGGCGCAGGGCAAAGACCGGCAGGCCGTGCGAGGTGCGCAGGAAGAGCATCTCGTGCGGGTTCTTGTTGTTGACCCCGTCGATATGCTGGCCGGTGGCGCCGCTCACCAGGCGTGACCAGCGCCCCAGCTCCGGCTCGCCGTAGCCCACGATCTGCGGCTCGTTCTGCAGGTTGGAGCGGATCTTGTCGCCAAAGCGCGCCAGGTTGTAGTTCCAGAAAGGCGCGGTCTGGCGGTAGCGCAGCTCGATCTCGCGCCCCCAGGCGTCGCCGTAGATCGCCCGCAGGTGGTCGAGCAGCGTCTGGCTGCGCAGCTGGTCGGCGTACCAGTTGGCCAGGAAGTAATAGGCCTGCACCGCCGGGCTGTCCTCGGTGGGGGTGGCCAGGTTGGCCTGCTCCAGGCTCCAGCCGGGGAAGCGCCCGGCGAAGAACTGCCAGAACTGGCTGGCAAAGTGCTCCTGGCGGGCCGCGCCGTCCAGGTCGGGGAAGCAGCGCTCAAAGGTGCGGCGCAGCTCATCCGGCCCGGCGATGTTGCGCATCAGGCTGTACTCGGTCTGGGTGGCGCGCGCCTGGGACAGCCCGGTCTCGGCCTGGCGGGCGGCAGCCTGGGCAAGCTGCTCCCAACCGTTGAGCAGGTCGTTGGCCTGGCGCGCCAGGCGGCGGGCTGCCTGGGCCATCTGCCCGCAGGCCAGGATGGCCTGGGTGCGCCGCTCCAGCTCGTAGGCCGAGAACAGGTAGGCGTTGAAGGCAGAGGTGTAGGCCGAGCGGGCGGCTTTCACCTGCCAGCGCCGCCAGGGCAGGACAGACGGCAGGCGCAGGGCGCGCCCCAGGTCGTCGCGGGCCGCGCTCCAGGCGGCCTCGTAGGCGTCCATGTCGGCGCGGAAGGCCGCCTGCTCGGTGGAGAGCGGCTCATCGCGCTGGGCAGACAGGCGCTTCTCCACCGCCGCTGCCAGCCAGGCGGTGTAGCGCGGGCCGCGCTGCGGGTCGCGCAGGCTGGCCTCCAGCTCGGCCTGCAGGCTGCCGGCAAAGCGCTGGCACAGCGGCTCCACGGAGGCCGCCAGGGCGGCGCGCAGTTGGGCGATGCCCGCCAGGGCATTCTCCTCCAGGCGCTGCAGCGCCCCCAGCGCCTGGTCATCCGGCAGGCCGTTGACCTGGTCATAGCTGAGGGCCGGCAGGGAGAGCGGCTGGCCGGCCTCGTCGCGCGCCAGGCTGTCGAGCAGGCTGCCCGACTGGCGCGCCTCGGCGCCGGCCTGGCCCAGCAGGGCGCTCACCTCGGCTTCAATCCCGGCTGCCGGGCGGCGTGGGGTGAGCAGCGCCCGCTGCGAGAAGTCCGCCAGCCCGCGCAGGCCGCACCACGAGGCGATCCCCGCCAGCGGGTAGACCAGCGACGAGAGGGCAAACGACGAGAAGGCGGCCGG
>CAIQIV010000796.1 GCA_903871905.1 uncultured Chloroflexota bacterium | reverse complement strand
ATGCAAGCCCAGGGTTTGGATGATGCCTGAGAGAAGATCATGAACCAGGAACACATTGTTCAATCCGTCGATTCTGAAAGCAAGCCAGTTGTACAGGGTTTCGTTTGTGAAGCCTGCGACTGGAAATTCATCCGGCTTGACAGCGCGCCTGCTTCGACCTGTCCACACTGTTTTAGCCCCAGGCTGGCAGTTTTCGATCCAACAGCACTGGGCCAGGCTGGCAGCCCAAATCAGTTGGAGCTGGCGATCCCGGTTCAGGTTTCCAGTGCAGACCTGGAGGAGGGAACCCGGCAGTTTGTTTCTTCGATTTGGTTCCCTCCAGTGGATTTGAGCCCTGCCGGTATCCTTTCTCGTTTGAGCCTGGTATACCTGCCGCGCTGGCTGGTGGATGTCCATGTTCGGGCAGGCTGGCAGATGGATGCGGGTTATGATTATCAGGTGGTCAGCCACCAGGACCAGTTTGATGAGAACAGTGGAGGCTGGACATCCAGGCAGTTGAAAGAAGGCCGTGTTCGATGGGAACCCAGGCGAGGCACTTTGCAGCGCGAATACCTGAATGTCATCGCTCCTGCGTTGGAACAAGAGGCAACAATACGCTCTCTTTTGGGACAGTTTGATGTTTCCAGGGCGGCGCGTGTAACAGAAGGCAGTCTGAAGCAAGCCTGGATACGTCTGCCGGATCGAGAGACGTCTGATGCCTGGGGAGATGCAGTGCTCAAACTCAAAGGGCTGGCTGCAGGCGACTGCCAGAGAGCTGCCAGAGCAGACCACAGCCGCGAGTACAATTGGAACCCCGAATTTTCAGACCACAACTGGACCTTGCTGCTCGAGCCGGTATTTACCTCCTGGTACCAGGATGATCAAGGGATGGTTCAAAGGGTGTTCATACATGGTCAGACTGGAAAGTTTGCAGGCGAGCGCAAAAGTTCCTTCAAGAGAGCCAGGAACACGACATTTGGATTATTGATCGCCGCGGTGTGCGTCTTTATCCTCAGCGTGTTGGCGGGCGGGTTAAGTTTTGTGCTGCCTGTGATTGCCGTATTGGCTGTAATTGGCCTGGTGTGTGCACTGCTGCTTGGTGTTGGGGCGATCGTCCCATTGGTAATGGTCTGGTGGGGCAATCGAAATACTCGATTGGGTCTGTAGCACGCTTTTATTTTGGGATGAGGAGGTTATCAATGATGAAAATAGTGTTACTGGTCATCATTTTCTTCAGCCTGACAGCCTGCGCCGCTCCGCAAGCGCCTCTGCCCACGCTGGTCCCGGTGGGCACGATCGTGGCGCAGACCATGGCTGCGCTAATGCCGACTGCACCACCCACAGCCATTCCGACCGATACCCCTGCGCCACCCCCGTTGGAGAGCACAGAACAAATCACGGTGATCTATGTCACCGCCACGCCCGGCGCGTGCCTGCCAGCCGGGGAGAGGCTCGACGCGCGAGTCATGCGAGTGATCAGCGGGGATACGATAGAGGTGGCGGTTAAGAATGCCGGGTATATTGTTAAGTATATTGGCATTGCCGCCCCCCGCGTTGAACAGCCTGTAGAGAAATTTGGCCCGCAGGCCCTCGAATATAACAATCGCATGGTCGGGGGCCAGGTAGTTTCCCTGGTCAAAGATGTCACGGACATGGATCAGCAAGGCAGGTGGCCGAGATACGTGTTAATCGGCGATAAATTTGTAAATTATGAAATGGTCAAGGGCGGTTATGCCAGGGCGTTCAGCCAGCCGCCAGATACGGCCTGTGACCAGGATTTCATCCAACTGCAGGCCGAGGCTCAGATGGCAGCGATCGGCATCTGGGTCCCAACTCCGGTGCCCACCTCCACGCCTATCCCTACTCCAACCATAACCCCGGAGCGCTCAGCGACTCCTACGGCTGGAGTTGAATGTAATTGTGAAGGTCACGACCTGCAGTGTAAGGATTTCGGCACCCATAAAGAAGCCCAGGCATGTTTCAACTACTGCGTAGAGGAAGGTTATGGGGATGTCTTCCTGTTGGATGATGACGGCGATGGCGTTGTATGCCGCGGCTTGCCCTGAGACCCGTGAGAGCGGTTATAGTTCCATCGGATAACCGATGCTTGCTTGGGGTCAATCCTGGACCCCACACAATTGGTGCTCAACCTGGATTGTGGTATGCTGGATGCCAAAGTGAGCATCCAATTCCT
>CAIQIV010000795.1 GCA_903871905.1 uncultured Chloroflexota bacterium | reverse complement strand
CTTTGGTGGCGCTGGCTGGTTGTTGAACTTGATCCAGAAACACTGCAGCAGCTCTTCTGCCATCTCACGGGTCAGGCTTCCGTCCTGCAAGCCCTGCTCATAAAACGGCTGAAGGTGCTGATCCAGGTGGCCCGGACAAAAGGCATCCCAGGTATTGAGCTCGGTGGTCACACCCAGGTGAACAAACCAGTAATACTGCAGCGCTTCCCAAAAATTGCGCGGTGCATGGGCAGGGATCCGGTCGCAGACCCTGGCGATTTGCTCCAGCTCTGCCTTGCGCCGGGGATCATCCTCCAGCTCCACCAGCTGGCGCGCGTAGCTCGCATGCCGCTCAGCAAAGCGCATGATGGCGCTGGCCGCGATGTCCATTGCCTTGAGCTGTTCCTGGCGCGCATAAGCCTGGGTGTCATCCAGGTAATCCAGAGATGCCAGCCGAGACTGGATGTCCGCTTTAAAATCCAGCATGCCCTTCTTGTAAATCTTACCATCCAGGACCGTATGCCCCGGAGCACGCTGCTCCATAAACTCGGTGAAGATCCCGGCCTCATATGCATCTTTCCAGGCTGGGGTCATCTCCTGGAAGAGCAGGTCGCGCATCGAGCCGCCCTGCCAGTTTGGAATGATCCTCTGGGCATATACTTCCCGGTCTTTTGGGCTGACAAAGAATGGGATTTTTGGGCGGGAATCCAGGATATCCAGGTCCTGCAGGGAATGGCAGCACAGCTCAGGATACGTCGGGGTGGCTTTTGGCTCCGGGCCCTTTTCTCCGACAATCAGCTCGCCTTCGCCAATATAAATCGTTTTTTGCTCCATCAAATATTGGAAGGCCAGAGCCCGGCGCACAGGGACAGAAACCAGCCCGACATTCGTTTGGTAAAACTCGGTGAGCAATACCGCTCGTTCAGCGGACAGCGTGGGCTTCGCATCCAGCGACTGCTGGCGCAAGCGGTGAACACGTTCAGTCATTCCCATGATTAACCTCCAATTGAGACATCCAGTCCAAACTCGCGTAGTTGGCTGGCGATCATTTCCATAGCCTTCGGTTCGGGCGATTTTAAACCACGAAGCAGGTACTCTTTTCCCAGGTTCTGGTATTTTGTCTCAGCGATACGGTGATACGGGAGCAGATCAACCCGCTGCACCTGTCCCAATCCGGCAATGAAGCTGCCAGCCGCCGCCAGGTTTTCGGCGTCATCATTCACCCCTGGGATAATGGGCAGCCTGACAATCACCATCTTCCCCCGGGCAGTGAGCTGTTTCAGGTTCTCCAGGATACGCTGGTTTGAAACGCCAGTGAACTGCCGGTGTTTGATATCATCCATCAGCTTGAGGTCATAGAGAAAGAGATCTACCTCTTCCAGGATCGACGCAAAGGCCTGCCAGGATGCATAGCCACAGGTCTCCATGACGGTATGCAGACCGCGCTGCCTGGCATCGTGCAGCAGCAGGCGGATAAAGGGAAGCTGCATCATCGGCTCCCCGCCAGTGAGGGTCAGACCGCCACCGGACTGCTCAAAAAAGACCCGGTCGCGCTCCACAATTTCAATCACCTGGGATGGCAAATAGACCTGCCCAACAATCTGCCGGCCTTCTGGGAAGCAGGCATCCGCGCAGGCGCCACACACCCGGCATTTCTCACGGTCCGTGAGGATTTCCCCATCGCTGGAAGTTACCGCCCCATTCGGGCAGGATTGGACACATGCCTCACAGTGGATGCACCGATTTAGACGCAGGATCAATTCAGGCTGGGAGGACTGGCTTTCCGGGTTATGACACCATTGACAGCGCAGTGGGCATCCTTTGAAGAAAACAGCCGTGCGGATGCCAGGACCATCGTGGATGGAAAAGCGGCGAATATCAAAGATCACCGCCTGCGGCGGCTGGTTTCCAGTCGCCAATTCCGCCTTGATTCCAGGCGGCGCATAATCTGTCAATGCAGATGAGAGATATGGGGAAACCATGGCCTGAGTATACTCTCCCAACCCAGGGATGTCAAATTAAATATTCCGATCGTATACAAATTGTATACTGATTGGATTGCATTCCCCCTGGTTTTATGGTTTAATCGCTTCAGATAACCTGGAATGGCAGCATACAAGGAAAACATGCAAAAGCAAAAAGAAACAGTCTCCGGCAGGACTGCCCGTGAAAGCGACCGTATTGAAGAGGAATTGCGCAAACTGGTGCTGACCCTGGAGTTAGAGCCTGGCCTGGCTGTCAGTGAAACGACGCTGATGAAGCGGTATGCATGGGGCCGCACCCCGCTGCGCGAGGCCTTTCAGCGCCTGGCACAGCAGGGTTTGCTGAACATTATCCCTCACCAGGGGGTGGTAATCGCCCCGCTTAGCGTGTTTGACTTTGTTGAGGTGATGGACGCCATGGCTACGGTAATCGGCCCATCCACGCTGCTCGCCTGCAAACGGCTAAGCGAAGAGCAGCTTAACCAACTCGAGAGCCTG
>CAIQIV010000794.1 GCA_903871905.1 uncultured Chloroflexota bacterium | reverse complement strand
AGCGCCAGGCGCGCCCCACCCAGGTGGTGATCTCCAGCTCGTCGCCGTACAGCGCCTGCTGCAGGTACTGGATGTGCTGCGAGCAGGCAGCCAGGGCGCTGCCCTGCTCGTCCATGCGGCGCAGCGGCCAGCCTCCGGCTTCCAGGGCCTGCACGCTGCAGTCCTCCATGTAGCCCAGGTAGGTGGCGTTGTTAACGTGTCCCATAGGGTCCAGGTCCTGCCAGGTCACCTGGCGGCGGCTGCGGAAGGCGTTCTCCGGCGGCGAGGGCGGGTCGCGGAAGGGCTGCCGCTCGGCGTAAGCGGCTGGAGCGCCGCGGGGGAAGAAAGCGCCGATCATCTCCGCCGGGATCTTCACCGGGCGGATGGCATCCGTGGCCAGGAACACCCAGTCGCTGTAGGCGCGCGCCGCCAGCCGCTGGCTGCCGTGGTGCACCATCTCGTAGGCGCGGCGTGAGCTGGCGCGCCGGAAGTCCACCACCCAGGTGTGGATGTCCAGCGTGTCCCCGCTGCGCACCGGGGACAGGAAGTGGATCCCGGTCTCGCGCACCCACCAATACCGCCCGATCTCGGCATAGCGCAGGCGGTCATAACCTGCCGCCGCCGAGGCGCTAAAGGCTGCGTCCGCCATGTAGCGGGCGTAGTTGGCGTTGTTCAGGCGCTCATAAGGGTCGCACTCATCGTAGCGCACCCGGTAGGTGCAGGTCTGGCGGCGCGGCTCAGGGATTACGTGCAGGTCAAAAGTCGGGTTTCGCAGCAAATTGGGCTTACTCCGGGTAGACCTCGGGGTTGACGCAGAAGGGCAGGTGCCTGCCCTCCAGCCCGGCCACCAGGTTCTCGGCAGCCCGTTCGGCCATGCGCCGCCGCGTATTCTGCGTGGCGGAGCCGATGTGCGGCACAATCAGGCAGTTCTTTAATTGATACAGCGGGTGTTCCGGCGGCAGCGGCTCGGGGTCGGTGACGTCCAGGGCGGCGGCGGCGATCCAGCCCTCGGCCAGAGCCTGGTGCAGGTCATCCATGCGCACGATCGGGCCGCGTGATGTGTTGACCAGGATGGCGCCGGGTTTCATCATGCGCAGTTGGGGTGCCCCGATCAGGCCGCGCGTCTCGGCGGTCAGTGGGGTGTGCAGGCTGACAAAGTCGCTGTGGCGCAGCACCTCCTCCAGGGAGAGGTAGACCGCCCCCAGCTCAGCCTCAGCCTGCGGGTTGGGCTGGGTGTCGCTGTATACCAGGCGCATGCCGAAGCCGCGAGCGCGCTGGCCGACGGCTTTGCCGATCTTGCCCAGCCCGACCAGGCCCAGGGTGGCCCCGTACAGGTCGGCCCCCAGCCAGCCGGTGGGCGACCAGGTCTTCCAGCGCCCCTCGCGGGCATCCTGGCTGGATTCGGGCAGGCGGCGGGCGGCGGAGAGCAGCAGCGCCATGGTCAGGTCGGCGGTGCCCTCGGTGAGCACGCCCGGGGTGTTGCCCACCGGGATGCCTCGCCGGGTGCAGGCCGCCACGTCAACGTTGTCCACGCCTACTGCCATGTTGCTGACCACCCGCAGGCGTGGAGCGCGCTCCAGCAGCGCGTGGTTGACCGGGATGGTGAGCAGGCAGTACAGGCCTTCGGCTTGCGGCAGCGCCTGCGCCAGCTCGTCGGACAGGCGGGTGGCGTCCACCGGGCCGATCAGCATGCGGCAGCGCCCCTCCATTTTGTCCAGCCAACCGGCAGGCAGGGTGTGACTGACGATCACCAGGGGAAGATCGGACATAAGTTACCTCCTAAAATGCAAAGATTAAAGCCAGGTCATTGACATTGGTTTGAGTAGGTCCGGGGAGCAGCAGGTCGCCCAGCGCCTGGAAGAAATGGTAAGCGTCGTTACGCTGCAGGAAGTCGTCCGCCTCCAGCCCGAGCGATCTGGCGCGCCGCAGCGTCTGCCCGCTGACCAGGGCGCCGGCAGCGTCGGTCGGGCCGTCGCCTCCGTCGGTGGCCATGGCTGCCAGGACCACGTTCTCCAGCCCATCCAGCTCCCGGACGGCGCCCAACGCCAGCTCCTGGTTGCGCCCGCCCAGCCCGTCCCCGCGCAGGGTGACGGTGGTCTCACCACCAGCCACCAGGCAGCACGGGCGGCGGCGTGGCTCGCCGCTGGCCGCCACCTGGCGGGCCAGCTCTCCCAGGAACTGCCCTGCCTGGCGTGCCTCGCCCTGCAGGAAGGTGGTCAGCAGCAGCGGCTCCAGCCCCTCGGCCTGCGCCTGGGCCATGGCGGCGCGCACAGCGTGCTGGTTGCTGGCGATCACCTGGTTGTGCACCCTGGCGAAGGCCGGGTCATCCGGTTTGGGAGTGTCCGGTATCAGCCCGGCGCGGCCCTGGCGCAGGTGCTCCAGGATGGGCAGTGGTGTCCTATCCAGGATCTCGCGGCGCTCCAGCACCTGCCAGGCGTCCTGGAAGGTGGTTGGATCGGGGACGGTCAGCCCGGAGGCGATCACCTCCAGCGGGTCGCCGACCACGTCGGAGAGGATCAGCGCCGCCAGCTGGGCCGGGCAGGCCAGGCGGGCCATGCCGCCGCCTTTCAGCCGGTCCAGGTGTTTGCGCAGGGTGTTGATCTCCTGGATGGCTGCTCCGCAAGCCAGCAGGGCAGCGGTCAGCGCCTGCAGGTCGGACAGCGACACGCCGGGGACTGGGGCGGGCAGTACCGCCGAGCCGCCGCCGGAGACCAGGCAGATCACCAGGTCGTCCGCCTGCGCTTCATCCAGCAGGCGGCTGATGCGCTCAGAATTAGCCACCCCACGCCCGTCTGGGATGGGGTGCCCGGCCTCAGCTACCTCAATGCACCCAAACCAGGCGCTGCCGTCGCGCACCTGCGGCCCGGCATAACCCTGCTTGACGCTGACCAGCCCGGCCTGGATGCGATCGCTCAAAATGCCGTCCAGGGCGGAGGCCATCGGAGCCCCGGCTTTACCCGCGCCAACCACCCAGATGCGCCGGATGCTTTCCAGGTTGTACTCCTGCCCGGCAATCACCAGGCGCTGTCCATCGCGCTGTACGGCGCGCTGCACTGCCTGCGCAGGGTCAACGGCCTGCAGGGCAGCCGCCAGCACGCGGGCGACCGGCTCGCCCCAGGCCTGGCACCGGGAGTGTTCGCTCAGGAGGCGGGAAGGATGCATTGCGGCGCGTCGTTGGCGGGGCTGTTGACCAGCATGGAGACGGGGAAGGCGGTCATCTCCGCTTCGGGGTAAGGGACCAGCAGCGCCTGCAGCAAGTCCAGCCCCGGCTCGCCGCGGTCAAGCCACAGCGGGTGGACGGCGGAGGGCAGGATCACCGGCATGCGGTTGTGGATCGTGCTCATCAGGGCGTATGGCTCGGTGGTGATGATCGCCGTGGACAGCACCTGAGAGCCGTCCGGAGCGTTCCAGGTCTCCCACAGCCCAGCAAAGGCGAAGGGGCGGCTGTCCTGCATGCGGATGTACATCGGCTGCCTGGCCTTGCGCCCGGGAAGTGTTTGCCATTCGTAGAAGCCGCTGGCAAAGATCAGACAGCGGCGCCGGCGGAAGGCAGCGCGGAAGGAGGGCTTTTCTGCCAGCGTCTCCGCGCGGGCGTTGATCATGCGGCTGCCGATGGTTGGGTCCTTGGCCCAGGAGGGGATCAGCCCCCACACAAAGTAATCCAGGCGATTCTTGCCGTCATTTGCTGCCACCGCCACGGGCTGGGAGGGGGCGATGTTATAGCGCGGTGGGCCCATCTCGGCGATGTTGAGCCAGGGAAAGGCCTGGCGCAGCTCGTCGGGGTCAGCGGTAAGGGTAAAGCGTCCACACATCAGGCTGCTCCGTGAGAATGGTCCAGGTGTAAGATTTCCCCCCAATTTTATCACCATTGCCAGGCAAGACAGCGGTTGATATGCGCCTGTGCAGCAGCTAGGGCAGGGGATTGCTCTGTGCCCAGTCGCTTCCCAGGATCACCTCCACGTCCACGCCGGCGTTGAAGTCCGGCTGGATCTGGATGCGGTCGGGGGAGACCTTGAACAGCTCAGCCAGGTATTTTAAGGCGTATGGGCTGCCGGTGTGGTCGACCAGGCGGGTGGCGGCATAGGACTGCCCGGCGTCGCCGGTCTGGGTCACGTTAGCGCCCTGCTGTCTTAGATAATTTGCAGTACGCTCTGCCAATCCAGAGACGCCTGATCCGTTAAGCACCGCCAGCCTGGCTGACTCGGCCTGCATCTGCTCGACGGGCGTACCCGGCGCCTCCGGCCCCAGGTTGCCGGCGCTGACAAAGATCTGGTCTCGCAGGGTGTGGATCTTGTCTGGGATAGGGATCAGGATGCTCAACCCGTCGGGGGATTGGCCAAACTGCACGTAGTTGGTGTCCAGCACACCGCGCTGGATGCGGTCCTCGGGCACCTGCTGCGCCATGGCAGCCAGCTTTAGCATCTGGTCCAGGGTCAGGTTGGTGTGTACGCCGGAGGCCAGCTCCTGGTACAGCACGGGCGCCTTGGCGATCAGCTCGGGCAGCATGTTGAGTTCCAGGACGCGGTTCCGGATGCCCAGGATCACCTGCTGCTGCCGCCGCGCGCGGTCGAAGTCGCCGCCCTGGGTGTAGCGCGCCCGGGCGTAAGCCAGCGCCCATTCGCCGGGCAGGAGCTGCACCCCGGGCTGCAGCGTCTTCTTGGTCTTTGAGCCGCCGCCCAACAGGTCGATGGTGATCTTCTCCGGCACGTCGATCTTGACCCCACCAATTTCATCGATAAAGCGCACAAATGCGCCAAAGTCAACCTGGGCAAAATAGTGGATCGGCACCCCAAGGAATTCTTCCACGGTCTTGATCGCCAGCGCCGGACCGCCGCCGGGCAGCTTGTAGGCGTCCCCCAGGAAATAGGCGGTGTTGATCTTGCCATGCTTAAAGCCCGGGATGGCTACCCACAGGTCGCGCGGGATGGAGAGCATCCCGGCCGACTGGGTTAATGGGTCCAGGGTGAGCAAGATCATGGTGTCGGAGCGGGAAGGACCGCTGCCGGCTTCCCAGTCGCGGTAGTCCAGGCCGAGCAGCAGGATGTTGACCTGGCTGGCGCCGTCCCACTGCGCCAGACCGGGCACATTCAGCGGTTGGGGCGCAGCGCCGCTGCCGGGCAGCGGGGTGCCCAGGGCGTTGACCTGGCTGGCGCCGAAGGCCGGGGCGTTGAGCGCCCCGCCCAGGCCGAAGAAGGCTGCGCCGCGCCCCACGGCAAAGGCAGCCAGCCCTACCAGGCAGGCAGCGCTGAACAGCACACCGGCCAGCACCCAGCGCCCGAGCAGCGCCTGGTGGCGGTTCAGAGATTGGAGGGATGGGAGCCTGGTTTTCATGGCTGTCCTGTCAGGTTGGTGGGGTTGCCCTGTATGGAGCCCGGGGTTGGCGGCGGGGGGAGCTCGGTGAGGAGCGGCGGCGGCCCCAGGGTGGGCTCTGCTGTTGCCGGCGGGGTGTCGGTGGGGGCTGGCTGCGTAGGGCTGGGCTGCTCTGGCAGGGTGGGGACAGGCAGGGTGGGGGTGTCTGGCAGCGCAGGCGTGGGGGTGCTGGTGGGTGTGGAGAACACAGGCACGGTGGGCGTATTCGTGAGCGTGAGTGTGGCGCCGGGTTCCAGGGTCAGCGTGGCCTGGAGTGTGGCGGTGGCGGTCAGGGTTGAAAGGTCGGGGGTTGCTGTGGGCGGGCTGCACTGCTCAGCGGCATAGGTGGCGGTGGCGGCCAGCGCCTCGTCGGCCTTGGCGGCCAGCGCCTGCTCGTACTGCGCCTGTGCGTCGCACCACTGCCCGCCGCTGGCCAGCTGGTCAGCATACTGGATCATGGCCGCCTGGTAACGTTCCGCGGCCGTCCAGCCGGATGCGTCGCGCAGCCCAGGAGAGGCGGCAGCCAGCTGGCTGAAGTACTCCATCGCCTGGCGCGGGTCAACTTCCCAGAAGCTCAGGCCCATGACATACAGGCGCGCCAGGTCTCGGGCGTCCCGCGCCCGGCCGTCCAGCGGGCCGAAGCGCTCGGCAACCGCCAGATCGTAGATCCCGCCCTCCAGGTTGCCGCTTTGCTCGATCTTCTGCAAGCCGCGGCTGCGCAGGGCAAGGAACATCAATCCGTCGACGCGCTCCGGCTGGAAGGAGCGATCTTGTTTGCGCAGCTGCGCCAGCAGGTCCAGGGCGGCGTCCCACTCGGATGCCGCGGTTTTCCCCCGGGCCTGGTCCAACAGTTCCTGGGACGAGCGGGCGTCCGGCGGCGGGGTAGGTGTGGCCGTGGCAGGCAGAGGGGTGGGTGTGGCGGTAATGGCCAGTACGTTCAACGCCTCCGCCAGCCTGTCAACGGCGCCAGGGTAGCCGGGGTCCTGGCTGAGCACGTATTCAAAGCGCTGGCGGGCGACGTCATAATTACCTTCGGCCATGTCCTTGACCCCCAGATCGTACTGCTCGCCCGCGGATTGAGCGCCCTGCTGTTGGGCCAGGGAGCGTCGCTCCTGCAGCCCGGACAGGTACCCCAGCGCCAGGCCGTTCACCAGCACCAGGAACAGCAGCAGCCCGGCCAACAGCCCGCCGCTCAGCCATTCATGCCGCTGCACCAGCCGTAGGACTGCCTCCAGTTCTTTGCGGAGATGGGCAGTTGGCGCCGGTTGTTTACCGGTTTCTTTTGGGGTGTGCATAGAGAGTAAGACGCAGTTTGCTCTTCGTGGGTTCCCCGGTTTGACGGGGGATGGGGCTGCCTGGAGGGGGAACGAAGGGGGTAAGAAAGGGAGCATGAGGCGGGATGGCAGAGCGCTGTGCCTTACCATCCCGCCATGGGGGTTGAGATTAAACCAGGCGTGCTTCCAGGGTGATCGGCACAGCCGCCAGGGCTGCAGAAACCGGGCACCCGGTCTTGGTGCCTTCGGCAACTTCACTGAACTTCTCTGCGCTGATGCCGGGGACCTCGGCCTCGCACTCCAGGTGGATGCTGGTGATGCGCGCTTTGCCCTCGATAGCGCCCAGGGTCACCGTAGCACGGGTGGCGATGCGCCTGGGAGTGAACCCTGCGTTGCCCAGGCCGGCGCTGAGGGCCATCGAGAAACAGCCAGCATGGGCCGCCCCGATCAGCTCTTCCGGGTTGGTTCCGGGCTGCTCTTCGAAGCGCGTGGCAAAAGAGAACGCCCCTTCAAAAGCGCCGCTGCCCAGCTTCATCTTGCCTTTGCCTTCCTTCAGGCTGCCTTCCCAGGCAGCTTCAGCTTTGCGTACTGCCATATCCTTACCTCCTGAATGAAATCAAATACCTGCATAGGGGTAGGGACAGGTCTCAGACCTGCCCCTACAACAGGACCCTATTCTCAGTCGTTGGCGTAGTCGTAGTCCGCCATTTCGTCGTCCATGCTGGTGTCACGGTTCGATGTGGCGGCTTCGTTGCGCCGTACCTCATCTTCCTGGGCAAAGCGCCCGCCGACAAAGCCGCTGCCCGCCGGGATCAGCTTACCGATGATCACGTTCTCCTTCAAGCCAAACAGCTTGTCTTCGCTGGAGGCGATTGCTGCCCCGGCCAGCACCTTGATCGTGTGCTGGAAAGACGAAGCTGATAGGAAGGAATCGGTGCTCAACGAGGCCTTGGTGATGCCCAGCAGGATCTCCATGAATTTAGCAGGGCGCTTGCCGGCCGCCAGCAGTTGCTCGTTGACTTTCTTGAGCTCCAGCAGATCCACCAGGTCGCCAGGGAGATAGCTGGTATCACCGGGGCGGGTGACCGCAACCTTGGAGATCATCTTGCGGATGATCACCTCGAAGTGCTTGTCGTTGATGTTCTGGCCCTGGGAGCGGTACACCTTCTGCACCTCGGACAGCAGGTACATCTGGCAGGCAATATGGCCCTTGATGCGCAGGATCGTGTGGGGGTTGAGCGAGCCTTCGGTGAGCTGCTCTCCGGCCTCGATGTAGTCGCCGTCCTTGACCAGCAGGCGGGAGGTGGTGGGGATCTCGTGCTCTTCCGCCTCTTTCTGTTCGTGAGAGACAACTACCTTGGTCTTCATGGCGTCAGAGGTCTCGATACGCACGCGGCCAGCGTTCAGGGCGTTGATCGTGGCGTCGCCCAGGAAGGCGATTACGTCGCCCTGGCGCACCTCAATTTCATCATTGACCGCCACGTTCCAGCCTTCAGCCAGGTCGTACTCATCGTGGATCATCTCGCTGTGCTCGATGCGGGCAATGCGCAGGTCGCTGTAACGGTCGGATTGCAGGATGGTAACCTTCCCGCCAATGCGGGCAACCACTGCCTCGCCTTTCGGCATCTTGCGCGCTTCAAACAGCTCTTCCACGCGGGGCAGACCGGTGGTGATGTCACCGCCAGCGGCTACGCCGCCGGTGTGGAAGGTGCGCAGGGTGAGCTGGGTGCCTGGCTCGCCGATGGATTGGGCCGCGACGATGCCGACTGCCGAGCCGATCTCCACCAACTCCCCACGCCCCAGGTCAATGCCGTAGCACCTGGCGCAGATGCCGTGAGACAGCTCACAGGTGAGCGGCGAGCGCACCTTGACCTCCTGGACCTTGGAGGCGGTGATGCGCCGCACCCGCTCGCGGTCGAGCTGGTCGTCGCGCTCGGCCAGGATCTCGCCGGTCTGTGGGTCCACCACGCGCTCGGCGACCAGGCGGCCGTACAGGCGGGCGCCCATCGCCTGCCCGGCGATGTCGTCGGTGCGGCGGATGGTCAGCCCTTCTGGGGTTCCGCAGTCATCTTCATTGACAATCACATCCTGGGCCACATCCACCAGGCGACGGGTCAGGTAGCCGGCGTCAGCGGTGCGCAGGGCGGTATCCGCCAGGCCTTTGCGGGCGCCGTGGGTGGAGATGAAGTACTCCAGGGCATTCAGGCCTTCACGAAAGTTGGAGCGGATGGGCAGCGGGATGATGCGCCCAGAAGGGTCAGCCATCAGGCCGCGCATGCCGGCGAGCTGAGAGATGGGGCCAAAGCCGCCTTTGGTGGCGCCGGAGATGGCCTGGGCTGCCAGGTTGCCGTTGGGGTCCATGGCCTTCTTAACTTCTTCAGCCACCAGGGAGGTGGTGCGCTGCCAGATATCGATGATGCGCTCGTTCTGCTCCTGCTCGGTGAGCAGGCCGCGGCGGAACTCGCGCTGTACCACCTCAACCTCCGCCAGCGAGTCGTTAACGATGCTTTCCTTTGTCGCAGGGACGGTGATGTCCGAGACAGCCAGGGAATAACCGGAGCGGGTGGCATAGGTGAAGCCAATATCCTTGATGGCATCAGCGATGTCCGGGGTGCGCTCTTCGCCGCAGTATTCAAACAGGTCAGCCACCAGGTCTTTCAGACCGCCTTTGTCCAGCACCCAGTTGACAAACTGGATCTCGGGGGGCAGGACGCGGTTGAACAGCACCCGCCCAACAGTGGTTTCCAGCAAGCGCTTTTCAGCTTGCGGCAGGCGGGTCTTGTGGTTGTCATACATGGATGAGCCCCATACCCGGATGCGGGCGTGGATGTCTACCTGGCGCAGCTGGTAGGCCATCTCAACTTCATCCTGGTCGGCAAAGACACGGCCATCGCCGCGGTGCTTGAGGTTATCTTCCTTGGTCAGGTAATACACGCCCAGGACCATATCTTTTGACGGGCTGATGATCGGCTCGCCATCGGCTGGTTTGAGCAGGTTGCGAGCCGAGAGCATGAGCTGGCGGGCTTCCAACACTGCTTTTTGCGAAAGCGGTACATGCACAGCCATCTGGTCGCCGTCGAAGTCGGCGTTGAAGGCGGTAGAGACCAGCGGGTGAAGCTGGATGGCGCTGCCTTCAATCAGCATGGGCTCGAAAGCCTGGATGCCCAGGCGGTGCAGGGTGGGGGCGCGGTTGAGCAGCACCGGCCGCTCGCGGATCACCTCTTCCAGCACTTCCCAGACTTCCGGGCGGTTGCGCTCGATAAAGCGCCGGGCGCCTTTGACATTGGCAGCATAGTTGTGCTGCACCAGGCGGGAAATGACAAAGGGACGGTAGAGCTCCAGTGCCATGGTCTTGGGCAGACCGCACTGGTACAGCTTGAGCTTGGGACCAACCACGATCACCGAGCGGCCTGAGTAGTCCACGCGCTTGCCCAACAGGTTGCGGCGGAAGCGGCCCTTTTTACCTTTGAGCATGTCGCTCAGCGAGCGCAGCTCGCGCCGCCCGCGGCGGGAGAGGGCCTTGCCGCGCTGGGCATTATCGATCAGCGAGTCTACCGCCTCTTGCAGCATGCGCTTTTCATTGCGCACGATGACGTCCGGGGCACCCAGCTCCAGCAGGCGCTTGAGGCGGTTGTTGCGGTTGATCACCCGCCGGTAAAGGTCATTCAGGTCGGAGGTGGCGAAGCGGCCGCCGTCGAGCTGCACCATGGGGCGCAGGTCGGGCGGGATCACTGGCAGCACCGTCAGCACCATCCACTCGGGACGGTTGCCGGAGCGGCGGAAAGCCTCCACCACCTTCAGGCGCTTGGTGGCTTTCTTCCGCTTCTGCTTGCTGCGCGAGGTGCGCACCTCATGCCACAACTCCTGGGCCAGCTTGTCCAGGTCCAGGCGGCGCAGGATGTCATAGAAGGCCTCGGCACCCATGTCGGCGCGGAACACCTGGCCCCAGCGCGACTTCAGCTCGCGGTAGCGGGATTCGCCCATGAAAGTCAGCGGGCGCAGTTCAAGCAGCTCGGTACGCAGGTGGGCATTTTCATCGCGCACGTTGGTGGATTGATCATCCAGTTGGTTGCGCAGGCCTTCCATCTGCAGGTCGGCCTCGGCGCGGATGCGCTCTCGCTCCATGCGGGCATGTTCAAGCTCGCGCTGCTTCTGGTCCTTCAGGTCGCTTTCCAGCTCCTCCAGGCGCTCCTTGACAATGCGCGAGACACCCGAAAGATGCTGGTTGGCGATCGTCTCGCCGGCCTTGACGATGACGATCTCGGTATCAGGAAAGTGGATGGTGGTACGGGCTGGGGAGCCGATCTGCTCGCGCAGGCTGTTTTCGGTGCGCTGCCCGGCCTGGATGATGGGGTCAAGCTGCTCGGCAATGGTTTCGTCGTAACGCTTTTCGATCTCCTGGCGGCGCTGTTCCAGCTCGTTGAGGCTGCGGTCACGCCCGGCCTTGACCTCGGCAATCATCGCGTTGATGCGCGAGCCCTGCTCGCGCTCAGAGACGGTGATCTTCTCCGCCAACCGGTTGAGGGCTTTCTGGCGGGCATCCTCATCGACATACGTCACCACGTATTGAGCAAAATACAGCACGCGGTCCAGGTTGCGGCGGGAGATATCCAGCAGCAGGCCCAGGTAGGAAGGGATGCGGCGGGTGTACCACACATGGGCTACCGGAGCGGACAGCTCAATGTGTCCCATGCGCTCGCGACGCACTGCAGAACGGGTCACTTCCACGCCGCACTTGTCGCAAATGATCCCTTTGTAGCGGATGTTCTTGTATTTGCCGCAGTAGCACTGCCAATCGCGGGTGGGGCCAAAAATGGCCTCGCAGAACAGGCCGTCTTTCTCGGGGCGCAGGCGGCGATAGTTAATCGTCTCCGGTTTCAATACCTCACCATAAGACCAGCTGCGGATCGTTTCGGGTGATGCCAGGCTGATACGTAGTGCGGTCAATCCTTTGGTTTCCATTGGGTGCCTCCTGACACGGACCGGACCTTGGACCGGTGTGTCGATATCCGAAATGAAGTAGTGCGTCTGTGACCAACGCCTTCAGGGCGCTGGTATCCAGGAATGGGCAGAAAAAAACAAAGACAAGCGCATGAGCATCAGGCTCACGCGCTGAATGGATGAGTGCTTGTTCTGGACACAGTAACTTTTGATTATAGCATGGATAATCAAAAAAGCAAGAGAAAATTTCAGGTTCTTAATCTGACTATTATTCCTATAAACGGGCGTCTCGGGCGCCGGGCTGGCGCAGCGGAACGGCGATAAAGAAGGTGCTCCCTTTGCCAAGCTGGCTTTCAACCCAGGCTTGCCCGCCGTGGCGCTCGGCGATGGACTTGACGATCGCCAGGCCCAGTCCGGTGCCTCGCGGCTCCCTGGTTGTCGTTGAGCCTGAGGTTAGCTGTGCGCCGCGGAAGAACTTATCGAACACGTGCATCTGATCCACCGGCGAGATGCCGATACCGGTGTCATTGACCTCAAAGACGATGCGGTCCTGCTGAGGCCGGGCACGCAGGGTGACCTTGCCCACGGTGCGCGTGTATTTAATGGCGTTTTCCACCAGGTTTTGCAGTGCCTGGTGCAGTAGAGCCGGATCAGCTTCGATTAGTGCCGGCGTCTCGGGCAGGATCTCCATACCCAGCTCGATGCGTTTCTGCGAGGCATGGATCTGCAGCGTCTGGAGCACCTGCTCGATCACCTCCCGCACCGGGACCATCTCCACCTTTAACCCGATGCCTGCCTCGATGCGGCTCAGGTCCAGGATGTTGCTGACCAAGTGGGTCATGCCGTCGACGCTGTTCACGATACTGCGCACGTAGGTGGTCTGCTGTTCGCTCAGCGGGCCGACGACTTCGAGCATCTTGGCCGCTCCGCTGATCACGGTGAGCGGCGATCGCAGGTCATGAGAGACGGTGGCGACAAACTCTGACTTCATCTTTTCCAGCTCTTTGAATCGGGTGACATCCCGCAGCACGCAAACCCGTCCCACCGGCTGACCCTCAGCAATGACTGGCGAGGCGGTTGCCAGGAACACCTGGTTCCCCGGCAGGGTGATCTCGATGGATTGTGTCTGACGGGTGTGGGAGCGCAGCAGGGCTGCCAGCTCCTTCTGCTTGATCACCTCTTCCAGCGGCCTCCCAGGCCCGGTGTCAAAGCTGAAGCCGAGCACCTGCCAGGCTGCTGGATTGGCCAGGATCAGCTTCCCCTGGCGGTCAGTGACCAGGACAGCGTCCGGGCTGGAGGCCAGGATGGCAGCCAGCCTCTGGCGCCCTACCTCAGCGTTCAGGAACAGGCGGTTGTTGGTGGCGGCCAGGGCAGCCTGCCCCGTCAGGGCAACCAGGAAGCGCAGCTCTTCTTCGGATGGGATGCGCGCCTCCTCATAAGCCACCCAGAATGCTCCGTAATACGTGTTTTCGTGGCGGACAGCCAGCGCCACCAGGGATCCGATGCCGGTGATCTCGGTTGGGGTATTGATCTGCCTGGATTGGGACAGCTCAGGCACGACCAGCCGGTTCTGGCCGCGCAGCAGGGCCAGGATCTGATCATCCAGGTCAGCCAGGGCTTCGTCCCCATGCTGCAGGTCAAAGACAACAGGCTGGGTATGCTCGTCTTCCATACCTGGTAGGGCGCCAGGGGTCAGCACGATGCGAGCGATGCGGGCGCCGGTGGCCTGCGCGGCTTCCAGGATGGGGTGCACTGCCTCTTCAATTTCCAGGCTAGAAGCCACCCCCTGGCTGACCGCCAGCAGGCGGTTTAACTCATCCAGGCGCGCCTTCAGCTTGATGCGCATCTGGTCAAAGGCGCGGCGCAGTTTGCCCACCTCGTCCTCGCCCTCCACTGCCAGCGGGTGGTCGAGCTGGCCCTGGGCAATCAGCTCGGTCTCCGCAGCCAGCTTGCGGAGGGAGGCGTTGACCGAACGCAGGCTGAGGCTGATCATCACTACCGCCAACAGGGAGACGATGACGATCATCACCAGCATGGGGGCGGCAATCTGCAGGGCCAGTGTCTGTGCACGGGTGGCGGGCAGGGTCAGCACCATCGCCCACGGCCTGCCAATGACTGGCTGGTAAACAACCAGGCTGCGCGTGCCGTCCGGGGCAGTGTCGTCGAAAAACGCCGAACCGGAGGGGATCTGGCCTGAGTAAGGGGT
>CAIQIV010000793.1 GCA_903871905.1 uncultured Chloroflexota bacterium | reverse complement strand
TTCATCCACTCCCCGTTGTTCAGGCGCACCTGGATGGTGGCGTGGCCTTCGCTGGCTTCCGCCGCCAGGTGCGCCAGGCTCACCCCGGAGGTCACGGTGAGCTGGTAGTCCAACACCCCTGGGTCAAAGGGTGGGACCAGGTCCAACCCGCCCAGGTCCAGCCCGCTCAGGCTGGAATCGCCCGAGCCGCGGGTCACCGTGATGGTATAGGTGGTGGTGGTCAGGTCCTGCGCCGTGACCTCGACCTCGATGGTATTCTCGCCCTCGTCCAGGAGGAGCGGGCCGGAGGGGCTGCCCGAGGTCACCGGGCTCCAGCTCCCGCCGTTGACCCGCACGCGGAGGGTGGCGTGGCCTTCGTTGGCGCTGGGGGTGACCGTCAGGCTGCTTACGCTGTTGGAGACCAGCGCCGTGTAGGCCACCGTCGCCGGGTCAAAGTCCGGGTTCAGCACGCCCTGGCTCAGCGCCAGCCTGCTCAGGCTGGAGTCAGACGAGCCGGACCCGCGGCGGGTGACCGTGATCGTATAGGTAGTGTTGGAGAAGTCTGCGGCAGTGACCATGATCTCGATGGTATTGGCACCCACGTCCAGCGAGAGCGGGTCACTGGCGCTGCCCGAGGTCACCGGGGTCCAGTTCCCACCGTTGACCCGCACCTGGAGGGTGGCCTGGGCGCTGCCGGCGGTGGGCGTGACCACCAGGCTGCTCACCCCGTTGGCAACCGTGGCGGTGTAATCCACGGTGGTGGAGATGAACGCCGGGGTCAGCGCACCGGCGCTCAGCGCCAACCCGCTCAGGCTGGAGTCTCCCCACCGCGTCACATCGATGGTGTAAGCGTTCTCGGTCAGATCCTGCGCCGTGACGCTGATCACCACGGTGTTCAGGCCGACGTTCATCGCCAGCGGGCTGCTGCCCTGCCCGGAGACCACCGGGCTCCAGCTCCCCCCGTTCACCTTTACCTGGATGGCGGCATGCGCCTCATCCGCAGTGGGCGTGATCACCAGGCTGCTGGCCGGATAGGGGATGGAGGCGGCATAACTATTGGTGAGCAGGAAGAAATCCGGCGTCAGGCTCCCCTGGCTCAGCGCCAGGGCGCTCAAGAATGCATCGGAGGAGGGCGGCCCCAGCCGCGTGACCACCACGGTGTAGATCTGCTGGGTCGAATCCCAGGCCATAACTTTTACCTTGACGGTGTTTTCCCCCGTGATCAGGTAATGCGGCCCGCTGGGGCTGCCCGAATTATGGACAGAGTAACCTTGCCCGTTGAACTGCACAAACATTTGGGCGTGCGACTCGTTCACCGTGGGGGTGAAGGTCAGTGTGTCCACGCTGTAGGGCACCGTGGCGGTGTAATCCAGGGTAGTGGAAATGTAGGCCGGGGTCAGGATGCCGGTGCTCAACACCAGGCTTTTCAGGCTGGCGTCGCTGGAGGGCGGCAGGTGGGAGACGGTGATGAAATAATCCCGGGTGGTTGTTCCATCCGCAGCGGTGACCCGGATGGTAACCTGGGTTTCGATATTCAGGGGTATCGGGCCGGTGCTGCTGCCCGAGGCCAGCGAGAACCAGTCGGTCGTTCCAGGAGAGTAAGTCCACTGGATCGTGGCGCTGGCGTCTGTCACCGTTGGCGTGACCACCGCGGTGTTCACATCATTGGCAACCTTGCCGAGGTAGGTCAGGGTTGAGGAGATGAACGCCGGGGTCATCAAGCCGGAGAACGCCAGGCCGCTCAGGCTGGCATCGCTGGAGGCGGGCAGCTCATAGGCGCCGATGGTCGGCGGGTCGCCGCGCGGGCTGCCCAGGATATCGAACGCCACGCTGGAGGCGACACCCGCCCCCAATGCCGGGCTGCCGCTCAGGAGCATCAGGTTATTATTGGCGCGGCTGACAAACCGCGGGTTCACCGCCAGGAGGTCGCCGGTGCCGTCGCCAATCGTCCCCGACTTGTTGGTTGTATTGTTGTACAGAGAATAAGACGAATTCACCGTACCGGCGGTGTTTGCCAGGCCGGTTTGATAGTTGGCGATGATGGTGTTCACCACATTCAAATCGCCGGTCGCCACTTCCACCGCCGCCCCCGCGCCGGTTAACGGGTTGCCGATGCTGGCATGCTTGAGGTTCACCGTGCCTGCGCCATCCACGTAAATAGCGCCGCCGGTCTGGGCGTTGTTGCCAGCGAAGACCACGTTGGCCAGGTCGGAGGTTCCTGAGGAGATGAACTTCAGCGCCCCGCTGTTCTCCGTGGGTTGAGCAGAATTATTGATAAAGCGCGTGTTTTGGATATCTACCGTTGTGCCCCCATCGCCGCTGATCTCGCCCACGCCGCCGTAGGCCCCGGCCTGGTTGCCCTGGAACAGCGAGCCGCTGATCACCAGCGTGGAGGGGAACAGGTAGAACACGGCGTCCTCGGCGCCGGTGGTGTTGCTGATAAAGCTGGCTTTCAGCAGGGTGACCGGGTTGTTATTGATCGCTTCCAGCGCGCCGGCGTAACCGCTGGCGTGATTTCCGGCAAAGCGCGACTCGCTGATGTCCAGCCCCCCCCCAGCAGTCAAGGCGCCGTCATTGCCCCCTTCGGCGCGGTTGCCCTGGAAGGTGCTGCCATGGATTACGGCATCCCCATCCACCGAGATCGCCCCCGAGTCTGTAGCAGCCGTGTTGGAGAGGAGGCTGGAGTTGGTCAGGTTTAGGACCCCGCCAACTTCCAACGCCCCGGCGTAATCTCCAGCCTGGTTGCCTTCAAACAGGGTGCCGCTGATCGTGGCGGAGCTGACTGCATATATGGCGCCGTCCTCTGCCTCAGACTGGTTATAAAGAAGCTGCCCGCCGGTCATCACCAGGTCGCCCCCCACCTCCATGGCCCCTGCATAAGCCGTCCCGTCCCCACTGGCGACATTACCCTGGAACACGCAGTCAGTGAGGGTGGCGCCCTGGGTCACCTGCACAGCGCCGCGCTTGGTGTAGGCGGTGTTGCTGATAAACTGGGTGTTGGTGGCATCCAGGTTGCCATACGTATACAGCGCGCCGGCCGAGCCGCGGGTGGAGGCGTTGCCGCGGAACAGGCTGTTGACCAGGGTAATATCGCCGTCCACGATGATGGCCCCGCCAGACTGCCCGCCGGTGTTGCTCAACACCTGGGTGCCGCTGATCACCAGGTTGGCTGTAGAGGCAATGGCTGCGCCATTGCAGCCCGTGGGGTCCGCGACAATATGGGAGATAAAGCTGCCGCCGGTGATGGTGGCGTCGCCGTGCACCGCCAGGCCGCCGCCCACGCCGCAGCCGCCGCCTCCGACGCCGTCCTCCGCACTGTTGGCGATAAAGTCCGTGTCGGTGATCACCGCCGGGCCATCCACCAGCAGCCCGCCGCCGCCGTAGCGGTCACTGGTGGAGATCATGTCGCCATAGGAATGGTTGCCCTCGAAACGGCTGTTGCTGACCGTCGCCCCTTCAAAGGCGTAGGCGCCCCCACCCCAATAGGCATTGTTATCCTTAAGCACCACGTTATCCAGAGCCAATGCCCCATAGACCAGGATGCCGCCGCCTTTGGCGGTGATATCAGTCGTATAGTCTGCCGGCTGGCCTCCGGTGATCACCATGTCGCTGAAGCTGGCGGTGCTGCCGGAATTGTTAAGGCTGAACACCCGGCCGTTATAACCGCCGTCCACCCAGGTGCCGGCAGGGGAGGCTTCCGTCCCGGCGCCGGCGAAATTCAAGGCGCCAGGTAAAAATTCAATCCCCGACTCGGCGTAGGTACCCCCGCCGATATGGATCGTATCCCCGTCCGCCGCCTGGCTCACCGCATAGGCGATGGTCAGGCAGGGGCTGCCCACGTCGCAGCTTCCGCTGTCGGCGCCGCTCTTGCTGACATACAGGTCGCCGGCCGCCCGCGCCGGGGTGGCTGGCTGCCCCAGCCCGCCCAGCAGCAGGGCCAGGACCATGATCACGCCGATCCATTTTTCCATCCTTCGACTGCTCATTTTTTATCACTCCTCTTCTTTAGATTGCGGCGCATTCCTGCACCCGTATTCCAATTAATCTTCCGTCATTGCGAGGCGGCGTTGCGCCCCCATGTCATTGCGAGGCGGCGTTGCGCCCCCATGTCATTGCGAGCGAAGCGAAGCAATCTCCTCC
>CAIQIV010000792.1 GCA_903871905.1 uncultured Chloroflexota bacterium | reverse complement strand
TGTCCTGGCTGCAGCGCCTCTTTCCCCGCCGCTCTTCCCTGGCCGTCTCCGCCCGGGTGGATGACAGCGGCGGCTGGCGCACCCTGGTCTCCGGGTCCCTGGGCGGCGCCAACGCCCTGGACCCGGCGCAGGCTTTGGTGCAGTACCAGGATGCCCTGGCTGCCTGGCGCAAGAACCCCATCGCCTACCGCATCATCCAGGTGACCACCGATTTTGTGATCGGCGACGGCATCCGCATCTCGTCTCCCCACCGCGGCCTGGAGCGCTTTATCGACGACTTCTGGCACCATCCCAAGAACCGCCTGGACCTGCGCCTGGAGGCCATGTGCGACGAGCTGGCGCGGGCCGGGGACCTGTTTGTGCTGCTCTTCCGCAACGAGAGCGACGGCATGAGCTACCTGCGCTTTGTCACCCGCGACCGCATCGTGCACATCGAGACCAGCCCCAACGATTGGGAGAGCGAGCTGTCCTACACCGAGTGCGCCGCCAACGGCGAGAGCCGCACCTGGCTGGCGCCCGGTCACCCGGACTCCGCCGGGCAGCCGGCGGTGATGCTGCACTTCGCCGTCAACCGGGTGATCGGCTCGCTGCTGGGCGAGAGCGACCTGGCCTCGCTGCTCCCCTGGCTGCAGCGTTATTCCCGCATGCTGGAGGACCGGGTGCGCCTGCACTGGGCGATGCGCGCCTTCCTGTGGTTTGTCACCGTGCCCGGAAACCGGGTGCAGGCCAAGCTGGAGCAGTACCGCACCCCGCCGGAGGCCGGCTCGATCATCGTCAAGGACGAAAGCGAGCGCTGGGAGGTGGCGGCGCCGGCGCTGCACGGCATGGACGCCGCCCACGACCTGAAGGCGGTGCGCGGTATGATCGACGCCGGTTCGGGGCACCCGCCGCACTGGCGCGGCGACGCCTCGTACTCCAACCTGGCCACCGCCAAGGCCATGCAGGGGCCCACCGAGCGCCACCTGCTGCGCCGCCAGCAGTACTTCACCACCCTGCTGCAGGACATCCTGTACTGCGCCTACCAGCGCGGGGTGGAGATCGGGCGCCGCCGCCCGCTGGCCTCCAATGATTTCCACCGATTGTTCTCGGTCAACATCCCCGAGGTCAGCCGGGAGGACAACGAGACGCTGGCGCGCGCCGCAGCCCAGGTGGCGGCGGCGCTGCGCAGCCTGGGGGAGCAGGTCGGGGGCGGCTCGCCAACCCTGGATCGCCTGTGCCTGAAGACGGTGTTCAAGTTCGCCGGTGAGCCGCAGCCGGATGAGGTGCTGGACAGGATCATGGAGGAGAGGGGGGACCCACCCTCACCCCCGGCTCCACCCTCACCCCCGGCCCCTCTCCCTGAAGGGAGAGGGGAGAAGAGGGGAGAAGAGGGAGATGCAGAGGAGGAAGGAGATGGTGAATGAATGAGCCAGGAAAACCCCTCCCCGGACGGCCTGCACACGTGCTTGAAGAGCCTGTTAGGCGACGTGGTGCAGTTTTCCCTGCACGCCAGCCGCCTGCGCCTGCGCGCTTACCAGGAGCAGGTGGCCCTGGCGGTGGTCGATTCGGTGGTCAGCGGCGCCGGGCGCTCGCTGGTGGTGGTCTTCCCGCGCCAGTCGGGCAAGAACGAGCTGCAGGCGCAGCTGGAGGTCTACCTGCTGGCGCTGCTCTCGGCGAGCGAGGCGGGGGCTGAGATGGTCAAGGTCTCGCCCACCTGGAAGCCGCAGTCGCTCAACGCCATGCGCCGCCTGGAGCGGGTGCTGCAG
>CAIQIV010000791.1 GCA_903871905.1 uncultured Chloroflexota bacterium | reverse complement strand
GGATTGGCTGAATGGGCGCAATTACACCGGCTGGGTGTTGGTAGAACAGGACGTCTTGCCGGGCATGGGCCAACCCAAAGAGAGCGCGCAGCGCAACCGGGAATACTTGAAATCTATTGGCCTGTAAACAATCCTTGCTGGCTGCTCGCATAAGCTGCAGCCAGTTCACTTCCAGGAAAATATGAGGACACCGCGCAAAGATAAAATGACGATCTCTTACCGGGTATCCATCAAAGACATCGCCAAAGCTGCCGGTGTTTCATTCTCAACGGTTTCAAGGGCGTTGAACAACAGCCCATTGATCAGTCAGGAAGTCCGGGAACAAATCCAGGAGCTGGCACAATCAATGGGCTATACGCCCAATGCCCTGGCCCAGGGGCTCCAGTCTCAGCAAACCAATTCCATCGGGTTGGTGCTTACCACCATAGCCGATCCATTTTTTGCTGAGATCGTGCAGGGGGTTGACCTGGCGGCCAAGGAGGCTGGCATCAGCGTGCTGCTGGCAGCAACCAACAACGATCCGGATGAAGAGATCAAGATCATCGAAAATTTCAGCCGCAGGCGTGTTGATGGGGTGATCGTTGCCTCGTCTCGCATTGGAGTGGATTACTCAAGCCGCCTGCAGCAGATCCGTATCCCGGTGATCATCGTCAATACCGAAGCGATTGGGGAGTTCAACAACCTCCACTCCATTTCGGTAGACGATCAGAAAGGCGCAAAACTTGCCGTCCACCACCTGGTAGAGCTTGGGCACCGCAAGATCGGCTACCTGGGGATCACCAACCGCCCGGCATCCAACGCCATGCGGTTGAAGGGCTACACCCGCGCCCTCAGGGAGTACAATATCCCCTTTGATCCCGACCGGGTGTGCATGCACATTGACGAGGCGCCTGGCGACCTGTTGCTGGATGTGCAGGTTGGCAGGGAGCTGGCCAGGCAGATCCTGGCAACTGATACCACGGCTGTATTCTGCTACTGTGATACCCTGGCAGCCGGCGTCCTGGATGCCTGTAAACGCCTGGGGGTCCGGGTCCCGGGCCAACTGAGCGTGGTGGGATTTGATAACAACACCATCTGCGAGCTGCTCAGCCCGCCCTTGACCACTGTTCACCAGCCCAAGCAGGAAATTGGCCGCACCGCAGTGCGCATGCTGCTGGACAGCCTGGCGGGCAGCCAGGTAGAGGATCAACTGCTGGAACCTGCTCTGGTTGTACGTGAATCGACCGCTGCTCCGCAGTCATCTTCATAAGGTAGTCTTTTGACTCCTGCAATTTAAATAGATCCATTACAAAGAACTGAAATCTTTGGCCAGGAGATGATGATGAAAAAGAACCATTTGAACATGGGCGTGATAGGCGCCGGGGTTATTGGCAAAGTCCATGCCGAGCATCTGGCCTATCGTCTGCCCGAAGTCAGCCTGCTTTCAATTGCTGACATTTATTACGATGCTGCCAAAACACTGGCTGAGCGGCTGCGTGTGCCAAAAGCCAGCGCGGATTATCATGATATTCTCAATGATCCGGCGATTGATGCCATCGCCATTTGCTCCTCCACCGATACCCATGCACAAATCATCTGCGAGGCAGCCCAGGCTGGCAAGCACATCTTCTGCGAAAAACCCATCTCTTATGACCTGCAGAAGATCGACGAAGCCCTGGCCATTGTTGAGAGGAACGGGGTCAAGCTGCAAATTGGCTTCAACCGCCGATTTGACCCCAATTTTGCCAGGGTGCGCAAAGCTGTCACCGATGGCGCGATTGGCGAGCCTCACCTGCTTCATATCGTCAGTCGTGACCCCGAGCCGCCCACTCCCGAATATTGCAAGACTTCTGGTGGTATCTTTATGGATATGACCATCCATGATTTT
>CAIQIV010000790.1 GCA_903871905.1 uncultured Chloroflexota bacterium | reverse complement strand
TATCGCGATGGCCGGCTCTCCGGTTACGTCCAATCTAACAGCCTTTACCTTAACCCCAATGACAATGAGGACAGCCGCCGCGCTGCCTGGAAGTTCATGGAGTATATGCTGTCCCCAGCGGCTCAGGCCGTGCTGCTCCAGGCCGGAAATATCCCGGTTGTCAGTGAAATTCAGACATCCGATCCGCTGGTCCCAGAGATCATGAAAGCGCTCTCGGGCGGAGTTACCTACCCGCCACTCCCCCAGATGACCCTTTATGAATCTCCCATTGATGCTGCACTGAAATCCATTTTTTTGGAGAAGGCTGAATCAACAGACAAGCTGCAGGCTGCCCAGAACGAAATCCAGAAAGCCCTGGGGGAGCAAAGTGTTCCTACAGCACCCACCCCTACACCCTGACAGCCGTTACATCGACATCCGACCAGGGTTTGTATCGATCTGTCCACCGCGCTCTGCCCGAACCGGATTATCTATCATTCCGGTCATCGATAACTGACAAATCTGTTAATGCAAGTATATGCATGTGGTGTAGAATCTTACGACAACCGTGTATAAACAATTTGACATGGTTACATTATTAAAATTGATGGCTTATGATAAATCCAATTACATTACCGGCCTGGATCATGCTCTCTGCTGCGGCTATTTCGTTATTCCTGGCTGTTTTCGTTGGGAGAAAACGCGAGGCGCCTGGGAGATTGCCCTTCTCTCTCTTGATGCTGGCAACAGGCACCTGGGCTGTTGCCTCTGCTGCTGAGTTCTCTGTAACCAGCATCCCGTCCAAGATATTCTTTTCAAAGTTATGCTACTTTGGCATCGTCAGCGTCCCGGTTTTGTGGATGCTGTTTGCCGCCCAATTTACCCGGCGGTCTACCTGGCTTAGCCGCAATCGCATCCTGGTATTGTGGACCATCCCGTTGGCAACGCTCTTTTTAGTCTGGACCAATGAATGGCACTATTTGATCTGGACCTCCATCAACCCGGTGACACAGGAGCCTGGGGCATGGTTAATCTATGAGCATGGGGGCGCGTTCTTTGTTTATGTAGGCTACAGTTATCTCCTGACAATCACAGGCACCTTGTGGCTGATTAGGTTTGCTTTACGCTCTCATGATTTATACCGCCGCCAGGTCACCGTGATGGTGATCGCGGCCCTGATCCCTTTGTCCAGCAATATCCTGTATATTTTTGGGATTAATCCGGTACCCGGGCTCGATCTGACCCCACTCTCCTTCGCTATCACCGGAATTTTGATCACCTGGGGGATATTTAGTTTCAAGATTTTCAATATCGCTCCAGTGGCTCGGGATACGCTGGTTGAACGCATGGGAGAGGGAATTATCGTCCTCAGCCGGGACAATCACCTGGTTGACATCAATCCAGCGGCCTGCAAAATGATAGGGGCAAATTCATCAGAGGTGATTGGAAAAGAGGCAGCTGAAATCTTCGCCGAATGGCCTATACTTTTTGAAAAATACAAGGATGTAAGCCATTCAGATGTAGAACTATCCTTTTCCAACCACCAAATCATCGAACTGCGAATCTCGGCCTTATATGACCAGAAAAAACAATACAGCGGCCGCCTGGTTATACTGCGGGATATCACTGAAAAGAAGCGCTTTGAAGCTGAACTGGCAGCACAGCGCAACTTCTTCTTTCAAGTTATGGACGTGATGCCTATTGGCGTCACGGTGACCAACCAGAATGACCGCTTAGAATATGTGAACCCGGCCTTTGCCCAGATGTTGAATCGCCCGCTCGAAAGCCTTATCGGTATCGGGCTCAACGATATTACCTCCACTGAATATATCTCAGCTCTGGACAATGAAAAAATGGAACTGGCTGCATACGGAACCAGCACCCACGATTCTCTCTTGAAGAATTCAGATGGCAGTCTTGTTCCAGTATTGGTCACTGTCGCGCCCCGCCTGGAACAAGACCAGGTGGTCGGCACTGTTTCAGCTGTCATCGATATGACCGAGCGCAAGCTGATCGAAGAAGCCCTGGCGCATCGCGCGGCTTTTGAAAAGGAAATCATCAATCTTTCGGCTGAGTTCGTCAATTTCTCGATCGGGAAGATCGATCATGTCTTTAATAGGGCCCTGCAGCAAATCGGCCAATTCTGCGATGTTGACCGGTCTTATGTATTCATGTTTACCGCTGGCCTGAACACAATGAGCAATTCTCATGAATGGTGTGCAGAGGGGATATCCAAAGAGATCAATAATTTGCAAAACATTCCCTGTGAGATTTTACCCATGTGGATGCAGCAGCTGCAGCGCCTGGAAAATGTTTACATCCCATCGGTCAAAGATCTCCCCGATGACTGGAATGCTGAACGAGAAATTCTTGAACCACAGGGCATCCAATCCCTGGTTGTTGTGCCTATTGCCTACGCTCGCTCCCTGCTCGGATTTATTGGGTTCGATTCAGTCGGGCGCCAGCGCCTGTGGGGAGAGGATGAGATCCAGCTGCTGCGGGTCATGGCCGATCTCTTTGCCAGCGCCCTCAAGCAAAAAGAAGCCCGGCAGGCTCTGCTTGAAACGAACCGCCAGCTTGCCGGATCAAATCTGCGGGCAAAGGAATTGGCTGCCGAGGCGCAAGCGGCAAACCAATCCAAGAGTCAGTTTGTCGCCAATATGAGCCATGAGATCCGCACACCCATGAATGGCATCATTGGCATGACCAACTTGTTACTCTCGACTGGACTGAACGACGAACAATATCGTTATGCAAAGGCGATTCAAAACAGTGCTGAATCACTGTTGGTGATTATCAACGATATCCTGGATTTTTCCAAAATCGAAGCAGGCAAACTGGATATCATCCATTCCAATTTTTATCTCCCAGGAATAGTTGAGGAGATCGCTGACAGCCTGAGCTACCGGGCGCAGGAGAAAGGCATTGAGCTGCTGTGCGATCTTTCCCCTGATATTCCAAGCCTGCTCAGAGGTGACTCGGAACGCATCCGGCAGATTCTCAACAACCTGATAGGGAACGCCATCAAGTTCACTAACCAGGGCGAGGTATTGATCGGCGCCAATATAGAAGCCAGCTACAAAGACCGTATGATGATCCGCTTCAGTGTCAGGGACACTGGCATTGGCATCCCGCGTGAACGACAGAGCCAGTTATTTCATCCTTTCACCCAGCTCGACTCATCCATCACCCGCCAATTTGGGGGAACTGGGTTGGGGTTATCAATCTCCAAAAAATTGGTTGAGATGATGCACGGTCAGATTGGCGTAGAAAGCGTGGTTGGGGTTGGCTCATTATTCTGGTTTACGATCCTCTTTGAAGTGCCTTCCCACCACCCACCCCGAACCGCTGAAGAAAGATTCAATGCAGCCAAGCTCAGGGTGTTAGTCGTCGATGATAACGCAATGAGCCAGAAAATCCTGGGCTCGATGCTGCGCGAATTCGGGAGCCAGCGGGTAGATTTTGGGAATGCCGATACTGCTTTAGAAATCGTCACCGGTGCCGCTCAGGAAAAGGAGCCCTTTGGCGTGGTTCTTGTCGACCACCACATGCCTGGAACTGACGGGGTGCAACTTGCCCGAACTATCCGAGCACAGGAAGGAAATACCAGTCTCAAGATGGTTCTCATGACTACCGGTTCTACTGGTTGGGGAGCGGGCGATGACCTGGCTTCCCTGTTTGTAGAAGTGATCAGCAAACCCGTTCACCGCCGCCGTCTCATGGACTGCCTGGCCCGGGTTATCAGTGCGCGCCCGTCTACAGAAAAACCTGGCAGCTTGGGCCAGCCTGAAACCCCTGTGCTGGGTGCACCTGCTGTCCAACCACATCAGAGGAGTATTCGCATTCTCCTGGCTGAAGACAACGATGTCAACCAGGCAGTGGCGCTGGCAATACTGGCTAAGAATGGGATGCAGGCAGTTGCAGTAATGAATGGCTATGAGGCCTTGCATAAATTGGAAAAAGAACCTTATGACCTGGTCTTGATGGATATCCAGATGCCAGAATTGGACGGCATCTCAGCCACGCACCTTATCCGTGACAAGAAATCCAGGGTACTGGACCACAATATACCCATCATTGCCATGACTGCCAATGCCATGCGCGGTGATAAGGAGAAATGTCTCGACGCGGGAATGAACGACTACATATCTAAGCCATTTGAAGCCAAAACACTGGTTGACATGATCCTGCGTTGGACATCCGGCGAACAGTCAGCGGACAGAACAACCAAAATACAGCAGACAACTCCTGTCTCCCAGCCAATTGATCTGGTCGAACCCCTGCCCGAACCAGCCAGAGAATCCGCCATGCCAGCTATTGAATTTAATCAGCTACTTCAAAGGGTATTAGGTGATCGGGAATTGGCCCTGGAGCTGGTTCAAAAAGGCGCCGACCGGTTGGACGAGTTCAGGGTTGAGATCCGCCGGGCAGCCAATGATCGAGAGCAGGCCGCGTTAAAAGCGGCAGCGCATAAACTAAAAGGCACAGCCGGCAACCTGTCCGCTGAACCACTGCGAGCAGCCTGTGAGAAGCTGGAGCGGGCTGCTGTGAATGAGGAATGGGACCAGATTCCACAGCTCCTGGAGGGCTTTGAGAGCGCCGCATTACATTTTAGCGAGGCCGCAATCTCAATTCTACGCGCAGCAAATGAATAAGTAAAAAAAGGAACATCAGGGGCGTAGCTATGATAAATGTATCCGTGAGATGTGACAGTTAGCACTGGCAGTTACGCCCAGATAAGATGATAATAAGATAAGAAAGGTTGTATTTTCATTTAACTTTCCAGAGTCTTGAAGGAGACAACGAATGCCTGTTCGAGGATGGATTGAAGTCAGCGAGTTGTATTGCAAAGGTTGCGAGATCTGCATCACTGCCTGTCCTCAAAAAGTGATCGGCCTGGATATGGAACACCTGACCCCCAAAGGGTACCATCCAGCATACCTGAAGTCGGAAGGCTGTACGGGCTGCCTGATTTGTGCAATTGTCTGCCCTGAAGCCGCCCTGACCGTTTATCGTGAAGCGCCTGTTAAAGCGGTAAAAGCCGCAGCAGTGGCTTAGGAGGTAAAGCATGGCAAAAGAACTTCTGGAAGGCAACCGCGCCATGGCTGAAGCAGCAATCCGCGCCGGCGTTGAAGCCTATTTTGGTTACCCAATCACCCCACAGACGGAATTACTAGAGTGGATGTCAGCGCGCATGCCTGAGTTGGGACGCGCCTTCGTCCAGGCGGAAAGCGAAGTAGCCGCCATTAACATGGTTTACGGCGCGGCCTGCACCGGGGCGAGAACTATGACCTCCTCATCCAGTCCAGGGGTCAGCCTGATGATGGAGGGGTTATCCTATATTGCTGGAACAGAAGTGCCCATGGTCCTGGTGGATGTGGTGCGCGGGGGGCCTGGTCTGGGCAATATCGCCCCCTCCCAGGCGGATTACAATCAATTGGTCCATGGCGGCGGGCACGGTGACTTTTTCCCAATTGTCACTGCTCCAGCCAGCGTACAGGAAGCGATCGACCTGACTGTGCTTTCATTTGACCTGGCAGAAAAATACCGCACCATTGCTATTGTCATGGCAGATGGCAACGTCGGCCAGATGATGGAGCCAGCTGAGCTGCCGCCGATGCGGTCGCTGGACCGGCCTCGCCCGGATTGGGCAGTGTCTGGAGCCGTCGGGCGCGAACGGCGCATCCTGTCATCCATTTACCTCAATGTTGCCCAGGAAGAGATCACGAATATTCGCCTCCTGGAACGCTGGCAGCAGATCCAGGCCAATGAGGTGCGCTACAAAGAGTATTTCCTGGAGGATGCCGAGTTTGTAGTGGTTGGCTTTGGCACCAGCGGGCGCATTGCCCTATCAGCTGTGCGCGCTGCCCGGGCCGAAGGCATTCGCGCCGGCCTGCTGCGCCCCATCACCCTCCATCCATTCCCTGAAGCGCAGATTGAGGCGCTCCTTCCCCAGGCCAGCGCCCTGCTGGTGGTAGAGATGAACACCGGCCAGATGCTGGATGATGTGCGCCGGGTGACGGGTGGACGCATCCCGGTGGAATTCTACGGACGCCTGGGTGGGGTGGTTCCCTTCCCCGATGAAATCCTGGGCGAGCTGCGCCGCATGGCCCACGAGCCGCTTTCCACCCATACCGACCCGCGCCTGGGCTGGATCAAGCGGTTAAAATCGCTGTATAACTAACCTGGTTGCAACCTGGAGGTATTTGTTCATGGTAATTCCTGAAACTGCAAAGCTTGTCTACTCGCGACCGGCCTCGCTGACCAATACGCCTTCCCATTACTGCCCGGGCTGCACCCACGGCGTGGCGCACCGCCTGATCGCTGAGGTGCTGGATGAGTTAGACCTGCGCGAAAAAACCATTGGCGTCGCCCCGGTCGGCTGCTCGGTTTTTGCCTACAATTATTTTGACACCGATTTCGTTGAAGCCGCACATGGCCGCGCCCCAGCGATGGCCACTGGCATCAAGCGCGTCTTGCCCGATCGAATTGTATTTACTTACCAGGGAGATGGTGATATGGCTTCCATCGGCATGGCAGAGATTATGCATGCTGCCGGCAGAGGTGAAAATATCACGGTTTTCTTCCTTAACAACGCTATCTATGGCATGACAGGCGGCCAGATGGCTCCAACCACTCTGCCTGGTCAGAAAACCGCCTCTTCGCCCTATGGCCGAGATGTGGAAATTGCCGGGTTCCCACTCAAGATGGCTGAAGTGATCTCAAAAATGGAGGGCACGGGTTATGTGGTTCGTCGCAGTCTCCATGACCCCAAAAACATCCGTCTGGCCAAAAAAGCTATCCGCCACGCTTTTGAAGCCCAGATCCGCGGCCTGGGATTCTCCATGGTAGAACTGCTCTCCTCCTGTCCGACCAACTGGGGAATGACCCCGCTGGAAGCGCTGAATTGGGTTGAGGAGTATATGGTGCCCGTTTACCCACTGGAAGATTTCAAAGTCCATCCCAGCCTGGCTGAGATCAAAGCCTCACCCAAAGCAGAGGAAGCGTAGTCATCTGACTCCTGAGAGGAAAAAATGCAAACTGAAATCATCATCTCTGGTTTTGGTGGTCAGGGTGTACTGTTTGCTGGTCAGTTGCTGGCTTATGCTGCACTGGACCTGGGCCGCGAGGTGACCTGGCTTCCATCCTATGGACCTGAAATGCGCGGCGGGACGGCAAACTGCACTGTCATCATCGCTGATGAGGAAATTGGCTCCCCAGCAGTGCGCCATCCACAGGTGGCGTTGGTCCTCAACCTGCCATCAATGGATAAGTACGAGGATGAGTTGGTATCTGGCGGGACGCTGATCGCCAATGCATCCTTGATCAACCGTGGTGTGCATCGCATGGATATCAAAAGCCTGATCATCCCGGCAAATGAAATTGCTGAGGCATTAGGCAACAAGCGGATGACCAACATGGTGATGTTAGGCGCCATGCTTGGAATGTCGCCGGTGATGCCGCTGGAGGCACTGGAGAAAACCCTGGAACTCCATCTTCCCGAACGGCACCGCCGCCTTCTGCCGGCTAATTTCAAAGCACTGCGCCAAGGGTTTGAGTTCGCTCAAAAACAATTCGCCCAGGAAATCTTAAGCGCTGGCTGATTTCCTGGTATAAATATCCAATCCGGTATCGAATCCGGGTTTAAGGCCTTGCGAAGGCTGGCATTTTGCTGGATAATTAGCTCATAAATTATCCGGGTGCCTCGCAAGGCTTTATGTTTTCATCTACCAGGCCTGCTGATTTGGCAAGACGGTGCCCGTGGGATAAGATACCATTAATTAAAAATGGAGCATAAAATGCATTCAAATGGAATTCGGTCTGTTGGATTGTGGGTTCTGGTTATCGCAGTCTTTTTGCTCAGCAGTTGTGGGTCAAAAGCGACTGTTGAGCCGACTGCCACGCTGCCTCCTCCCACCGACACATCTCTGCCCCCCTCAGAAACTCCCGTACCCCCCACGGCTACCCCGGTCCCTACGGATACTCCCTCGCCTACCCCGACCACCTTCGACACAGAGACACCAACTGTAACCCCCATCCAGGCAACCGTGCCGCCGGACAGGGCTATCCTGGTATATTTCATCGGGAAAGAAGCCGCACCAGCTCTGCCTCCTCACAAGCAGACTCAGCAGGCAAAGAAACAAAACCAAAGCTGCGGCAGTGACGTACTGCTTTCGGTGAATACTGGAATGCCTCGCACTGGGAACACCCAGGTAGACGTCGCCACTGCATTAAACCGCCTGTTTTCTTACCACCAGCAGTACGTCGCCGGGTTATACAATCCTGTCTATACATCTACTTTTGCCGTAACCAGCGTTGAACTCAAAGGGACCACTGCCTACATCTACTTATCCGGGTCCTACGTTAAATCTAACGACAAGTGTGATAAAGGCCGGGTGCGCAACCAGGTCTGGCAAACGGTACGCCAGTTCAAGGATATTAAGGTAATCCAGATCTATCTTGGCTCCGCCCTGCTGGGAGATGTTCTGGCAGTCCAGGGGTAATCAAGCGGTACCAAGCATAAAATTATAGGGCGGGCGCTAAAACCTGTTTGGCGCCCGCCCATTTACTTACTCTTCTCCTCCGAGAGAAGACCGGATTGCGGAATTGAGTTGGATCCATGTTCATTGTTATGACTTTTGCTTAACCCACTTAACGAAATTATAACACAATTCTGGCTAAAAATTGTTAAAAGATCTGCCAATCACGCAGGAGGTTTCCTGGCCAGCAGGGAAGCAACTGCCCTGGGATAATGCCGATCAGTCCAGGCCCAACCTTCCTGGTAGACAAGAATCTGTAAAGATTGAAATCCTTGCCGCAACTCGCCAGGCTGAAGAAGGTATTGTGGATCGATTTCTGGCTGGATAGTGAGCATATCGGTCGTCAGCGATTCGAACACCAGGATGCCGCCTGGCCGAAGCCAGCGCACATATGCCGGCCACAAGTCACGCTGCAGATAAAAAAAATTGAGGATCACGTCGAAGATGTTATCTGGAAGTGAAAAGTAGGTCAAATCAGCCTGCACAACCGCCAGCCCTGGCACAAGCTCCCTGGCTCTGCGTAAGGCAACATCGGAAATGTCCACACCAATGACTTGCAGGCCATGCTGGCTCAAGAACGCTGCGTTTCCTCCCACCCCCATCGCAGCATCCAACGCCCGGCCGCGCCAGGGCAAGTAGCAGGAATTTTCGACAAGGAATGCCCGCGGCCGCTCAAAGGAGGAAAACCGCTCATCCCCCTCATAGCGCGCGTTCCAACGCAGGCGATCAACGTCTGGCATACACTGCTCGCAGACCGCGCATCAGGTCTCAAAATTCGGGATGTCTGGAGTGATCAATCCCTTCTGCCGCGCCCTGGCAATAGCCGCTGCCCGGCTGCGTACATCCAGCTTGACATACACCCCAGACAGCAGGTTTCTAAAAGTTGAATCGGCGATCCCCATGCGCCGCGCCAGACTGGAAGTCGTCTCATCCGGATAAGCCAGGCACAAGGAAAGCGCCTCCAGCTGGCGCGTGCTGAGCACAGGCTCCTTGTCACCGGGACGCGCGCGCTTCAGTAGCGCAAAGACCTTCTGGCTGAAGTAGATGCCATCCGTCACCAGGCTGTGGATGATGGAGGGAAGCTCCTGGATACTGGCTGTGTCATCCTTCAGAATATAACCACTCACACCCGCATCCACGCAAGATTGGATTAAAGTACGCTGACCATACAATGAGATTACCAGGATATTCAGCCTTGGGTGATCTTGAAGAATCTTGGGGATCATATGCAAGATCGGATATGGATTGGCGTTCTCCGGGCTGGTCGGAACCTGTAAATCCAACAGCAGGACATCCACCTCAGTCTGCTGCAGAAACGGCTCTAAAGCCTCGCCGTACATCAAGGTACCCAGGATAGAAATATCCGGTCGGTTACCCAGGCGGTACAGGTAACCATCAATCGTTGCCAGGTGATCCTCCAGAATAGCTATGCGGATTGGCGTTTCCAATGGAATCTCCCCATTCTCTTAACTCTCCTGCGGCAGTTCTGAGGTACAAAAAGCACAGCGGCTGGCTTTTATAGGAATGACAGACAGGCAGTAAGGGCATTCCTGGGTGGTTGGGACTGGCGGCGCCTCATCTGGCTCGGGCCGCCGCATACGATTCACAGCTTTGACCACCAGGAATATCACCAGGGCTACGATGATGAAATCAATGATGGTATTTAAAAATGACCCGTAATTGATCGTCGGAGCACCGGCTTCCTTAGCTGCCGCTAAAGTGGGATAAGCTGTACCAGACAGGTTAATATACAGGTTGCTGAAATCTACCTTGCCGAGCAGCAAACCGATCGGCGGCATCACGATATCGTTAGTAAATGAGGTGACTATCTTTCCGAAAGCTGCGCCAATGATCACACCGATAGCCAGGTCTAATACATTCCCCCGCATAATAAATTCTTTGAACTCTTTGGCAATGCCAGACATGGATAAGTTCCTCCTTTTCAAAAATCCTAACATACCTGACAGGCATTGTACAGTCTCAGATTAGCGCTTCAATGAATTTTCACCTGCCAGCTCAATCGCGAAAAGCAAACCGGCGGCGCCAGTCAGGTAAACTGGCCCACCAAAAACCGAAACGATAACATAGATATGCCAGAATCAACCCGCCAATCACATCCGGGATATGATGCTGCCCGGTCAACAGTGTTGATAGAATAATGGTTACCGCGGCCCCCGCTAACAGCCAGCGGTGCTGAGGATACCAGCGCGAATAAAAAAGGAACAACAGGGTAGTCAGATACACATGCTGGCTGGGAAAGGCATTGAACACGCGATCGTTGGCATACACCAGATTTAGCAGCGCAGCGCTCAAGCTATCAACCACAACCTGACGTCTCTCCACATAGTTTGGGAAGATAACATAAAACATGGCAATCGTCACCGCGTTCAATACAGCCGCGGCAAAAAAGGCACGAAACATGTGCTCGTCCATTTTCAAAGCAGCCCAAACATAAGCCAGAAAGCAGGCGGGCAAAAACAGAATATAGGGAAAAATAAAGACCGGGACGATTGGGATATAATCATCCCAAGGAGTTTTCATGGAGTATCCATGGGTAAGCAAACTGTTGGTCAGCACGTACACGAGGGATGAGATTAACAAAATCACCACCACGGACAGGCGGCGCCGCAAGAATAACCACAGATCTTCATCGTTCTTAGCTATTCTGAAATTCATCATTCTTCGATACTCTCTTTGGTGGAGATATTGGCGGTTGTAGGAGTGACTCCACAACCGCCGGTTCATTATGCTGGACGAAGTGCCATCTGTAACTGAAGAAATTCTGCCATTTTTTCGGCCGCAGCCTGACCCTGGCGTATGCAGTCTGGAATACCCACGCCATCATAAGAACTTCCAGCCAGGTACAGACCCGGCAAACGCAAAACCTGGTCATTGATCTTTTGCATGTGGTTTAGATGCCCCACATCATACTGAGGATGCGACTTATGCCAACGGAAGATACGGTGAAAGAATGGGCGAGCACGCAGCCCCATGAACCTCTCCAGCTCGCTGCCAACCAGATCCAATAAATCCGCATCTTCATAGTCAACCGTATCCTCCTGGCCGGGCCCACCGACAAAACAACGTAAAATAGCTGTATCATCTGGAGCGCGATAACGAAACTTGGTCGTCACCCAGGTGCAGGCAGAAACGCGGCGTTTTTCGCGCTGCGGTACAACGAAGCCAAAACCATCCAGCGGCCTGGTGAGATCAGTTTTCCGATAAGCCAATGAAATGGTCGCGGTCGATACAAAGCGGATTGCTGCAAGCAGATTGGAAAGCTCAGGCAGCAGTCCGGCAACCAATTGGGTCGAGACATTTGCCGGTGTAGCCAACAAGATGGCGTCCACCGACACCCGGCTGCCATCCTGCAGAGCCAGGGTATATCCGGCCAATTCTCTACGCTGAATTTCTATCACGGCCTTACCCGTCTGGAGCACTCCTGGTCCCAGGCTGGCCTGCAGTGCATCCACCAACTGCCCCACCCCCTCACGCAGGGTAATGAAAATGGAGGTTGGGCCACTTTCCTGCGCGGCATGACTGCCACCACCATTCCGGCGCTGGGCCAGCATGCCTTTAATCAGGCTGCCATTCTTCTGCTCCAGGGTGCGAAAGCGAGGGAAGGTAGCCAGCAGGCTCTGCTCCTCGGGATCCGAGACATGAATTCCAGAAAGCAGCGGTTCAGCGATTTTATCCAAAGCCTCATGCCCCAGGCGGCGGCGAACAAAGTCCGCAATGCTCTCATCAGACTCGCCCTGGTACGGCGGGATCAACAGGTCCATCCCCATGCGCATCTTCCCCGGCCAGGAAATCAGACCAGAGGTGACAAAAGGCCAGATGCGCGTGGGGATAATCAGCATCACCCCATCCGGCAGAGGCGTCAGCCGCCCATTATTCAAGACAAAGGTCTTGCGCCGGTCATCATTCGTCCCCATCAGCTGGTCTGCCAGGCCAATCTGGCGCGCCAGCTGCGCCGCCCATGGTTTTTGGCGCAGAAAACAGTCCGGCCCACCTTCAATCGTCAGGTCTCCATGCTTCTCTGTGGCGATCTTGCCACCCAGTGTCGCAAGTTTCTCATAAACGGTGACTTCCAGTGGTATGCCGCGCTGCTGCCCCTGCTCCTGCAGTTTATGTGCAGCAGCTAAACCGGTAATGCCGCCCCCGACTACAGCTACCTTGTGTGTGTTTGTTCCGTGGTATTCTTCCATACTCCTAAATCGGACTGGCTGTATGAACAGGCGTGCGATTCAGCAAAGTTTGCACATCCTCCGGGTAGGGAAAGGAACCCGGCTCGTAAGAGCAGAAAGGTTCCTCTGCCAGAACATCCCCGGTCATAGCGTACGCCCGCGAGCGAGAACCGCCGCATGCCTGGCGGAACTCACATTTGCCGCAGCGCCCCTTGAGCTGGTCGGGATCGCGCAGCGCCTGGAAGAGCGGGCTGGATTGGTAAATCTCCTTCAGCGGAGTCTGGCGTACATTGCCAGCTTTGATAGGCAAATACCCGCTGGGATTGACATCACCGAACAGTGAAATGAAAACAAATCCCTGAGCTGAGTTCACATGCATCGGCGTCCGACGGATGCGCTCGGACGGCGGCGGCAGGTTGCGTGTGATTTCATCCAGCCGGGCTTTCAAGCGCCAGTAGGTATCATTGAGCTGAAAGACTTCTTCAACCGGTATGCCACGCGCATCCAGCACCGAACGCTGTAAAACCACGCGCTTGAAATGATGCCCTTCCGTCGTTTTGGTCGGGGTAAATTTCGAGCAGTCATACAGGAAGTGCATGACCGATTCATAATCCTCAGGAGAAACCTCATCCTCCCGCAGCCCGCGGCCAGTTGGCACCAGGAAGAAAGCACTCCAGGTCATCGCGCCCAGTTCATACACCAGTGCAAACATGTCCGGCAGGTCATCCAGGTTATAACGGGTTACGGTCGTATTAATTTGGACCTTCAAACCCAGCTCACGCGCCGCCTTCCATCCCTGGATAGTCCAATCAAAGGAGCCCGGCACCTGGCGGAAATCATCATGGATTTCCGGCGTGGAGGCATCTACGCTTAACGAGATAGCCCGCCCACCTGAGTCTTTAAGCCTTTGCAGGTTCTCCCGTGTCAGCAGCGGCGTCCCGGAAGGAGACAACGCTGCCGGCAGGCCAACCCGGGATGAATAGGAAACCAGGTCAAAAATATCGCGGCGCTTGAACGGATCGCCGCCGGTCATGATGAACAGCGGCCTTGGGCTGCCAAAATCTCCTACCTGGTCAATCAAGTTGCAGGCAGCGTCAAAATCCAGGGCATTCGGGTCATGCAGGGGGCTGGATTCTGCCCGGCAGTGACGGCAGGCCAGGTCACAGGCGCGGGTCGTCTCCCAGATCACCAGGAAAGGCCGTTTATTCAAATCATAAGCAGGAACACGAATAACAGGTATCTCTCTCATTCTCTATATCCGTTTGATAATTTACCAATACGCGCCTTGCAGTATAACTGTAAGCGTGAGCCTAGTCAATCATCGATCCTTTACATAATGGATATGATCCCTCTGGTATTATAACCCAAGGCGTGCCTCTGTATTCTCCAACTTCGGTGCTTACCAGATATCGCCAATGGTGAACCCCTCTGGAAACGGGTCTTCAGCATCCAGAACAAACTGGCAAAAACCGGTGATCCAGGCCTGCCCACCGATGGTCGGGACAACCGCCGGGTACGGCCCGACGCGGGTCTCCTGGATGAGCGTGCCGGTAAACACTGTTCCCAGGATGCCCTCATGGACAAATGTCTGGTTCAGCCCCAATAAACCGCGGGAATATAATGTGGCCATCCTGGCACAGGTGCCGGTCCCGCAAGGCGAGCGGTCAATGGACCCTGTCCAGGTAGAGGGCCTGTTCCAATCCACCTCTCCAGTTGCAACCACCACGGCGTTTTTCCCCTGCGCATCCGG
>CAIQIV010000789.1 GCA_903871905.1 uncultured Chloroflexota bacterium | reverse complement strand
CGCCGGAGAACTCGTGCGGGAAGCGGTTGATGGCATGCCCGCTCAGCCCCACCAGTCTCAACAGCTCCTGCACCCGCTCGGTGCGCTCATTTTCGTTCTTCGCCAGCTGGTGCACCCGCAGCGGCTCGCTGATGATGGCGTTCACCGTCCAGCGCGGGTTGAGCGAGGCAAAAGGGTCCTGGAAGATCATCTGCGACTTCTGGCGGAACTGCATCAGCTCCCTGCCCTTCAACTGGCACACGTCCTGCCCCCCGATGTTCACCTCCCCCTGGGTGGGGGGATACAGCAGCAGCAGCGTGCGCCCGGCAGTGGTCTTGCCGCAGCCGCTTTCGCCAACCAGCCCCAGCGTCTCTCCCTGGTCGATGGAGAACGAGATGCCGTCCACCGCCCGCACGAAACCGGTGCGTTTCTGGAAGACCAGTCCTTTGGTGATCGGGAAGTGTTTCTTCAGATCCTTGACCTGCACCAATGGCCGGGCGTCGCTCATAGCTCGCCTCTCTTGCGCGTGTCCACCCAGCAGGCGGCTTTATGGGTCCTGCGGTCGATATCCGGGAGCTGGACCAGGGCCGGGTTTTCCTGCCGGCAGCGCTCCACGGCATATTCGCAGCGCGGGGTGAAGGGGCAGCCCGCTGGCTTGACCAGCAGGTTGGGCGGCGCGCCGCGGATCGATTTCAGCCGTTTGTCTCGCCGCCGATCTACCCTGGGCAGGGCAGCCAGCAGAGCCAGGGTGTATGGGTGGCGCGGGTCCTCGTACAGGTCTTCCACCCCCGCCTCTTCCACGATATAACCGGCGTACATCACCACCACCCGGTCGGCCAGCCCGGCTACCACCCCCAGGTCGTGGGTGATCCAGATCATCGCCATCTTCAGCTCATCCCTCAGCCGCGCCACCAGCTCCAGGATCTGCGCCTGGATGGTCACATCCAGCGCCGTGGTCGGCTCATCGGCGATCAGCAGCGTGGGCATGCAGGCCAGCGCCATGGCAATCATCACCCGCTGGCGCATCCCGCCCGAAAACTGGTGCGGGTAATCGCCCAGCCGCCGGCGGGCATCCGGGATGCCAACCTGCTCCAGCATCTTGACCGCCTGGTCTTCCGCCTGCTGTGAGCTCAAGCCCATGTGGGTGCGCAGCGCCTCGGTGATCTGCCGCCCGATGGTCAGCACCGGGTTGAGCGAGGTCATCGGGTCCTGGAAGATCATCGAGATCTCCTTGCCGCGCACCTGCTCCATCTGCTCATCGCTCATTGCCAGCAGGTCTTTGCCCAGGTACAGCGCCTTTCCGCTGGTGATCTTCCCTGGTGGGATGGGGATCAGCCCCAGGATCGACATCATCGTCACAGATTTGCCGCACCCGCTTTCACCCACCACTGCCAGGGTCTCCCCTTCATCCAGGTGAAAGCTGATCCCGTTGACGGCATGGACGGTGCCTTCCGGGATTGTAAACTGCGTGCTCAGGTTGATAACATTGAGGAGCGCTTCCATGGCTGCCCTACACTGCCCGGCTGCGGGGGTCAAGCGCATCGCGCAGCCCGTCGCCCAGGAAATTGATGCTCAGCACGGTGAACAGGATCAGCATCCCCGGGAAGATCCACAGCCAGGGTGCTGTTTCAAGATAATTGCTGGCCCCATCCAGCATATTCCCCCAGGTGGCGGTTGGCGGCTGCACCCCCAGGCCCAGGAAGCTGATGTAAGCCTCGGCCAGGATGGCATTGGCCACCCCCAGCGTGGCGGCTACCACGATCGGCGCCGTGCTGTTGGGCAGGATATGGCCAAAAATGATGTCCCGGTTGGAGGTCCCCGTGGCCCGCGCCGCCAGGATGAAATCATTTTCCTTCAGCGACAGAAACTCCGCCCGCACGATGCGCGCCAGGTACATCCAGCTGGTCAGGCCGATGATCACCACAATCACCACCACGCTGCCACTGTAGGTGCGGCCAAATGCCGTCAGGTTCGGGATGTTGCCGCCAAAGTACTTGGCCATGACGATCAGCAGGAAGATTTCTGGGATGTTCAGCATGGCTTCGGTGAAGCGCATCAGCGCGCTGTCCACCATGCCGTGGTAATAGCCCGCCAGGGCGCCGATCAGCACCCCCAGCATCACCTCGATCGACACGGCAAAGATACCGATCATGATTGAAATCTGCCCTCCATAGATCGTGCGTGCCATGATGTCCCGGCCGATAGCATCTGTGCCAAAGGGGTGTTCGGCGCTGGGCGGCTGCAGGCGGTTGGCGGTATCCGTGCGGTTGGCATCTGCCTCGCTGATAAACAGCGCCCCGCCGTACGAGTACAGGATCAGCGCCAGCAGCGCCAGCGCCCCGAGCATGGCCATCTTGTGGCGCCGGAAGCGCCTCCAGGCCATCTGCCTCAAGCTGAAGGGCGGCGCCTCCAGCACATCTACAAACGAGGCCACCCCGGTCTGGGCTGCGCTTGAGGGGGCAGGGGAAAAGTTCTGCTCAGGGGCGGTGTGATCAATATCGCTGCTCATGGTTACTCGTAGCGGATGCGCGGGTCCAGCCAGGCATAGAAGATATCGGTGATGATCTGGAAGATGACCACTGCCACGGCAATCATCATCAGGATGCCCATCACCACCGGCAGGTCAGAGCGGCCTACGCTGTCCAGGAACAGGCGGCCCATCCCCGGCCAGGCAAAGATGCGCTCTGTCACTACCGCTCCCCCCAGCAGCAGCGGCAGGTCCAGGCCGATCACCGTGACGATGGGCAGTGAGGCGTTCTTCAACGCGTGCACATAGGTGATATCCCGGCGCGGCAGCCCCTTGGCCTTGGCGGTGCGGATGTAGTCCTGGCTCATCACCTCCAGCATGGTTGAGCGCACATAGCGGCTGTAGGCGGCAAAGCTGATGATCGAGATGCTGATCACCGGCAGCACCATGTGCAGCGCCACCTGCCCCCAGGTCTTGCCGATTTGCGGATCAAACATCCCTACCGTAGGCAGGTAGGGCAGCCCCCAGCGCTTGAACAGCACCCCGAACACCGTCATCAACAGCAGGGCGATGAAGAAGATGGGCATCGAATAGCCCACAAAGGTCACCCCGGTGATCACGTGGTCCAGCAGGGAATACTGGCGCAGCGCCGAATATACCCCGATCAGCAGCGCCCCGATGATGATAAAAATCTCTGCCGCCACCATCAGCAGCAGGGTGTTCGGCAGCCGGTCCCATACCACCTCCATCACCGTCTTGCCGCGGTTCGCCAGGGACATGCCAAAATCCCCGCGCAGCACGCCTTTGCGCGTCCCCTGGGTTTCTGCCGTGCCGTCCCCATCCAGGTCAGATTTTGTCCAATCGTTTCCAATCAGCCAGAACAAATACTGCATGTAGATCGGTTTGTCCAGGCCAAGCTGCCGGGTCAGCCGCTCCCGGTCAGCCGTGCGCGTCACCGAACGTCCCCCCATGGTGGAGATGGGATCCCCCAGGTTCATCATCAGCACGAACAAGATTACGCTGATGATAAACAGCAGGGGGATCCCTTGTAACAGGCGCTGTACAATATAGCGGGTCATCCCGGCTGGATTACTTCAGGTCCCATTGGGCGATGCTGAAGAACGGCGTGACGCCGGAAATGGTCACGTTCTGCAGCCGTGAGCTGATGGCCCACACGTCCGGGTCCTGCCACAGGCCCAGCCAGTACACCTTGTCGTGGAAAATCTGGTTGATCTTTTGAACCGTCTTCTGCCGCTCCACCTGGTCCATCTGGGTGAGCTGCTGTTTGATCAGCGCATCCAGCTCCTCGTCGCACAGGAAGAACGAGTTGGTTCCCTGTGGATTGTCATCGCTGGGGATCTCCGAGCACAGCCAGTAGTAAATATCCGGGTCGGGGAACGCCGGGCTGTCTGACCATTCCTGGATGTCCAGCTTGCCTGAATAGGCCGGGCCGTTCTCGCCATAGCCGGAGAAGAAAATCGTGTCATCATAGCTCTGGATCTCCAGCTTGATCCCCACCGCTGCCAGGTCCTGCTGGGCGACGGCCTGGGCGTTCTGCCGCACTTCGCGGATCGTGGTCCCATGCCGGATTACCAGGTCTTTGCCATCCTTTTCGCGCACTCCGTCCCCATTGGCATCGATCCAGCCGGCTTCGTCCAGCAGCTTCTTTGCGCCTTCCGGGTCGTAGGGATAATTCTCCAGGGGCGGGTTGTTCCAGAAGGGCAGGGCATCCCAGTAACTTGCCGGAACATTGGTCAGCCCCAGCAGCAGGTCTTTGTTCAGCGCCTCCCGGTTGAGCGCCATGGCGATCGCCTTGCGCACCCGCACATCCATCATCGCCGGGTGGCTTTTCTCTTCGTTGATCATGAAGAACCAGCCTTCGTTAAATCCTGACTGCTCGGTCATGATGTTAACCCCGTTGTCCTTAAGGGTGGGAATATCGCTGATGGGGATGAATGCGCCCAGGTCGCCGTCCCCTGCTTTCAACGCTGCCGTCTGTGAGGCGTCGTCCGGCACAAAGCGCATGAAGATCTCGTCAATCTTAGGTTTTTCGCCCCAGTAGTTTTCATTGATCACAAAGCGGGCAAAGCTGCCTGATTCCCATTCCTTGAACACGTAGGGTCCGCAGCCCACTTCTGGTTTCAGATTCCATTCGGCTTTATCGATCGAGCCTTCCTTCTCATAGGTAGGTTTGAGAATGTGCGCCGGTATCAGGCCTTTCCAGAAATGCGCCAGCCATGGGGCGTATGGCTCGTTAAAGGTAATCACGACCGTGGTGGCGTCTGGGGCGGTCATCGATTTCACCTTGTCGTAAGGGTATGTGGAAGCCACGGTGTTCTTGGGATCCATATACATGTTGTAGGTGAAAATGAAATCTTCCGAGGTGATCGGCGTGTTATCCGACCATTTGATGTCCTGGCGCAGGGTCATGGTGATCACCGTGCCGTCCGAAGAGATCCCCCCGTTCTGCGGGGTGGGGATTTCGGTCACCAGGTTGGGGAAGGGTTCGTTCTTCTCATTGAAGGCCCACGCCCAGCAGTTCCACAGCTGTTGCGTCACGATGGAGAACCACATGTTGGTATACGCCGGGTTCAGGCTGTCAAATTCCTGCGTCCAGATAAAGGTTGCCACCTTGCCTTTGCTTTCTGGTGCCTGGGTTTCAGCCGGCGGGGCTTGTGTCTCCGCTGGCGGTTGTGTAGCCGGTTCTGCGGGAGCCACGGTCACCTGTTGGGCCGGCGCCTCCGTTTGCGCCGGAGCTGCCGTGGGCGGGGGAGCGGGTTGGGCGCAGGCCGCCAGGACCAGGCTCATGATCACTGCCAGGTAAATCATTGAACTGAGCACACGACTCGATTTCATCCTAATCCTCCTTATTCAATTCATTCAATTCTTTTGCTTCTCTGCCCGGCGAGAAAACCCGCCCAGGCGCCCTCATCCCCCATTATTATATATTGATTGATCCGGAAGTAAAGATCATTTTTCATATTTCTATAAATACCCTTACCAGGATAAAACAGTTGAACTTTCCCGCCTCCACACCGGCAGGGATTTGCTATAATCAGCATGATTTCTTGACCCGGGAGGTCAGCATGTTCTTCTCCTATCTGGCTCAAGAGGATATCCAGGCTGTTCACCAGGCATCCCTGCGTGTTCTAGCTGAAGTGGGCATCCTCCTCGATGATCCCGAAGCGCGCTCTATCCTCATGGACCATGGCGCCCAGGCGCGCCGCGATCTGCTCTGCTTGCCGGCGCAGCTGGTGGAAGACTGCCTGCAGCGCTGCCCGCCGGTGGTTTTGCTGCGCGGTCGCGGCTCCCAGGTGGAATTGGGCAGTGGAAAGCTGTTTGTCCACAACATGGGCGGGGCGCGCGATGTGCAGGACCACCCAGGGGCGGATCTGCGACCGGCCGCTTCCTCGGACGTGGCGCAGAGCGCCCGCCTGTTGGATGCTCTGTCCAACGTGGACACCGTTACCCCGCTCTACACCCCGCGGGATGTGCCTGGCGAGCTGATGGTGCTGACCATGTTTGATCAGACCCTGCGCAGCACCCTCAAGCCGGTGAATGGCCCAGGCGTGCGCAACGTGCAGGAAGCGCGCTGGCTGATCGAGATGATGAAGGTGGTCTTTGGCGACCACCCGGCGGTCTCCATGGGCGCTTCCCCGGTCAGCCCGCTCAATTTTACCGGCGACCTGCCCCAGGTGATGTTTGCCGTTGCCCGCGCCGGCCTCCCCTTTGGCCCGCTGCCCTGTCCCAGCGTGGGCGCAACCGCTCCCATGTCGCTGGCGGGCGCTCTGGTGCAGCAGAATGCTGAGGTGCTGGCCTCGTTGGTGTTGGTGCAGCTGGCTGCTCCTGGCGCACCGCTGGTTTACTGCGGCCGCCTGTCTGTCCTGAACATGCGCAGCGGCGCTCCCATCTGGGGCAATCCCGAGGTGGGCATGATGTCCGCCGCCACTGTCCAGCTTGCCCACTATTATCATCTGCCGGTCAACGTCTACGGCCTGGCCGACAGCGGCTACGCCGCCGATATGCAGGGCGGTTATGAGCGCGCCATCAATGCCCTGGTGCCAGCCCTGGCCGGCGCCGATGAGCTGTCCGGGGTGGGGGAGATGGCCGGCGGGGTGTGCTCTGCTAACTACCAGATGGTGATCGACGATGATATCTTTGGTATGCTGCGCCGCATCCTGCGCGGCTTCCAGGTGGATGAGCACAGCCTGGCGGTGGACGTGATTGCTCATGCGATGGCCACCTCGCACAACTTCCTGGCGGAGAAACACTCCCGCCATTATTTGCGCCAGGGGGAGGTGTGGAGCGGGCGCCTGGGGCTCCACGAATCCGGATGGGACCAGTGGCGGGATGCCGGTTCTCCCACAGTTTTGCAGCGCGCCCAGGCTGCCTCCCAGGAAATCCTTGCCACCCACCAGGTGCCGCCGCTTCCCCTCGAACAGGCGCGCGCTCTGGATGAGATCATGTCCGCTGCTGCCCGCCAGGCGGGCGTAGCGAGATAAGATGGATTGGAAAAACTCTTGATCACAGAAAAGTTGTTTATCGTGGATCTTCAGCCGGTAGGCCGCAGGGCGGAGGTCCGTCCCGGGCAGACCCTGCTCGAAGCAGCTCAGTCTGCTGGGGTGGAGCTGGTTTCAATTTGCGGCGGAATTGGCGTGTGTGATGGCTGCCGGGTGCGCCTGGCTGCCGGCCAGCTGACCCCGCTCTCCCTTGAAGAGGAAATGGCGTTTGCTGGAGATGAGCTGGCAGCCGGTTACCGGCTTGCCTGCCAGGCCTCGCCTCTCAGCGATGTCACCATCGACATTCCCCCAGAATCGCTTACCACCTTGCAGCGCCTGCAAATTGAAGGCGCTCAGGTGGAGGTGGAACCGGCCCCGGCGGTGATTGGCCTGGATCTGCAGTTGGAGCCGCCTTCCCTGGACGACCTACGCTCTGATTCTGCCCGCCTTAAAGATTCCCTCAGGGGCCGGCTACCCTATCACACCCTCAGCCTGGGGTACCCGCTGCTCAGCGGGCTTTCCCCTCAGCTGCGCCAGCAGAAATGGGCGCTGCGCGCCGTTATGCGCGGCGACGAGGGCATCGCAGCGCTGCCGCCTGGAGAGCGCCTGGTGGGCCTGGCGGTGGATGTCGGCACCACCAAGCTGGCCAGCTACCTGATCGATCTGGAGAGCGGCGCCACCCTGGCCAAGACCGGTGCCATGAACCCGCAGATCAGCTATGGCGAGGATGTGGTCAGCCGCATCGCCTATGCCAACAACCGTCCCCACGAAGGGCCGGGAATCCTGCACAACCGCCTGCTGGAGACGCTCAATGACATGATTGGGGAGATGTGTGTGCAGGCCAGCCTCCGCCGCTCGACTATCGTGGACGCAGTGGTGGTCGGGAACACCGCCATGCATCACTTTTTTGCCGGGCTTCCGGTTGCCCAGTTGGGCGCCTCGCCTTACGTGCCGGCGGTAAGCGAAGCGCTGGACCTGCCGGCCCACCTGCTTGGGCTGGATATTGCCCCTGGGGCGAATGTCCACCTGCCGCCCAACATCGCCGGTTATGTCGGCTCGGACCATGTTGCTATGCTGCTTGCCACCCGCATTTGGGAAAGCGGGGGGGCCGCCCTGGCCCTGGATATCGGCACCAACACCGAGATCAGCCTGGCGCCTGGCAAGAAGGCCGGCTGGCCGGCGGGCCGCCTGCTCAGCAGCTCCTGCGCCTCCGGCCCGGCTTTTGAAGGCGCTCATATTCACGATGGCATGCGCGCCGCCCCTGGTGCGGTGGAGAAGGTGCAGATCGACGGCGACCAGGTGCGTGTCTACACCATCCATGACCAGCCCGCGGTGGGCATTTGCGGCTCGGGCATCCTGGATGCCATCGCGCAAATGCAGCTGGCTGGCATCATCGACCAGCGCGGCGTCTTTGACCGCAGCCATCCCCAGGTGCGTGTCAGCGACTCCCGCCGTGAGTTTGTTCTTGTTCCCGCCTCGGAAAGCGGGCATGGCAGGGATGTGTGCGTTACCCGCCAGGATGTCAACGAGATCCAGTTAGCCAAGGGTGCCATCCGCGCTGCCATTGAGATCATGCTGGCTGAGGCGGGCCTGCAGGCTGCCGACCTGGACCAGGTGATCGTTGCCGGCGCTTTTGGCACCTATATCAACCTGAAATCTGCGATCCAGGTGGGGATGCTGCCGCCCCTGCCCCTGGGCCGCTTCAGCCAGGTGGGCAATGCCGCCGGAGCTGGCGCCCGCCAGATGCTGGTCTCGCTGCAGCAGCGCGAGCTGGCTGGCGAGATTGTGCGCCGGGTGGATTATCTTGAGCTTTCGGCCCACCGGGATTTCACCACGCAGTTTGCCCGGGCATTGATCTTGGGAGATATTTCATAGGAGGCTAGATGTTACGACCGAAAATTACCATTCTCAGTGAAGCCCTGGTCAACCAGGTCATCTCGGAGGGCCTGGCGCTGCTGGTGGACCCCGGCATACGGGTGCACAACGCTGAGGCGCTCAAGCTGCTGGCGGACGCCGGGGCGGATGTGGACCTGGACAAACAGGTTGCTCGCATCCCAGAATCCCTGGTCCGCAAGGCGCTGCGCACCGCCCCGCATGAATTTTATCTGTATGACCTGACCGGCAGCCCGGTGGTGCATTATGGCGGCGACGATGTCCAGTTTGACCCGGGCTCGGCGGGCATCTCGATCCTCGACAGCCAGACCCAGCGCCAGCGCCCGCCCGTCACCGCTGATTTTGTCAAGTTTGTGCGCCTGGTGGAATGCCTGCCCCAGATCGATGCGCAAAGCACCGCCTTTGTCCTCTCCGATGTGGTGGAGGAGATCGGCGACCTGTACCGCCTGTACCTGGCTCTGGCGTACATGCGCAAGCCGATCATCACCGGCGCTTTCCGCAAGGATACCTGGTGGGTGATGCGCGAGCTGCTGGTAGCCGCCTCCGGCGGCGAGGCCGAGCTGGCAGCCAAACCCATTGCTGTTTTTGATGCCTGTCCCTCTCCCCCGCTGCTGTGGAGCGACCTGACCTGCCAGAACCTGATCGACTGTGCTCGCAGCGGCATCCCTGCCGAGCTGGTCTCCATGCCGCTCTCTGGCGCCACCTCGCCGGTCACCCTGGCGGCGGCCGTGG
>CAIQIV010000788.1 GCA_903871905.1 uncultured Chloroflexota bacterium | reverse complement strand
TTTCGAGATCCAGGAGGCCCAGATTAAACCGGGTGAAATGTTGGTGATCTACACAGATGGGGTGACGGATGCCAGAAGCGCGGATGGTGTGTTCTTTGGGGAAAAGCGCCTGTTAGAGATGTTAAACCTGCCGGAAACCTCGGCAGGCAGGCTGCTGGAACGCATCGAGGGCAGCTTGAGCGTGCATATTGGAGCCGCGTCGCAGTTTGACGACATCACCATGCTGGCATTGCGACGCGGGTTAGCAGAATAGGGAGCCTTGAGAGGAACAAATATGGGAAAAATCATTTCGGTCCATTCATTTCGTGGTGGAACGGGAAAATCCAACACAACCGCCAACCTGTGTGGAGTCCTGGCTGGACAGGGACTGCGGGTAGGGGTGATTGATACAGACATCGTCTCCCCTGGTATCCATGTCTTATTTGGGTTGGGTGAGGAGGAAATCACCCGCTCCCTCAATGATTACCTGTGGGGGAAATGTAACATCGAAGATGCAGCCCATGATGTGACCAGCCATTTGAGGGTGCCCGTGAAGGGAAAAGTCTACCTGATCCCATCCAGCATGAAAACCAGTGATATTGCCCGTGTCCTGCGCGAAGGATATGATGTCGGACTGCTCAATGACGGTTACCAGCGTTTTATGGAGAAGCTAAAACTGGATGTGATGCTGATCGACACGCATCCCGGGTTGAATGAAGAAACTCTACTCTCCATTGCTGTTTCGGATGCCCTGGCGATCATTCTGCGTCCGGACTCCCAGGATTACCAGGGAACTGCAGTCACCGTGGAGGTTGCCCGCAAGCTGGACGTGCCGCGCATGGTGCTGGTGGTCAATAAGACCCCCCAGGCATTTAATTTCAACGATGTGAAGAACCGGGTTGAGCAGACCTTCAAATGCGAAGTAGCCGCCGTACTGCCGCACTCGGATGAGATGATGACCCTGGCCAGCGAGGGGATCTTCGTTCTTTCCTATCCCAACCACCCGATGACCGCTCAGTTGAAGCAGGTCGCCAGTCGTTTAATGACCTGACGGACATGTTCACCCAACTATGGCAGGAGATCGCTCAGCTTCCTCAACGTGATGGGATATCCCCGGCAGACTTGCTGGGATTATCGGAGCCGTTGAGCCTGGCATTGAGGCATATGCTGCAGGAAGGCACGATGTCCCTGAGCCGGTTTGCGCAAGAACTGAGGCTGGACCCGGTACAAAGCGGCCAACTGGCCCAGCTTCTGGAAAGCAAGGGTTATATCATCATGGTTGTTCCGCCAGGTGCGGGGGATGCGGTGTACCGGGTGAACCTATCCCGTTTACGCGGGCGCACTGTGCCTTTGAATTTTTGACAGGTGGATGAGATGGGAAAAATCATAGCTGTACACTCTTTTTTACGCGGGGTGGGCAAATCCAACATGGTAGCCAACCTGGGCTTTTTGCTGGCCGCGGCTGGCCGCCGTGTGGGAATGGTGGATACTGATGTCGCGGCGCCAGCTCTTCACTATCCTTTTCACCTTGAAGAGGGACAGGTTACGCATACCTTCAATGATTATGTGTTGGGAAAATGTCCGATTCACGAGGCAGCAGTCGATCTTTCGGATCGCCTTGGGCCGGATGCAGCCGGACGCCTGTACCTTGTCCCGGCCAGCGACAAGCCCCTGGACATTGTTGAAGTCATGCGTAAAGGGTACGATGTGACCCTTTTAGGCTCCGGCTTGATTGACATGGAAAAAGATTTCAACCTGGAATTTTTACTGGTCGATTCCCAGGCCGGGTTTAACGAAACCTCCCTGTCTTCGATCGCTGTGGCTGATATCCTGGTGATGGTCCTGTGCCTGGACTGCCAGCATTACCAGGGTACCAGCGTCGTTATTGATATGGCGCGCAGGCTGGATGT
>CAIQIV010000787.1 GCA_903871905.1 uncultured Chloroflexota bacterium | reverse complement strand
TCCAGAATGGGGCGCGCCTGGTCACCAAGCTGTGGAACGTGGCGCGCTTCACCGCCCCCTTTCTCGATGAGACCCTGCCCCCGACCGGCTCGCTGCATGGCGGCGGGCTGGACTTCACCCTGGCTGACCGCTGGCTGCTGGCCCGCCTGCAGCAGGTGGTAGAGGAAGCCACCCGCGCCTTTGAGGCTTATGATTACGCTGCGGCGCGGCTGGAGAGCGAGAATTTCTTCTGGCATGACCTGGCGGACAACCACATTGAAATGGCCAAGCAGCGTTTGTACGGGGAGGCGGGTCCGGGCCGCGACGCGGCGCGCTGCACCCTGCGCCAGGCGCTGCGGGCTGTGCTGCTGTTATTCGCCCCTTTGCTGCCTTTCGTTACCGATGAGATCTACCAGGGGCTGTTCGCTGACCAGGAGGCGTCGATCCATGCCGCGGCCTGGCCCGTCCCCGACCCGGCCTGGGAGAGCCCGGCGGCGCTGGCCTCCGGGCGCTGGCTGCTGGCGGCGGCCAGCGCCGTGCGCCGCTACAAAAGCGAGCACGGCCTGCCGCTGGGCAGCGAGCTGGCCCGGCTGCAGATCTGCTCGCCGGACGCCGGCCTGCGTCAAGAGCTTGCCGCAGCGCTGCCAGACCTGCAGAGCGTGTGCCGGGCGCAGCGGGTGGAGGTGGCGGCGAACCCGGATGCCGGGCTGGAAATCCTGCCCGCGGATCTGGATGGGATCACCCTGGGTCTCTTATAGCGGTAAGGTGTTGTGTGCGGCATGGCGATCTTTTTTTGCCATGACCCGGCCTTTGCAAAACAGTAATGTTGAAAACCATAAAACTATGGTTTAATTGCCCTATCTCAGACTGCATGAGTCTTATTCCATGAATCTCTGAGCCCCACCGGAAAAAGAGTTTTATCCCTTGAAGCGCCAGGTCACACCGTGTCCCGGTCATTTCAAGGCCTGATCACTGCGTTACAGGAGGTCTGCATGCCGCTGAATATGGGTCAGATGTTGAACAACCGCTATCGCATCATCAAGCTCCTGGGTGAGGGCGGCTTTGGCGCCGTCTACCGCGCCCTGGATGTCACCCTGTCTGCCCCGTGTGCGGTCAAGGAGAGCTTCTCTACCGAGGAGGATTCCCTGCGCCAGTTCGAGCGGGAGGCCAAGACCCTGGCTAACCTGCGCCATACCAACCTGCCCAAGGTGACCGACTACTTCACCCTGGCGGGCCAGGGTCAGTACCTGGTGATGGAGTATATCGAAGGGGAAGATCTGCAGACCCTGCTGGACCAGCATGTTACCCCCTTCCCGCCCGAGCAGGCCCTGGCGTGGATCGATCAGGTGTGCGCAGCCCTGGTCTACCTGCACAACCGCACCATGCCCATCATCCACCGCGATATCAAGCCCGCCAACATCCGCCTCACCGCCGACAACCAGGCGATCCTGGTAGACTTTGGGCTGTCAAAAACCTTTGATGCCTCCACGCGCACCACCCGCGGCGCCCGGGCCATCACTCCCGGTTTCTCCCCTCCGGAGCAGTACGGCGCGGGCAATACCGATATTCGCAGTGACTTGTATGCCCTGGGGGCGACGCTGTATGCGCTGGTCACCGGGCGGGACCCGGTGGAGAGCATCCAGCGCACCCTGGATGTGCCTTTGCCGCCGCCCAGCCAGTTCAACCCCTTGATCAGCCCGGCCCTGGAATCGGTGATCCTGAAAGCCATGGCGCTGAAGCCCACCGAGCGCTTCCAAAGCGCAGCCGAGTTTCGCGATGCCCT
>CAIQIV010000786.1 GCA_903871905.1 uncultured Chloroflexota bacterium | reverse complement strand
CATCCTTTATCTACGCCCCTGTTTATGTGGACAAGAAGCTGGTTGGCATCCTGCTGGCAACCAGTTCCAGAATAGATGCATTCGGCCCAGACGAGGATCGACTGTTGACCACTCTGGCCAACCAGACTGCCTCTGCAGTTCGTCACCTGTCAGAGATCCTGGCCTCCCAACAAAGGCAGCTGGAAAGTGTAGCCTCGCTGCTGGTAGAGAATATTGAAGTGGGGACTCTGCTGTTTGATGCTGATTTTCACCTGCTGGTGGCAAATCCCCTTGGACGTAAGCTGCTCCAGGATCTCAATCCTGACCAGGCCGACCGTCCCTTGATCAGTTTAGGTTCCTGCTCCCTTCAAGAACTTCTCAACCAACAAGATGAACACCTGGAAACCGAGATTGTGCTTAATGAAAACCCGCGCCGCGTCTTCTCTGCCCGCCTTCGGCCGGTTGAAAATCGCCAATGGGTGATGACGCTGCGGGAAGTAACCCGCGAGCGTGAGTTGCAGGCGCGGCAGCAAAGCCAGGAACGCCTGGCAAGCGTGGGGCAGTTGGCAGCCGGCATTGCTCACGACTTTAACAACATTATGGCTGCCATCATGGTGTACACCGAGCTGCTGCGCAGCGACACCGGCATTTCCTCCAATGCCCAGGAAAAACTCCAGGTCATCAAGCAGCAGGTAGATCGGGCAACCAGCCTGATCCGGCAAATCCTGGACTACAGCCGGCAATCTGTGATGGACCAGATCCACCTTAATCTGCTGACCTTTATCAAGGAACTGGAAAAACTGCTTGTTCGAGTCATGCCTGAAACTATCCGCATCGAATTGAACTACCAGCCAGGCAACTTCTGGATCAATGCTGATCCCACCCGCCTGCAGTTAGCCTTTATGAACCTGGCTGTCAATGCGCGCGATGCCATGCCAGAGGGTGGAACTATTCGCTTTGACCTGGAGCAAATTCAACTGCTTGCTGGCCGACAACCTATGTTCATGGACATGCCACCAGGCGATTGGATCCGCATCTCAGTTTGCGACACCGGGCAAGGAATTGCACCAGAAGTTCGGCAGCATATTTTTGAGCCTTTCTTCTCCACCAAACCTGTAGGGCAGGGAACTGGGCTGGGACTTGCCCAGGTATATGGCATAATTAAAAAACACGGTGGTTATATTGACGTCCAAAGCCAGGTGGGAGAGGGTACCACCTTTATCATTTACCTGCCCGCAATTGCAGACCCCTCCCTTCAAAAAATGCGCGCCGCTGCACAACCCCTGCCTAAAAAGGTCCTGCAAGGAGATCAACAGACCGTTCTGATTGTTGAAGATGATATCGCAACCCGTGGTGCGCTCCAGGCGCTGCTTGAGGCCTATAATTTCCGGGTGATGGTCGCCTCCGATGGCCAGGAAGGAATACAAATATACCAGGCAGCAGCCGAGGTGGTTGCCCTGGTTGTATGCGATGTCGTGATGCCACAAATGGGCGGATTGGAGCTATACCAGCGCCTGAAAACCAGCTACCCAACCATTAAAGTTTTATTTATTACGGGGCACCCGCTAGACAGTGATGGCCTGGCCCTGCTTTCAAACAACAGCCGTGGACAGGTTCGCTGGCTGCAGAAACCATTCTCGGTCCAGGATTTTTACCAGGCAGTGCAGGCGCTCTTACCCCGTTAGAAACATACCAATGACCATGCTCAAGATCACCAGAATACCTAAACCTACAAAAACAATTTGCTGGACGCGCAGGTTGCGTTGATCCCGTTTACTTAACTCTTTTTTCTTAGCCATAGCATCTCCATAAATAACTGCAATCTTTACCAGGGAACAGGAAACTCAGATTGCCCTGTCTATCTTTATAAGCCACCGATTATTCCAAATAGGTCTTAATCGACTCTGCCAGGGTGGCCGTAATTCCAGGCACTGCCGCCAATTGTTCCGGAGAAGCCTCCTGGATATTTCGGACTGACCCAAATTTCTCCAACAACGCCTTGCGTTTCACCGGACCGATTCCTGGAATCGCATCCAGGCGAGAGGCAAGACCGGTTTTGGCGCGCAGGTTTCGATGCGAGGTGATCGCAAAACGGTGGGCCTCGTCGCGCACCCTCTGTACCAGATATAAACCCTGCGAATGACGGGGCAGGATGATCGGATCTGGGCGGCCTGGGATAAAGAGTTCTTCGTTCTCTTTTGCCAGGCCCGCCACCGGGACAGTTCCAGCAAGATCAAACTTCTCCAAGACCATCACCGCCCGCCCTAACTGGCCTTTGCCACCGTCCACCAACAGCAGGTCAGGCAGCCTTCCAAAAGCCGGGTCCGGCTTTTTCCCCGGCGTCTCGTTAGTGTCCTGCGATACCTTCCAGCGGTTAAACCGCCGGGTCAGCACCTCCTCCATGCTGGCAAAATCATCCGGGCCGTTGACAGTACGGATGTTAAAACGGCGGTAATGCTGTTTGCTGGGGACTCCCTGTTCAAAGACAACCATGCTCCCCACCGCCGCGGTACCCTGGGTGTTGGAAATGTCATAACACTCTATCCGGGTAGGCGGCTGGCGCAGCGTAAGCGCTTCTTTCAACTCAGCCAGGGACTGTTCCTGGCGGTGAGTATCTGCCTCCCACTGTGCTTTTAGAGAGCGCAATGTATCCGCCGCATTCTCGGCAGCCATCTGGATCAATTCCTGCGGCTGCCCCTGGCGAGGGACAATCATTTCCACTTTCTGCCCTCCCCGCTTTTGGCTGAGCCACTGGCGGATGATCTGGACCTCTTCTACATCATTCGGCAGCAGCACCTGCGAGGGCACAACCGGCGCCTGGTCGTAAAACTGCTTCACAAACTCTCCCAGGACCTGGGCATCCGGGGTATCTTCTGCACCTTCTAATAAGAAGTAGTCCCGGCCGATGAGCTTGCCTCCCCGGATGAAAAACACCTGGACACAGGCATCTCCATTCGAGCGCGCCATGGCCAGCACATCCGAGTCAACGTAATCCGATGAAACCACTTTCTGCTTCTCTACCACGTTCTCAATGGCGCGGATCTGGTCCCGCAGGGTGGCGGCGCGTTCAAACTGCCAGTTTTCTGCAGCCTGATCCATCTCCAGTTTCAATCGGGAGACGATCTCTTCAGTTTGCCCATCCAGAAAATGGCACAGGTCATCGATCATCTGGCGATATGCCGGCTGGTTGGTCACCCCAATACAAGGCGCGCAACACAACTTTATATCCCGATACAAGCAGGCCCGCTCATCCTGACCAGTAATCTCCCGATCACAAGTCAGATATGGAAAAATTCGCCGTAAGACGTCCAGTGTCTGGTGAACTGCCCACACACTGGTATAAGGGCCAAAATAGCGTGAACCATCCTGGGCCATCTGGCGGGTTACCGTCACCGTTGGATAGGCGCTGGCCCAATGCACCTTGATATACGGGTATCGTTTGTCATCCTTCAAACGCACATTGTAGTGCGGGCGGTATTTCTTAATCAGGTTCATCTCAAGGATCAGCGCCTCGAGTTCTGAACCGACTACAATCCACTCAATGTTCGCTATTCTGCGCACCATCTGGCGGGTCCTGGGATGCTGCTGCGCCGCGTTATGGAAGTAGGAGCGCACACGATTCGACAGGTTGATCGCCTTGCCTACGTATATCACCTGGCTCTGCGCGTCCTTCATCAGATAACAGCCTGGTTTGGCAGGCAAATTAGCCAACAGCGTATCAAATTTACCAGAAGTTTCAGACTGGTTTTGCATTGCAGGCCGGATTCTATCATAGAAGCGGCAAAGTAATCTTAAGCGAGGGAATAGAAACCTCATTATGTATATAAAATACAGGCTGCATTTTCCCCCTCAGCCTTGTTATAATAAGAAAACTACTTTCCAATATAATCCTGGAACCCAGAGGCAGCCCTTAGATTCACACTGGTCTATCGGAGGCTCCAGATAAAAATCAAAAGCTGATCAGAAAAGAAGAAAAAAGGAGAATGTTTTGAACACCGGAAAAACATTGCGCATACGGCGCTTTTTTCGCCACAAAAGAGCTGTGATTATCCCCATGGACCATCCTATGTTTGGCGGCCCAATCCCTGGGCTAGAGAATCCGGGGAAATTGCTCCGCCTGGCAGCGCGCACGGAAGCGGATGGCGTTCTCGCTTCGCCATGGGCGATCAGCCGCCTGGCAGAGGAGATGGGGCAAATGGCATTTATTGCTCGCCTGGATGGGGGAATGACCAGCCTGGGTCCCCGCTATGATCAATATTGGAATGTTGGAACTGTCGAACAAGCGGTACGCCTGGGGGCGGAGATGGTGGCTCTCAACGTCTTTATCGGCGGGGAGAATGAGCCAGAGATGCTCAAGAAGCTGGGCCTGACAGCAGAAGCCTGTGAACAGTGGGGAATACCTCTGATGGCTGAAATGATCCCTGCTGCTGAGCTGAAGCACCACTTCGGAGTCTCAGAACGGTCACACCGGGAAAGTGCGGGCCTGGGAGAGCCGGTCTCGATTGCCTCGCGCATCGGAGCCGAATACGGTGGGGATATCATCAAGACAGTCTTTTCGGGCAACCTGGAGGAGTTTCGGCGCACAATACTAAACTCAACTGTTCCGGTACTGCTTGCCGGTGGACCGAAAACAGGCTCCGATACCGAATTGTTGACCATGGTCAAGGAATGCCTGGACGCCGGTGCAGCAGGCCTGGTCATCGGGCGCAATGTCTGGCAGCGGCCCAGGATTGAAGGGATGATCGCTGCCCTGTGCGCCCTGACGCACGAAGATGCCAGCATTGAAGAGGCGCTCGATCTGTTATAGTCTGAAGTTCAAAAGCCATGCCCATTCCTGGGCATGGCTCCAAGAAAACTGTGATGAATACCAATATTCCTGAATACACTCCTCCTCAACCTCTACCACCCCCCATGCTCGGAGCCGAGCTGGATACATTTACTCATAAATCGGTCGTTGTCCGCTTGCCCACTGTGCTGCTGCGTTCCCTGAAAGAAAATGATTTTCCTCCTGAGATTACCGCCTGCCTGGAGAGCTTACGCGCAGAAATCCCCGATGCACGCCTGCGGCCTCTTCGGAAAAATAACGCCCCAGATGCCGCATCCTGGACTGAGATGATCGCCCCTCTGCTGGATAGGGACCAGCTTGGTCCTGACTGGCTGCACACCCCCTGGCTCTTTGTCGAGCATTATTTTTATCGCCGAATGATGGAAGCCATCGGCTTTTTTGAGCCTGGACCATGGGAAAAGTATGATCCTTTTGCCTATCAGAAAGAAATGTCTTTGAAGGAGACGCTGCACTCCATACAGGCATTCTCCTTGCTGTTGGAAGAAATGATAGCTGACCATGGGCAACCACTGGATGAGGCGCTTGCCCAAATGGTGCGCATCAACTTGTGGGGCAACCAGGGGGACTTAAGCCTATGGCCGGCTGGCACAAAACGCACCGCCACCGGGCTTGCCGATCTGACCCGCGAGCAGTATCTGCTGGTCGATAATACTGCACAGGTTGTATCCTACCTGCTGGGCCTCAACTGCCCGGCGCGGCGTATCGACTTCATTCTGGATAATGCCGGTCTGGAGTTGGTGTTTGACCTGGGGTTTGCTAACTTCCTGCTGAGCCGCGGGATCATTGATCAGGTGGTTTTCCACGCCAAGGTGCACCCAACATTTGTGTCGGACACTATGCTTAAAGATATCTCCTTTACCCTGCGGTTTTTGGCCAGCCAACCGGACGCGGCGGTGGCGGGTTTTGCAATGCGGGTGGAAGATCACCTCTCCAGCCAACGCCTGATGTTAAAAGACCACTTTTACTGGAACTCACCCCGCTTCTGGTGGGAGATGCCGGATGACCTGGCAAAAGATCTGATGGATTCATGCCTGGTGATCTCCAAAGGCGACGCCCATTACCGCCGCCTGCAGGGTGACCGGCACTGGCCTTTTGAGACCCCCTTTGCCACTGTGATGCAGTATATGCGCACACCGCTCCTGGTACAGCGGGTGATAAAATCCGAGATGATGCTGGAATTGTCTCCTGCGCGTCAGGAAGAACTCGACCGGCTTGACCCGGATTGGCAGATCGATGGGCACTGGGGAGTGATGCATTTTTACCAGCCACTTTAAGGAAATCCCTGGGTGAGACAGCCTCTGGAACCTCAAGAAGCAGCCTGGTGGGCAAGTGAGACGCGCAGCAACCCGGCAGTCATCTCTGTTCTCTTCCGCCTGGCAGGGCCAATCTCATTTGTACAGCTGCAGGCACTTCTGGAGAATAAGCTGTCGACCGACTGGCGCTTTCGATCGCGCATCATTGACGCCCGCTACCCGGGAGGCAGGCCTCATTGGGAAATCTATCCACATTTCAGCCTCAGCCAGCATGTGCACCTTTTGGGACTGCCCTCTCCTGGGGATGAGATGGCTCTCCAGCAATTGATCAGCCAGATGATCAGCACCCCGCTCAACTCTGTACTGCCTCTCTGGCAGGCTTACCTCATTAAAAACACTCCTCCTGATCCCCTCCTTGCCGCCAATCCGTGTAACCCTGGCAGCGCGCTGCTGCTCCGTATTCATCACTGCCTGGGTGATGGTCTTTCACTGCTTCACAGTCTGGAAAAGTTGATGGAGCTGGTGTTGGATGAAAAAAGAAGGGAGACAGAACCGGCAAGAGTGCAACCGGGGAATACTGATCCTGGACCAGCTGCCACAGACCCTATCTCCATCCCCCAGGCTGCCTTAAAAATAAGTTTGCCCATCATCGCGGCAGCCATCACCCAACCTGCCAGCCTGGCAAACCTGGGCCAGGCAGCCATGACTATCGTCTACCAAAGCACGCGCTCGTTCCATAAACTTCTTTCCGGACCGCCCGATACACCCAACACATTCCGGGGAAGGAGTGGAGTGATCAAAAGCGCTGCCTGGAGCTCTCCGTGCCCCTTGGCTCTCATCAAGTCAGCTGGCAAGGGCACGGTTACCGGACTGGCAGTTACAGCTCTTTCAGGAGCCATCAGGCGGTATCTCGAAAACGACGGCGCCGACCTGACACAAATTCAAATGCGCATGATGCTGGCTGCCAGCGTGCATCCCCTATCTTCAGAACTGCTAGACGAGGGGAAAATGCCCCCCGTAAAACCATTTATGAGCCATCAGGCAGGTTTTCTGATCCTGGAACTGCCCGTTGGGTTAGCTGACGCTCAACAGCGTCTGGAAAGTGTCTGTCAGCAAGTGCGCGCCAGCCAGGGATCGTTTGAAGCACAGGTCGCCTACAGTATGATGAGTGCTGCAGGGAATGCGCCAGCCCCACTGGCCAGCAGGTTGATCAATTCGTACGGAGACAAAGCCACGCTGATCATGACCAATGTAGCCGGTCCGCCCCAAAAGCTCAAGCTTCTCGACCAACCAGTAGAGCAAATCCTGTTGTTTTCTCCGGCCAAGGGGAATATTGCACTCAGCGCTGGCTTAATCAGTTACGCTGGTAATATCTTTCTGAGCCTGGTCACGGATGCCAGGCTCATCCCGGAGCCCCAGATGATCATTTCGTTTTATGAACAAGAACTGCTTACCCTGTGTATGCCAGCTTGAAAAGAATAAATTTCCCTTCTCAATCAGATACCCCCGCGGAAGGGGAATAAACAGGACATGGAATATTCCTTTCAGCGAAATAGAAATAGGCAAATCCCGTCTTTTAAGGGGAGGTAATGATCTTGCAGTACTCACAATAGGTTATCCCGGAATTATTGCATCTGAGGTTATCAGAAAGCTTGAAAAAGAGAATATATCAGTGGAGCATTTGGATATGAGGTTTGTATCACCTCTCGATACTGACGCCCTTGATAAAATATTCAGTAAATTCAGACATATCATCACAATTGAGGAT
>CAIQIV010000785.1 GCA_903871905.1 uncultured Chloroflexota bacterium | reverse complement strand
ATCGACACCGGCCACGACAGCGCAGCCGAGCGGAAGGCCCAGGCCAGCCACACCATGACAATCACGCTGGATACCCCTGCCTGGTTGGATGATGATGATGTCTATGTGCTTTACATGGTGGTTGACGCTGCTGCATCCACCGTGTTTAAGATTGTCGGCGCACGTGTAAATTACACGTTCCGCGCCTGATTGTATCCACCCGAAACGGCCCTGGTTGGGCAGGTCGAAAGACTTGCCCAACCCCCGCACCATGGAAAAGACAAAAGCCCTCGACCTTGCCCTGGCTGCACTCAATCAGCAAATGCAGCCCCTCAAAGCTGATGCAATCCTGGTAATGCAGCGCGGTGCACTGTTCACTTTCCAGGCAGCAAGAGCCAGGCGCTACCAGGAGCTTTCCGAAGCAGCAGAGATCATAAAGGAGCTCAAACAACGTGAATACCAACCAGGCTATCAAGCTGGCCCTGGAAGCCATCAAAAAACAAATGCACATCCTGGCCCCCGAAGCTAATATGTTCCTTTTGGGCATTGCCGATGGTCCTTATATGCAGCGATCCGCAGAGAAGTATAAGCAATTCGCTGATGCTTATGCGCTACTTGAATCCATAAAGATAAAGAAGGTAAAACCATGACTTCTAAATTTAAATCCCTTTTTTCCTCCCGCAAATTCTACGCAGCCCTGATAGGGTTGATCGTTGTGATCGTTAAAGCCTTTTTCCCCAATTTCCCCCTGGCCGAAGATCAACTGGTAAGCCTGGCTGCTGTCCTGGCTGCTTACATCCTCGGCACCGCCATTGAAGATGCTGGTGTATCCGCCCGCCAGTAACACCCACTAACTTCTGATTCCTTGCCGGCCAGGTGATTCCTCCCACCAGGCCGTGCAAGGTCAGGAGGAAAGGAGAGCCATGACCTATCCCGCTTCTACCGCTGTTGCCGCCGGCCAGCCCACCCTGGCAGCGCATTACAACAACCTGCGCAATGACGCGATGTATATCGGACAAGACAGCGCCAATGCTGCATCTTTGGGCGCCGCCTTGACCCTGTTCCAGGATAACCTGGTTCCTGAATTGCTGGACACAGACCGGATAAGAATACCCGCCACTGTCGCCAGCCCTGCGACCGTGATGGTCGCCGGTTACCTGCTGCAGAACACAAGTAACGCCGACCTGGCTACGGGTGGAAAGCCTTCCGGTGCAGCCGCAACCTGGTACCTGTTCGCTCAGCGCACGGCCGGCAGCCCTAACTTTACCCTGGCCGTCAATTCGTCTTCGACTGTTGGCACCGATCAAAAGCTAATCGGCCGGTTCTATTGGGATGGTTCTAAGATTGTGCCTGAGACGATCCGAACTGAGCTCAGTTTCACCGAAGCCGCAAAGATTGATTTTCATACGCCCATGGCTGCTGATGGGCGCCTGACCTTGACCAGCGGCACACCGGTCACAATGTCAAACGTCAGCGGCGGCACAGTGTACTACACGCCCTACAAAGGCAACCGCATTGCACTATACACCGGTGGAGTATGGAGGTTATACACCTTCACAGAGATAAGCGTATCCTTGACCGGCATTGCAGCCGGTACCAATGTGGATATTTTCATCTACGACAACGCTGGCACCCTCACATTGGAGAGTACAAATTGGTCAAATGACACCACCAGAGTCCTTGCAAGAGGACAACCTCATGGATTAATTCTGCAGGCGGTTCTCTGTAAATATAAGGATTACCCCAACGAACAATCGTTCCATCGCTTTGGAGGGCAAAGCATGTGTCAGCTGTAGCGGCTATTGAGATCACGTTGGACAAGCCAGCAGGGATTACTTCAGGGCT
>CAIQIV010000784.1 GCA_903871905.1 uncultured Chloroflexota bacterium | reverse complement strand
TGGAGCAGTGGCAGCTCGTCGGGCTCATAACCCGAAGGTCCTCAGTTCGAGTCTGAGCCCCGCTACCTGAGAAAAAACCGCAGCCTTCAGGGCTGCGGTTTTATGGTTTGTTCAAGGCGGCCCTTACCAACGGTTTTATTGGCAAACCGCTCGTACCTAAATAATTTTCAAATCCAATCTTCACGATTTCTGAAAGGGTGGGGCGTATCCTTGATGTAATTCATAAACAAAAGCAGAAGGAATTACATCATGAAATCTAGCCTTACTTCAAAATGGATCGTCGACGCCGCCCTGCTGTTGGGTTTTTGCGCCGCAGTGCTGCTTGACCTGACCGGCCTGTCACTGCACCAGTGGATCGGCGTGGGCGTTGGCCTCCTGGCCGTATATCACCTGCTCACCCACCTGGATTGGGTCACGGCGGTCACCCGCCGCTTCTTCGGAAAGACCAGCCCGCGCTCGCGCCTGTACTACCTGATCGATGCGCTGATCCTGGGCGGCTTTGTCCTCATCGGAGTGACGGGCCTGCTCATCTCCACCTGGCTGAACCTGACGCTGGACGGCATGGCGGCGCTGGCGGCCATCCACAAATGGACTGCCTACCTGACCCTGGCGGCGCTGCTCGTCAAAGTGGTGCTGCACTGGCGCTGGATTGTGAACGTGGCAGGCAAATTCTTTGAAGCGCCCGCAGAACGCCAAAAGAACGCCGGTTTTCCAGCGGCAGCCCACTCAACCAGCAGCACATCACCCGCCAGGCCTACCCGCGGCTACACCCGCCGTGAGTTCCTCAAGCTGATGGGGGCAGGAGCCCTATCCACAGTGGCTGTGGCCGGCGTGACCAGAGCACTGGATGCGCTGCAAGCATCTGAGGACGGTACGACTGGTGCACCGGCTGCCGCCGGCAGCAGCACATCCACAACTGTCACGACGAACACCGGCAGCACATCTACCGGCGTATCGGCGGCGAGCCTGGTCTGCACCCACTGTCAGCGCGGCAAACACTGTTCCTTCCCCGGTGACTGCCACAATTACCTGGATACGAACGGAAACAACTTATGCGATTATGGCGAATGTGCCTGATAGGCATGATGCAATCCGGAAAAGAGGCCGGCAGCTAACACACGTAACTCGCCGGGATCCATAGAACGGGGGCCCTGGCGGGCCAGGCTAAACCGCAGCCCTGAAGGCTGCGGTTTTTTGGTTTGTTCAAGGCAGTCACCTTCTGGCCCAGGAGGGCAAGATCCCTGCCCAAAAGGTCGGCAAACACTGGCGTTTCCACCGCCCCATCCTGGAGCAGTGGATCGCCGGCCAGGCTAACCTGCAGGGGAACGCCCCGAGAACCTCGCCACTCTGAAACCCGATTACGGAGAAGAACAATGTGGAAAACTTGTGAGACGAGTGAAAACCGCATGTACGAGTTTTTCAACCCGGGAGGCGGGCCGTTCTCAATTGGCAGCCCTGGCTACCTGCTGCACAACGTGTGCAACTCCAGCCTGCCCTGCGGCAGAGGCGATCACGGCTACCGCTTCTCGCCGGGCAGGGCAATACCCTGGTCGCTGAGTTGGAAGAGGGATAATACCATCAAAGGTCCTGTGTACACTCCCTGAGTCCCTCTCCCTGTCCCAAAGTCTTGGCAGGAAGATCCAGGGCGGGACCCTGGCCAGCGGGTCGAAACCCGGCGCATCGGCATCGATCCCGCCTACTTCCCTGCCCGGGAGAAGGAGCGCCATCGCTACGTGAACATGGCCTTTCTCAAGGGGCACCCGCCAGGTCCGTCTGGGTGTTTCCCCGGGCAGTAAAAAAACAGGCCGCCGAGATGAATCATGCCTGTGACCAGATCAGCCGCCATAAGGAGTAGCCCGCTGCAATGTTAGAAACCTGGACCCTCTCCAGGATGGAGCCCTTCAAAAACGCCCCCTGATCTTGTTGCGCGACCCACAGCGCATGCTTCACCCCAGTGCCCGCGCCGTCGACGGCTGCACCACCTCCCACCTGCTGCCGGCCAACCTGGAGGGTACCCAGCCGGTGCGCCACGACATCGCTATGAGCGGCGAAATCACCATCATGGGCAAGGTGCTGGGCGTGGGTGGCATCCAGCTCAAGCTGATGGCCGCCATCGATGCTGGGGTCAAGAGCGTCATCTTGCCGGCTGAGAATGAACGCGACGTGCTGAATCTGCCGGATTATGTTCGTACCTGGATTGACGCGGAGTATGCGACGGATATTCAGCAAGTATTAGCGTTGGCAATCACCAGGGCAGTGTTGCGATAAAGGGCATGCCCACAAAGGATTCACCTTTGGTCATTCCGGGCATCTTTCTTCCCTTGAAAAACGCGGACAGGACCACAGGTAGCAGCGCGCCGCCCGCAGCATCTCGTCCACCATCTGGTCACGCAGGATGGGGTCTACCAGTTTCCCGCTGTGAAACAGGGTGTAAGGTGTGTTCACCATCGCCAGGGCAGTGCTGGCCGCCAGGAAAGGATTACGCGAGACAAAGACGCACTGTTCCATCCCTTTTTGCAGCAGGCCCGCCAACAGGTCCACCGTGGCCTGCATGCGCAGCCGGTTTTCCTCCGGGCTCTCGCCGCTGACTTCCGGCATCACCCAGGCCATGCGGTACAGGTTGGGGTTTTGACGTGCAAAGGCCACAAACGACCGGAGCAGGTCCTCAACCACAACCCGGATATCTTCCACCTCAGCACGCTGTTCAAAAACCTGCTGCTGCGCCCGCCATTTCGCCAGTTCGCGCTGGCGCAGTGCGCGCAGCACAGCGCCCTGGTTCTCAAAATAAGTGTACAGCGTCATGTGCGCCATGCCCAGGCGATCCGCAATCGCCCGGCTGGTAATAGCCTGCGGGCCGGATTCCTGCAGGATTTCCAGCGCCGTGTCCAGGATTTGCTGCTGCACCGCCTCTATCTGCGCAGCGGTCTTTTTCGGTCGCGGCATCCTTCCAGTTCCTTACTCAAAGAAATATGGCAAAACAAACCCTTGATTTTATGATTATACCATGTATAATTTATACAGCGTACATATTATAGCACGGGAGATGGGTATGATAAAACTCTGCTCGAACGACCGTTGAATTTTCCTGGGAGAACCCGATGAGAACGATTCTGCACCACCCACTTTTTTGGATCGCCGCCGTCCTGCTGGTCGG
>CAIQIV010000783.1 GCA_903871905.1 uncultured Chloroflexota bacterium | reverse complement strand
TGATCAAGGCCCTCGTGAAAATTGGTACACAGGCCCGGGATACAGCCTGCTGCCAGGAGAAATGAGAGGGAAAGCATAAAGGCAAACCAGGATCATCCCAACAGCAGCGGCGAATCGTGGTTTAATTGCTGCACATTCACCCGGCGCAGTCCAGTTGGGAAACGCAGCCCACCCACTCACGAGGAGAGCACGCCATGAAAGTCATCCTGATCTTCCCGTCCGTCAGCGGCGCCATTGATATCTACACGAATACCTCCATCATCTCCGACCTGATCCGGCGCTTCACCCCCTGGGGTAAGACCAACCACACCCCGCCCATCGGGCTGATGATGCTGGCTGCCGTCACCCCGCCCGATATCGAGGTTGAGATCGTCGATGAGCGCCTGGAGCCCATCGACTTCGACGCCCCGGCTGACCTGGTGGGGATCACCGTGGTCACCCAGGCCGCCCCGCGCGCCTACCAGATCGCCGGGGAGTTCCGCCGCCGCGGGGTCAAGGTGGTGCTGGGCGGCGTGCACCCCTCGGCCCTGCCCCGCGAGGCCAGCCAGCATGCGGATGCCCTGGTGCTGGGCGAGGGCGAGGGCGTGTGGCCCGAGCTGCTGGCTGACCTGCGCGCCGGCAGCCTCAAGCCGCTGTACCGCGGCCGCCCGCAGCCCGACCTGGACACGCTGCCCTTCCCGCGCCGCACGGCCCTGCGCCACCCCGACATGTACGTCACCACCAAGGTGGTCAACGCCACCCGCGGCTGCCCCAACACCTGCACCTTCTGCGCTGCAGGGGTGGGGCTGATCAAGCGCTACCGCAAGCGCGGCGTGCCTCATGTGATCCAGGAACTGGAGCAGACGCCGGGCAAGATGGCCATCTTTGTCGACGACAACCTGGGCTGGGAAGCAGACTACACCCGCGCCCTGCTGCAGGCGCTGCGCCCGCTGCACCTGCGCTGGACCGGCGAACTGTCGATCAACGCCATGGAGGCCCCCGGGATGATCGACCTGGCCGCCGAGAGCGGCTGCTTCCTGATGAGCGTGGGCCTGGAGAGCCTGTCGCCGCGCGTGCTGTCCAGCGTGTGCAAGGACGGCACCAACCAACCCGAAAAGTTTGCCCCGCTGATCCGGCGCATGCAGCAGGCCGGGATGGCAGTGTGGGTCAATTTCATCATCGGCTTTGACGAGGAGGAGCGGGACACCATCCCGCGGGTGATGGAGTTCATCCACCAGAACAACGTCGAGCTGGCTACCATCTATATCCTCACCCCCTACCCCGGGGCGCCGCTGTTTAAGCGCTACGAGCGCCAGGGCCGGCTGCTGCACCGCAACTGGCTGTACTACGAGTCGGTGGGCGGCACCTGCGTCTACACCCCCAGCCAGATGACGCCGGGGCAGCTGATGGACGAGTACCTGGAGCTGATCGACGAGCTGTACTCGCTGCGCTCGGTAGCGCAGCGCCTGCTGCGCTCGCCGTCGCGCCTGACCTTCAGCTCGCTCTCGGCGCTGCACCTGAACCTGGAGAACCGGCGCAGCGTGGCTGCCCAGCGCCAGTACGTGGCGCGCTACAAGGCCTACCTGGCTGAGCTGCAGGCCGAGGCCCCGCAAGCTCCGGAGATGCTCACTTAAGTGGGCAGTATTGACCCCGGCCGCCGGCAGGCCCGGCTGAGGTCAGATCAGCCTGTAAGCCCGCAGGATCCCCTGCAGCGCCTGGCGGCCGTCCTGCAGGGCCTTTTCCCGCCAGCGCAGCTCGGTAGGAAAGAACAGCTCCCCAAATTCGGCGCGGATGGCCCGGGCGGCCGCCTCGCTGCAGGCGCCGTGCTGGCGCAGCTGGTTCTCCAGGATGGCAATGCGCAGGCTGCGGATCAGCGCCGGGAGCGAGTCGCCAAAGGTGCCAAACTCAAAGCCGCCCGCCAGCAGGCTCCGGCCAGGAAATTCTGTGTCGCGCAGGTGCACAAAGCACTCGCACATGTCCCCGCTGATGGCATAAAACTCGCTGGCATCCACTTTCTGCACCAGGGGATAGGCAAACCTGGCCCTGGCCTCCGCCGAGGGGGTGGGATCGTTGCACGGGAGCAGCACGGTCATCTGGTAGCGCGGGCCGTAGCCGGTATGCACATCCACCTGGACAACGCTGGCATAATTTTCCAGCGCCTGGCGGTACAGCCCCAGCAGCACGCCCGTCTCCTCCTGGCGCTGCGTCCCGCCGTAATATAAGCCCTGGGGATGGCGGTGCTGCCCCAGCAGGGCCGCCTCCCGGACCGCGGCCACGCCGGGAGAGATCAGCCCGCGCAGGACCCGGGCGATGAAGCCCAGGTCCTCCCGGGGTAGCCAGCCCACCGGGCGTCCCGGCGCCAGCAGAGACCGCATCCGGTCATAGCCCGGGTTGACCGCCGGATCATAGCTCCCATCCAAAGCAAAATTGCGGTTCAGGTCTACGTTATGGGAATTGACCCGGCAGCGGTGCTTCATCCCCCAGGGGTTGATGGCATGCACCAGCAGCAGGCCGGTGGTCTCCGGGTCCAGGCGCGGGGCCAGCTCCTCGATGAAGATTTTCATCACCGCCGCCCCCACGTACCCCTCGATGCCGTGCTCGGCGGTGGAGATCAGCACCAGGTTCTGGCGCTGGCCCGGCTCAGCCCACAGCCAGTCAATACTGACATCGGGGTGCTCTTGCAGCACATGCTGCTCCAGGCGCGCCCGCGGCCAGCGGGCCTGGAGCCCGGGCAGGCTGTCGCGGAAGCGCCGGCGCGACTCGTCGTAAGAGGCCGGGAACCAGGCGTTGGCGTCCATCTTAGAACGGGCCGTAGTGGATGGCTACCGCAATCCCCAGGAAAGCCACGCACACCAGGAACACCCAGAACCACAGCTTGGCTGTCCAGCGGATCCACTTGGGATAGCTGACCACCGTCAGCCCCAGGCAGATCAGCAGCAAAGGGTTGGTGGGATAAGCCAGGTTGGAGAACCCATCCCCGAAAATGTAGGCCAGCACGGCAGTCTGCCGGGTGACGCCCACGATATCCGCCAGCGGCAGCACAATGGGCATCATCAGGAAAGCCTTGGCCGAGCCGGAGGCGATGAAGAACTCAATGCCCAGGGCCAGGAAATAGATCACCAGCACCGCCGGGAAGGCCCCCATCTGGGTGAGCGGGCCGGCCGCGGCGTGCAGGATGGTGTCGGTGATGCCGCCAGTGTCGATGATGTAGCGGATGCTGGCCGCCATCAGGATCAGCGGCACGGAGGGGGCCAGGCCAATCCAGCCTTCCACCAACCCCTTCCCCACCACTTTTCCCCCTGCCCCGGAGAGAAATCCCGCCCCCAGCCCGCCGATCAGGAACAGCACCCCCACCAGCGGCAGGGCATACTCCGAGATAAAGGACACAAACGGCCCGGCCAGCATCACCACCAGGATCAGCACCAGGAACAGGCCAAAGAAGATAATGGCGCGCTTCTGCCTGGGGTCGTGCTCCACCAGCGAGATATCCTGCCCTTCGTATTTCTTGCGCTGGGGCAGGTCTTCCCGGTACACCGGGGAGGAGGCAGGGTCGCGGTCAATCTTGCGCGCATAACCGAGCAGGAAGAAAGCAAAGATCACGTAAATCACCACAAAGGCAGCCAGGCGCAGCAGCAGCCCCGAAAAGAGCGGCAGCCCTGCCAACTGCTGGGAGACCCCCAGGGTGTACGGGTTGGTCAGCGCCGCCGAGAAGCCCATGTTGGTGGCCAGGATCGACATGCCCAGCCCCACCAGCGCGTCCCATCCCAGCGAGTAGGACAGGGCAATCATCACCGGCACCAGCAGCACCACCTCCTCCAGGGTGCCCAGGGTAGAGCCCAGGAACATAAACGCCAGGGAGACCAGCAGCAGCAGCAGGTATTTGCGCTTGCGGAAGCGCCCCACGATGCCGCCGATGAACGCCCGGATGGTGCCCGTCTTATCCAGCACCGCAAAGGCGCCGCCGGCAAAAAACAGCACGATGATAATCACAATCACCACCACCCCGGCCTCGCTGCCCAACACCTCGATCGGCGCCAGGAACCAGCGCCAGGCGGGATAATCCGGCTTCTCCACGTACTGGAAAGAATCGGGGTCCACCACCACCCGCCCATCCACCATCACCCGCTCGTAATGACCGGCAGGGACGACCAGGGTCAGCACCCCGGCCACCATCATCAAGGCAAACAAAATGATCAGCGATTGGATAAATGCACGTAAACCGATGCGCGCCCCGGCTTTTTCTTCCACGTCCTGCTCCTTTGAGAACAAATTCCTGCCAGTGTACCAGAAACCCTCAATTTGTGTTTAAGTTTCCTGTTTCTTGCTCGGCTGACCTGCCAGTCTATGATATAATGCAGAATAGCTGATTAATCAGTATTTCTGCTGGCATAAACGATCTTCAATGCTGTCAAGCCAGCTAAGGAGATAGATAAGAGGATGGAAGTCACAATCCAGGTGCGACAGCGAGGGATATTGACCTTGCCCGCGGAATTGCGCGAGAAATATGGCATCCGAGAAGGCGACACGTTTCGGATACTCGACCTCGACGGCATTTTTGTGCTGACGCCCATGACACCCATGGTCCCTGAACTGGCGCGCGAGATCGAGCGCCTGCGCATAGAGTCCGAGTTGAGCATCGAGGAGCTGCTGGTCGCTCTCCGAGAACAGCGAGAACAGTATCATGCCAGACCCGGCGCCAGCAGCACGCCCGCCTGAGCCACGCCCCTTTATCGATGCCGATGTGCTCTTTGCGGGCTGCGCTGCCCCATCCCAACACGGCGCCAGCCTGGTGATCCTGCGCATGGCCGAAATCACGCTGATCGAAGCATTTACATCTCAGCAGGTCATCACGGAAGCTGAACGCAACCTGACCGCCAAGCTGCCCAGGGCTCTACCCGCGTTTCGCCTGATTGTAAGCCGCAGCCTGCACATTGTGCCGGATCCATCTCCCCTGGAAGTGCAGCGCTTCCAGGGCTTGGCTGACCCCACCGATCTCCCTATCCTGGCCGCGGCAGTGGGAACTGGCTGCCCGTGGCTGGTGACATTCAATTTACGGCACTACCGGCCCGGCCACCCACAAGTTACGGTGCTGCCGCCTGGCGATTTTGTACTGCGCATCCGCGACCTGCTGGCCCGCATGAGATAAGCCCGACAGAGGAACAAGAAGCGCTCAGCCCGCTTTTCGCATGGGCTGGCGGATGACCGTCTTGAGCTTTTCAGGGACGGCACGGCGCGGGTCGCCCAGGTAAATCTCGTGGTGCCTGCCCGAAAGCTCGTAACCGCTCTCGGCGATGAAGGCGTGCAGCCTCGATATCATCCCAAGGGAAAAATCTATTGTTCATATCGTTCCTTTTGTGACCGGCCGAGGCTATCTACGGTCCGATATATGTGCCTCGTGTTGAAGCAAATGAATCCCAAAGGACTGCCGGAAGATTGTAAAAGCTCCCGGTCACTGAAAGGACACCCAGGCGGGCGCTTTCAACTCTCAGCGTGTCGTTATCCAGGTTGCTCAATGTCCCAATAAGCTGACTATCGAGCCACAGTTTTAGCTCACCGTTATT
>CAIQIV010000782.1 GCA_903871905.1 uncultured Chloroflexota bacterium | reverse complement strand
GGCGCCAGGGTAATCATGTGGAACAGGCTGTCGGGTGGTAAGTCTTCCAGGAAGTCATGGAAGCGGCCCTGTTCGGTATGGATCACTTTGGGACGCAGGTTAGAGCGTAAGAAGGACGGCAGCGAGGCGGTGAGCCGTTCTCCCAGATCTTCGTGAACCATTTCAATTGCCCGCATCTGCTCTTTTGAAAAGCGGTCAGGTGACCAGAAATTGTAAGGCTGGACCTGGCGATCGCTTCCTTTGGGGGCAGAAGTTTGTGCAGCGACAGTCTCTGGCTTGGACTGGTCGAGCATTTCGGCCAGGTTAATCCGCTCCTCGCCTTCTTTTTGCTCGATTTCGATTGAGCCAGTCAACAGGGCATCAATTTCTGCCTGGGATAACATGGTCGCTCCTCTACTCGCCTGGCAGGTTACTGAACCACAAACTCTGTAAAGTAAACAAAGATCACCCGGTATTCGGGTAGTTGTGTGTTGATCGTGTCCATGATATCCTGCCGCAGCTTTTCCTTGCCTTCTGCCGTGTAAACGGATTCAAAGGTCTGGCTGGAGAGCAGGGTGATAATTGAGTTATTAATGATGGGCATCATGGCAGTCAGCTCAGCGTTGAATTCCTCTACAAAGAGTTTCTTTTCTTCGCCGGCCATGGTGAAGTATTCTATTTCTGGCGGCTGATACTCTAAGACGATGCCGATGCGCAGATACTTTCGCCCGGAAGGGTCCATCAAGTTAACGATCTTGGATCCGGTATCCACCATCAGCCCCTGACCAGGTTTCATGGTAATGGGACGGGCAAGTTCAGCAGCCGGCTCTGCGGCGGCTTCTGCGGCAGCCGGTTCCGCAGCGGCCTCGCTGCTGTGGCTTTCTGCGCTGGCTGCCCCCTCTTCGCTGCTGGCGGCTGCGCCATCCCAGGAGACATACACTGGTTTCCAAATCGAATCCGGCAGGACAAAGATCCAGATTGCCAGCAGGGTGATCAATGCCATCAGCACAATCATGATGATCATCACGACTTTTGAAAGAGATCCGAGAATTTTCTTTATAGCATTCATGGAAGCGGCTGTCCTCCCGGTTGAGCAAGATTCAAATTGAGATTATCGGAAGAAACATTGTAAATCACGATAATCTCGGCTCTACTGTTCATGGCGCGGTGCTCAGGGGTGTCGTTGAGAAAGAGCGGGTTTGCTTCGCCGCGCGCGCTGATTGTAATCCGCTCGGGTTTGATCCCGGCATCTTTCAAATAATTGGCGATGACCAATGCCCTGGCAAAGGATAGCTCCCAGTTTGTGGCATATTTTGGGTCAGTGGGTGGGGTGTTATCCGTGTATCCCACAACGCGGATGTCGTTGGGGATTTGCTGCAAGACCTTTGAGATAGTTTCAAGAACAGGATAGGCATCCTGCTGGAGTTCGGCGCCTCCTGGTGGATAGAGCAGTTTTTCGCTCAAGGAGATCAGAACACCCTCAATATTGTTTTGCACGGAGACAGATCCGCCAACCTTCGAGATAGTGAGCAAATCGGTCAGCTCGTTAGTAACCTCATCTGATGTGATTGGCGCCTGGGGGATGCCGGGGATCATGATCGGAGCCGCAGCGGTATCTTCTTTAATGCCGCCCCCCTGGTCAATACCCGGATCTACGACAGACACCGGGCCGCCTGAGAATGCGGCTTTCAAGCTGGTTGCTAGCTGCTTATAGCGCTTGATATCTGTTTGCCCCATGGCATAAAGCACCACAAACAACACCATCAGCAGTGTGATGAAGTCAGCATAGCTGACCAACCAACGCTCGCCGCCGCCGCCGCCATGGCTGCTCATGCTGGCGCCTTGGCTTTCTCGCCTTCGTCTTCCTTGCGTTCTGCTGGTGGCAGGAAGGCATTGAGCTTGTCCTTGACAATGCGTGGGTTCTCTCCGGCCTGCAGGGCAAGGATACCTTCCAGCAGCAGATGACGGTAGGAGATCTCTTCTTCACTGCGGGCGCGCAGTTTCCCCGCCAGGGGCAGCCAGATCAGGTTTGCCGAGAGAATACCCCACAGGGTAGCCAGGAAGGCAACTGCGATAGATTCACCCAGCGTGCCAGGATCATCCAGCTTTTGAAGCACGGAGATCAGACCCATAACGGTACCGATAATACCCATCGTAGGTCCATAACCACCGGCAGAAGTGAAGAAATTAATCCCCCCCATCTCATGCCGCTCGCGCATGTGCCGGATATCAATTTCCAGGATAGCTCGTACCTGGGCAGGGTCGACGCCATCGACAACCATCATCAATCCCTTGCGCAGGAAAGCATCACTCATCTTCTTTGACTCATCTTCAAGCGCCAACAGACCTTCACGGCGTGCCTTGTCTGCCATTTTGGTCAGCGCCTCGATGGCTTCGACGGCTTCCATTTGCCCTTTAGGACCCAGAAAGGCGATCATGAACCACTTGGGGATGGATTTCAAGGATTTCATGGGGTAGGAGATGATGGTCGCAGCGATGGCGCCGCCGATGGTCAGCAGGATGGCCGATGGCGCCATAAACAACTCTGCAGGGGAGCCGCCATCCAGGATCATCACGACTACCACGATGGATAATCCTAATACCAGGCCGATAATTGTTGTCAGGTCCATAACTTAATCTCCAGAAGTCGCGCTGAACTGCGGATGATGGATCAGGCGCTGGTATTGGATCACCATATCGACAACCATCTCGGGACGTTCCTTGACCACGATCTTGACATTATTGGTAAGCGTGATCACCGTGTCAGGCGTGCCTTCGATTGTCTGGATCAGATCCGCATTGACGTAAATTTTTGAGCCGTTGAAGCGGGTTACATTAATCATAATTTCTTAGCCTGATTTATTGGTCAGGAGCTGCGCGCCGATAGGCGCATTTGAGCTTTACAGACTCACCGACCTGTTTTGAATTTAACACACCCGGTGGTTTCTTTGAATAAAACAACCGTGAAGGGCAGGTAAAGAAAACCTAAAAAAGACCTGGCCGGCCAACAGTTTTTCTCAATTTGGCCGAAAAGATATGTTCACGCATTGAGGTTCAGGATGCCGGCAGAACAATGGTGAATTGAGTGCCGCTTCCCATCTGGCTATCTACCAGGATGCGCCCTCCATGCTGCTTAATAATACGGTGACAGACGGATAGACCTAATCCGGTGCCCCGACCGGGTGCTTTGGTCGTGTAAAATGGCTCAAAAATACGTGAAAGGCGCTCGGGAGGGATACCCTGTCCTGTATCAGAGATCAGTACACGCACTTCGGTACCCTGCAAGCGGCTGGATATGCGGATCTCGCGCGGCCGGTCGGGGTCATTCAACGCATCAAAGGCATTGGATAACAGATTAATCCATACGCCTTGCAGATGGTCCTGGCTGGCCATGATCAAGGGCAGGTCATCGGCAGGCTCAAACTCAAGCCCTATTCCGCGCGAGACAAACTCATGCTGCAGTAGGGTCAGGGAGTTATGGATTGACAGGTTTAAATCGGTAGGGGCAAAGTCATATTCCTCTTTGCGCGCCAGGTCAAGCAGGTTGCGGACCACCTGGGTGGCACGGGCGCCAGCACGAGAGATCAGATCAACTAACTCCTGCTTGTCATCATCTGTTGGAATTTCTCGCTGCAGCAGCTGGGCGTTTGCAATGATTACTGCCAGGGGATTATTGATTTCATGGGCAATTCCTGCGGCCAATTGGCCTACGGCAGCCAGCTTCTCAGATTGTGCCAGGGTGGCTTCCAGGCGGCGTTTTTCGGTGACATCCTGCTCGAGCAAGATGGCCTGGATAACCTGGCTGGAGTTGTCGGTAATGGGGTATGAACTGATCTCCCATTCCTGGGTTTCTCCATCAATTTCCCACTGGCGTTTGGTACGGGTGGTACTCTGGCTGCCGAAAAGGGTTTCGATCACCCGGCAGTCAGGGCAGATATCATCTCGTTGGTACAATGCCTCGTAGCAGCGTTTTCCCACCACCTCATTGGGAGACACAGCATTTCGTTGAGCGCGGTGAATGTTGATGGAGGTCAGGTTATATTTGCGGTCAACGATGTAGATAGAAGTTGGAATGCTGTCAAACAGGGTGCGTAGGGTGTTCCTGGAATTGAGCAGCTGCCAACGGCTGGCCTCCAGGTCAGCATTGGCCACTTTTAACTGCTGGATCAAGCGGGCATTGGAAATCATACTGGCAATTGCAGTAGCGGTGACTTCGAGCGCCTCTTGATCGTTTTGGTTGAATGTCCCCTTTTGTTTGTTCATCACAGCCACCAATCCCACAACATTTTCATTGGAGACTAACGGCAGGCACATGGCGGAGTTGATCGTGAACTCAGCCAGTGCTTCGGGCCAGGCCAGTGATTGTGCTTCTTGAGTGCTGCTGCAGTAAACTGGCGTGCGTTCAGTGATGCACTTTTCAAAGCCCCCATTCTCTCGCCCAAGTTCCAGGTGATAAATCCAGCGCGGAGACTCTTCACCCCTGCGGTGAAGGACTAATTCTGTGCGATTATCATCGATGATCAGTATCAGGCTCAGCTCGGCATCAAAAACTTGCTGGATTTCACCTACCAGCCAATCCTGTGTGTTGGGTGCTCCGAGGTTGGACTTGATAATGCCAGCAATCAGGTGCTGGACGGCGCGCGCCTGGTAGCGTTTATGAGCAAAAAATTCGCGTTGATGCATGGTTGGGTTGGCATGAGATGCCGGGGCAGAATTGTGTTTTTTCCGACTGCTGGGAGGAGTCACAAAGGCCTCTTGTTAATCCTGTTCAGTGCTTACTGTGTATCCATACCCGGGCACAGTGCGAATAAACTTAGGATTGGACGGGTCACGTTCTACACGTTCACGTAAGTTCTTGATATGGACGCGCACCAGGTCCGGGCTGCCTGTATCAGAAGGATAATCCCACACCTCGTCCAACAGGCGCGCTGGAGAGAAAATCTGGCCTGGATGGCTCATCAAGTGGTAGAGTAGATCATATTGTACAGGGGTCAGCCGCAGTTTTCCGTGGGTAGGCGTATGCAGCTCGTAGGAACGGGTGTCCAGGACATATTCTCCGACGATTAAACAATGTTCCGTGGCAACCACCCTGGCATCGCTGTTGATTTGCTCCAGGATCACATGCACGCGATCCGGCAGTTCTTTGGATGGAGTCTCAGCGGTGTCCGTACTTTCTTTGCTACTGGCAACCATCTCCTGGGTTCGGCGTAAAATAGCACGGATACGCAGGATCAATTCGTCGATGTTAAAGGGTTTGCTGAGGTAGTCATCTGCCCCGGCAGTAAAGCCCGCAATTTTATCCTGGTCCTTGATCTTGGCGGTCAAGAATAAAATCGGCACATTGGAGAGCAGTGGATCAGCGCGCATCTCGCGACATACTGTGTACCCATCCATACCGGGCATGATTACATCCAGGATGACCAGGTCAGGCTGGATCTGGCGGGCAACTTTGAGCCCTTCCACACCACTGGTCGCCTTGGTGATCTTAAAATCCTGGCCGCGTAGGCTGCGCTCCACTGTGCGTGCAACAATTTCGTCGTCTTCAATGATCAAGATGCTTTTCTCTGTCATCAGATACCTCCGTGCTAAATAATCCTGCCGATAAGGTCGCTATCCGCCGGGCGCTGGCTGGCCTTCAGTTTGCTCCAGAGCCGGGATCCGTACGGTGAAGGTCGTGCCGGCGCCTGGGCTGCTGGCTGCATGGATCTGCCCCTGGTGCTGGCGCACAATCTCCTGGCATAAGTTGAGTTCTATACCCGTACCGCGCCCCCCAGCGGGTTGGGTAAAGTTGGGTTCGAACAGGTCTTGCATTTCCACTGGAGTGATTGTGCGGCCATCGTCAAATATTTCGATGCATACCTGGCCCCCTGTATCTCCTCTGGCTTCTGCTGCAGATGGTTCAAACCAGGAGCGGACCTGGATAGCATGGCGCTGTCCATCCGATGTGGCATCGCGTGCCAACAGCAGCAGGCTGAGCCATAGTTCTGTTAGGCGGCGGGCATTGCCCTGCACTGGCGGGAGACTTGCCTCCAGCTGGATAGATAATGACACCCCAGATGATTGAATATGTTCGCCCACCAATCCCAACGCGCTCTGAATGGT
>CAIQIV010000781.1 GCA_903871905.1 uncultured Chloroflexota bacterium | reverse complement strand
TGAGCCGCTCTTCCCCGGTTTCGTAGGAACCAATCTTGCGGATGGCGCCGTAGCGGGCAATATCTTCGCCGCCCCCACCCCCGACCAGGTTCTGGGCGCCACCCAGGCCTTGAATTCCGGCAAAGGGGTGCTCTACGTGTATGGCAACTATGCCGGCGACAACCTGAATTTTGACATCGCCGCCGAGATGGCTGCCGACGAGGGCATCCAAATCCAAACGGTGCGCGTCTGGGACGACGTGGCCTCGGCGCCGCCGGAGCGTATGACCGACCGGCGCGGCATCGCCGGGGACGTGTTTGTGATCAAGGCGGCTGGCGGGGCCGCAGCCCACCTGGACAGCCTGGACGAGGTTTACCGCGTGGCGTGCAAGGCGCGCGACCACACGCGCTCCATGGGCGTGGCGGCCGCGGCAGGCACCTTCCCCGAAACCGGGCTGCCGACTTTTGAACTGCCGGACGATGAGATCGAGATCGGCATGGGCCTGCACGGCGAAGAGGGCGTCAGCCGCAGCAAGCTGCTGAGCGCGGACCAGGTCACCGACCAGATGCTGGAGCGCATCCTGATCGACCTGCCCTTCCAGGCAGGGGATGAGGTGTGCCTGCTGATCAACAACCTGGGTTCCACCACCATGACCGAGCTGTTGATCATCAACCGCCGGGTGCACCAGGTGCTGGTCGAGAAAGGGCTGCACATCCACGACACCCTGATCGGCGCCTTCTGCACCAGCCAGGAGATGGCCGGTTTCTCCATCTCGCTGCTCAAATTGGACGCAGAGCTGAAGCACTACTATGACCTGCCGGTCGATTCATTCGCCCTGCGGCGGGGAGGCCGGGGGTGAAAGCCGCCTGCACGCTGGAGGAGACCCGCCGGGTGCTGCTGTTCGTGGCGGCGCGCATGATCGCCAGCCAGGACGTGCTCAGCGAGGCGGACCGGCAGATCGGAGACGGCGACCACGGGGTCGGGATGGGGCGCGGCTTCGAGGCGGTGCAGACCAGGCTCCTCCAGGCAGCGCCTGCCAGCCTGGAGGACCTGTTCAAGACGACCGGAATGGCGCTGCTGACCAGCATTGGCGGAGCCTCCGGGGCGATCTTTGGCACCTGGTTTCGCAGCGGGGCAAAAGGCCTGGCTGGCGCAGAGCAGCTGGACGCCGGCGGGCTGGCAGCTTTCCTCCGAGAGGGATTAGCCGGCGTCCAGGAGCGCGGCAAAGCCCAGGAAGGCGGCAAGACCATGGTCGACTCCCTGGCCCCAGCGGCCCGGGCAGCCGCCGAGCGCCAGAGCGAAGGGCTCGAGGCGGCGCTGGCTGCCGCGGCCCAGGCTGCCGAAGATGGTATGCAGCGCACGGAGGGGATGCTGGCCGCCGTCGGGCGGGCTAAGACCCTGGGGGAGCGGGCCCTGGGCCACCCGGATCCGGGAGCCATATCGACAGCCCTGATCCTGAGGTCCATGTTCCAGGCGGTGGCGCAGATGGACGGTTAACACCCGGCTGAATCCCAGTGTTGCTGCGAGTAGGTTATAATAAGGGCGGTCCAAGGATCGATTCGATTTTGTCTTCAGGAGGTTAAGCATGCAGTACCGACTTTTTGGACGCACAGAATGGCCCATCAGCGAGATCGGATTTGGTATGTGGGGCATGGGGGGCTGGACCGGCTCAGACGACGCTGAGTCGCTGGTTGCCCTGCAGCGCTCCGTCGACCAGGGCTGCAATTTCTTCGACACTGCCTGGGCTTACGGCGACGGGCGCAGCGAGAAGCTGCTGGGGGCACTGGTGCGCGCCAACCCCGGCAAGCGCCTGTACACCGCCACCAAGATCCCGCCCAAGAACCGCATCTGGCCCTCACGCCGGGAGTTCACGGTCGATGACTGCTTTCCACCTGATTATATCGAAGAGTATGTACACCGCAGCCTGGAGAACCTGGGGCTGCCGTCGCTGGACCTGATCCAGTTCCACACCTGGGAGGACCAGTGGCTGGCGGACGACCGCTGGTTCGCCGCACTGGACGGGCTGCGCCGCCAGGGGCTGATCCGGGCCATCGGCATCAGCATCAACCGCTGGGAGGCATGGAATGGGGTGTATGCGGTGAAGAGCGGGCTGATCGACGCGGTGCAGGTGATCTACAACATCTTCGAGCAGGTCCCCGAGGATGAGTTATTCCCCGCCTGCGAGAAGTACGAGGTGGCGGTGATCGCCCGCGTGCCATTCGATGAGGGCACGCTCACCGGGGGGCTGACACTGAACAGCCGCTGGCCGGAGGGCGACTGGCGCAACACCTATTTTGTCCCCGAGAACCTGAAGGTCAGCGTGGAGCACGCCGAGGCGCTGCGCCCGCTGGTTCCGGCGGAGATGAGCATGTCACAGCTGGCGCTGCGCTTCATCCTGAACCACCCGGCGGTCAGCACCATCATCCCCGGCATGCGCACGACCAAGCACGTGGACGAGAACATCGCTTGCAGCGAAGCCGGCCCGCTGCCGGACGATCTGTACGCCGAGGTGCGCAAGCACCGCTGGGACCGCCAGCCCACCAAGTGGTCACAGTGACCTCTTCTTTCGGAACATACTGAGACAATCCCTGAAATTAACGCCCGCCTGGCAGCAAAAGACCTGCCAGGCGGGCGTGTTCCAACCCCAAAGTACTCGCTAACCCATTCAAACACAGGGAATGAACATGGATAGAAAATGGTGGAAAGAAAGCGTGATGTACCAGGTCTACCCGCGCAGCTTTTACGACAGCAACGGCGACGGGATCGGCGACCTGCGCGGCATCCTGGAAAAGCTGGACTACCTGCAGCAGCTGGGTGTGGACATGGTCTGGCTCTCCCCGGTCTACAAGTCCCCCAATGACGACAACGGCTACGACATCAGCGATTACCGGGAGATCATGCCCGAGTTCGGCACGCTGGACGACTGGCGCGAGCTGCTGGACGGCATGCACCGCCGCGGCATGCGCCTGGTGATGGACCTGGTGGTCAACCACACCTCGGATGAGCACCCCTGGTTTGTGGAGGCGCGCAAGGGGAAGGACAATCCCTGCCGCGACTACTACATCTGGAGGCCTGGTAAAAATGGCGCCGAGCCGAACAACTGGGCCTCTTTCTTCGGCGGCTCAGCCTGGGAGTACGACCCGGGCAGCGGCGAGTACTACCTGCACCTGTTCACCAGAAAGCAGCCTGACCTGAATTGGGAAAACCCCCGCGTGCGGCAGGAAGTGTACGCCCTGATGCGCTGGTGGCTGGACCAGGGGGTGGACGGCTTCCGCATGGATGTGATCAACATGATCTCCAAAGCACCGGGGCTGCCCGACGCCCCCGTGCACAGCAGCAGGCGCTACCAGTTCGGCGGGCAGCACTTCATCCACGGCCCGCGGCTGCTGGAGTTCCTGGACGAGATGAAGCGGGAAGTGTTATGCCATTACGACCTGTTCACCGTCGGGGAGACACCCCAGGAGAGCGTGGCTACCGCCCTGGAGCTGATCGACGAGGAGAGCGGGTCTCTCCACAGCGTGGTGCAGTTTGAGCACATGGACCTGGATGTGCAGGATCGCGGCAGCGTCCAGCGCCTGAGCCTGGCGCCGTGGAAGCTGGCGGATCTGAAGGAGACCCTGGACCGCTGGCAGATCGGCCTGCAGGGGCGGGGCTGGAACAGCCTGTACCTTTCAAACCACGACCAGGGGCGGGCGGTGTCGCGCTTCGGCGATGACGGCGCTTACCGGGTCGTCTCAGCCAAGCTGCTGGCTACCCTGCTCCACCTGCAGCAGGGCATCCCTTACATTTACCAGGGCGAGGAGATCGGGATGACCAATGTGCGCTTTGAGTCCATTGAGCAGTACCGGGATGTCGAGACGCTGAACTTCTATCGAGAGGCGGTGGAGGAACGGGGCATGGACCCGCAGGCAGCGCTGGCGCTGATCCACGCCAAGGGGCGGGACAACGCCCGCACCCCGATGCAGTGGAGCGCCGGGGAGCAGGCCGGCTTCAGCCAGGGCACGCCGTGGATCGGCGTCAACCCCAACTACCCGCAGATCAACGTCGAGCAGGCGCTGGCTGACCCGGATTCAATCTTTTACTATTACCAGAAACTGATCCGGCTGCGCCGGGAGCACCCACTGATCGTTTACGGGGACTACTCACCCCTGCTGGTCGAGCACCCGCAGATCTACGCCTTTCGCCGGGAGTGGCAGGGTGAACGCCTGCTGGTGATGCTCAACTTCAGCCGGGAATCGGCGCTGTTTGAACTGCCACCCGATTTTCCCCTGCCTGAAAGCCCGGCCCGGCTGCTGCTCAGCAACTACCCGGTGGAGGATAGCGCAGGGCTGCAGCATATCACCCTGCGCCCTTACGAGGGGCGCGCTTACCTGATGAAATAGCCCGGGGTAACCTCCTCCAGATCAATCGAGGAGGGGGTACAATCAGCACACCCTTTTTGTGGAGCATCCTTTGAATAAGTTCAAAGCCGGTACTGCCGTCCTGTGCTGCCTTGTGCTGCTGTTCGTTTTCATTCCCCCTGCCCAGGGCATTCCCCTTGCCCAGGGCATTCCCCTTGCCCAGGGGTTAGACGGGAAGACGTTGGCAATCGTCTTCACCCATGACCTGCACTCCTATTTCCTGCCCCAGAAAGCCAGCGAGAATGGGGTGCAGCGCCAGGTTGGCGGGTATGCCCGGCTGTATACCCTGATCGAGCAGCAGCGCCAGGCCCACCCCGGTAATCTGCTGGTACTGGATGCCGGCGATTTCAGCATGGGCACCCTGTTCCACACCGCGTTTGATACCCAGGCGGATGACCTGCGCATGCTGGGACGCATGGGATACGACGTGACCACGCCGGGCAACCACGAATTTGACTTCCACAGCCAGGGGCTGGCGCGCATGCTGAACACTGCCCTTGCCAGCGGCGATCGGCTTCCCGAGCTGGTGGCCTCCAATATGAGCGTTGATCCGGCGGTGCAGGACCTGGTTGAGGCCTTGAAGAATTACCCCGCAAAAGAATACACGGTCCTGGACCGCGGTGGGCTGCGCATTGGCGTTTTTGGGCTGATGGGGAAGCAGGCCGAAGAGGATATTGCCTTCGCCCCTGAGGTCACCTTTACCGACCCACTCGAAGCAGCCCGGCGCATGGTCAGCCTGCTCAAGGACCAGGAAAAGGTGGAGGTGATCATCGCTCTCTCCCATGCCGGTACCCAGCCGGATCCCGACATATCGGAAGACGTGATCCTGGCCTCCCAGGTGGAGGGGATCGATGTGATCGTCAGCGGACACACGCACACCCTGTTGAAAGAGCCGATCCACATCGGGCAGACCTGGATCGTTTCCAGCGGCGACTACGGCAAATACCTGGGCGATATTGAGCTGGACTTTTCTCAGCCCGGCGGCTCCAGCCTGGTGAAATACGCCGTGCTCCCCGTCACCAGTGACCTGCCGCAGGACCCGGAGATTGCCAGGGTGATCGCCGCTGACCAGGCCGAGGTTGAAAAAGACTTTCTCCTGCCCTATGGCCTGACCACGAATCAGGCAGTGGCAGACCTGAGCTATGATATGGATAGCCTGGAGACCATATTTGCCAACCCCGGCGAAACCGGGTTGGGGAACCTGATTGCAGACGCATTCCTGGAGGCAGCCCGCCGCGCCGCGCCGGATCGGCCCGCCGACCTGGCCATCGAGCCGATCGGGGTGATCCGCTCCTCGCTGGTCGCCGGACAGGTTTCAGTTTCGGATATTTTCAATGTGCTCTCCCTCGGCCTGGGACCTGATCAAAAGGCCGGCTTCCCCCTGGTTGCTTTCTATTTATACCCTGAGGAGATCAGGCAAACCCTGGAGGTGGAAACCACCCTGTCGGCGCTGAACAGCGACTATCACCTGCAGGTGGCGGGGCTGCGCTTCACCTGGAACCCGCACCGTATGCCGCTGGACCGCGTCACCTCGGTCGAGATCCAGCAGGCGGATGGCAGCTTCCAGCCGCTGCAGGAAGGCCGCCTGTACAAGGCCGTGCTCAACTTTTACACGGCTGCCAGCATCGGCCTGGTCAGTTCCAAGTCTTACGGCATCCTGAGCATCACGCCCAAGGATCAGAACGGTCAGCCGCTGGCGGATATTCACCAGGCGATCATCGACGGCGACCCGGCGGCTCCCGGTGTGCAGGAAATTAAAGAGTGGGCTGCCCTATATGAGTTTATGCGCGCCTTTCCAGATGCGGACGGCAACGGTCTGCCGGATATCCCCGGCGGCTACCAGCAGCCGCAAATGCGCAACCAGCCTCAGCCATCCTGGAATCCCTTTGCCCTGCTGAGCAACGCCACCCCATTGACCTGGAGCCTGCTGGGGGTGGCGCTGGTTTTGCTGGTCCTGCTCCTCCTGCTGGTATGGGGTGGGTACCGCCTGGTGCGCCGGCTGGTACGGCGCTGAGAAATGGCAGCCTGGAAAGCTGAGAAAAAGGAAACTGACATGAATTTCCAACCATCCCGATCTGTAAACCTGGTATCTGCAATCCTCCTGCTGTTCCTCCTGGCAGGTTTGGCGGCAGATCAAAACCTGCAGAACGCCCAGGCTGCTGTCCTGAGCGCAGCCGGCAAGGTGTGCAACCAGAGCCCGGTGGAAATTCTCCTGGTGGTTAAGACCGCCTCCGGCGCACGGGAGATGCCCCTGGCGCCTGGCAAATGCAGCGGTGGGGAACTCAACGTCCAGGCGGTTTTAGGCAAACAGTGTCGTGCCGGTGGAATGAGCTGCGAGGCGCGCGCCTGGATGGTGAAAGATGGCGTGGTCGAGGTGATTGAGGGGTACGTGTCGCCGCAGAACCCCAGCCGCGTGCTGTACATTGTTGAGAAACGCGGGGCTGGCGGCTGGGGATCGCCAGGCCAGGCCGGGCTGTCCGGAACCGCATCCAAGCCAGCGTATGGCCTGGCAACTGCCGCCATGACCCAGGAAACACTCGACCGGCTGCGGAAAATGCATGACAAGGATGTGGATGTGGTGATGCAGATCCTGGCTACCCTTCCAGATGGATCGGCCTGCATGGAGGATGTAGCCATGGTCTTTTTCACCGGCATCACCCCACCCAACGCTGCCGTCGACTGTTCCGGGCTGGTCAATGCTCTCAATGATGTGCTGGAGGCATATAACCGCGAGATCGTCATCGGGATCACCCAGGCGCCCGGCGGACCGGTGGCGCTGCAAGTCCAGCACAGCGGAAAATGCCTGGACCTGACTGGCGTGGGCGGCGGCGAGTATTCGACCATCACCGTGCAGTCCAAATGCACCGGCAGCGGCTGGCAGCGGTGGGTGTTGGAGCCAGTGGACGGGACCTACTACCGTATCAAGCATGCCAAGAGCGGCGAGTGCGTGGATGTGGCTGGTGGATCCAAGAATGATGGCGCACCGGCGATCTTGTGGGCCTGCCACGATGGCGGAAACCAGCGCTGGCGTCTGGAGCCAGGCGGCCCTGGTTTTCTGCTTAAGAACTACAACAGCGGCAAATGTCTGGACGTCACGGGGGGATCGAAGGACGACAGCGTCGGTGTGATCCAGTACACCTGCACCGGGAACGCCAATCAAATCTGGGTCACGCGCTGAGGCATTAATGTCCAACAGACGGCAGCCGCTGCGTCTACCCTTCCTCCCGGTACGGGAGATCCCGGCGCCTTTTCCAATCCCTCACCAAGGAGCAGCAGCATGAACCAACCGGTATTAATGGGTATTGACCTGGGCACTTCCAGCCTGAAGGTGACGTTGATTGATACGCGCGGGGAGCCCCTCGGCCTGGCAGGCTGTGAATACAATTTTGACATGCCCCAGCCGGGCTGGTCTGAGCAGGACCCGGCGGTCTGGCTGGCTGCCTGCCGCCAGGCGGCCGCCCAGGCGCTGGAGCGCGCCGGGATTAACGCGGAACAGGTACAGGCGGTCGGGTTGTGCGGCCAGATGCACGGCTTCGTGGCGCTGGACCGCCGCGGGGCAGTGGTGCGCCCGGCCATCCTGTGGCCCGACCAGCGCAGCGCGGCGCAGGTGAGACGCATCTACCAGGAGATCGGGGCGGAGCAGCTGGGCGCCTGGACCGCCAACCCGGTGGCCACCGGGTTCACCCTGCCCTCCTGGCTGTGGGTGATGGAGCATGAACCAGATACCGTGCGCAAGACCGCCTGCCTGCTGCAGCCCAAGGATTACCTGCGGTACATCTTGACCGGAGAGGCGAGCGTTGAGGCCAGCGATGCCTCGGCCACCTCCCTGTTTGACGTGGCCCACTGCAGTTGGTGCGTGCCGCTGGCGCAGGCCTTCGGCATCAACCCGGAGATCCTGCTGCCCCCGCACCATGCCTGCGAGATCGCCGGCGGGCTGACCGGGGACGGCGCCTCCCTGCTGGGGCTGCGCCCGGGCGTCCCGGTGATTTACGGGTCCAATGACCAGGTCGCCACCGCCCTGGCCCTGGGCATCATCCATCCCGGCGCCGTTTCCTGCGCCATCTCCACCGGCGGGACGGTGGTGACGGCGGTGGAAAGCCCGGTGTATGACCCGGCGCTGCGCACCTCCACCTTTTGCCACGCCGTCCCCGGGCTGTGGGAAATGCAAGCTGCCACCCTGTCCGCCGGGCTGTGCCTGAAGTGGCTGCGCGACCAGCTCCTGCCCGGCGTCCCCTACCAGCAGCTGGCGGACATGGCTGCCAACCTGCCCCACGCCGAAGGTGTCTTTTTCCTGCCGCACCTGGTGGGTGAGCGCACCCCCTACATGGACCCGGACTCAAAGGCCGGCTTCTGGGGCTTCAGCCTGCGCCACACCCAGGCGCACCTGGTGCGGGCGGTGATGGAGGGGGTAGTTTTCTCGCTGCGCGAGTGCCTGGATGTGATGGAAGGCCTGGGCATCCCCACCCGGCAGGTGATCGCCATCGGCGGCGGAGCCCGGCACCCGCTGTGGCTGCAGCTCATGGCGGATATCTTCAACCTGCCCATCCAGCGCAGCGAGGTGCAGGACGGGGCGAGCATGGGCGCCGCCATGCTGGCCGGCATCGGCGCAGGCTTTTTCCCGGATATGCAGGGCGCTTACCAGGCCGCCGCCCGCCCGGCGCCAGCGCCGGTCCTGCCCAGGACCGAGGCCGCCGCCCACTATGCCCGGGCCTACCAGGTTTACCGCCAGCTCTATCCTGCGTTTAAGAGCCTCGACCGTGATCAAGCTGCCCCGTAAGGATTAAGAACAGGCAAGAAACTTCAGGTATAATGAACCCTGTCTTTTAATGGGCAACCAGCCCTACATAGCATACCGGAATGTCCCTGTCTTTTACTGGTAAGGAGTGTGCGTATGAAGAAGCTGCTGAACCGGATCTCCCGTTTCTTTTTTCCTCCCGCAGATGCTGCTCGCTGGGTGCGCCTGCTGCCCTTTGCCTTCCTGGGGGTCCTCACACTCATCGTGCTGCTGGCTGGCGCTTATGTCTGGGATTACACCAACTCCCCGGCTTTCTGCGGCACCACCTGCCATACCATGCCGCCCGAATATTCCGCCTACCAAGCCTCTCCCCATGCGCGGGTGGACTGCGTGGACTGTCACATCGGCAAGGATTTCATCACCACGCGCATCACGCGCAAGGCCGGCGACATCCGGCATGTCATCGCCACCGTCTTAAAAGACTACGAGTACCCCCTGCACACCAAGAGCCTGCGCCCGGCGCGCGAGACCTGCGAGCGCTGTCATAATCCGGAGAAATTCTCGGATGACACGTTTATGGACATTACCCACTTTAAGCCGGATAAAGACAACACCCCCACCTCCACCTATGTCAGCCTGAAGACCGGCGGCGGCGCCGCCCGCGCCGGGTTGGGGCGCGGCATCCACTGGCACATTGAGCAGCCGGTCTATTACTACGCCACCGACGAAAATGAGCAGGACATCCCTTATGTGCGCACGGTGGGCCAGGATGGCAAGGTCACCGAGTACAGGTCCATCGATGCCAGGGTGGACCCGTCTCAGATCCAACCCAGCCAGCTCAAGCAGATGGACTGCATCACCTGCCACAACCGCATCACCCACCTGGTGAAAACCCCGGAAAACCAGGTGGATGATCTGCTGGCCCGCGGGCCGATCTCCCGCGCCATTCCCGAAATCCGCAAAAAAGCGGTGGAGGTGTATAACCTCTCCTACCAGACCAGCAGTACGGCGCACAACAGCATCGCCGGGCTGGCAAACTACTACAAACAGTATTACCCGGATTACTTTGCCGGTCACGAAAAGGATATCCAGCAGGCCATCCAGGTGCTGCAAGAGACTTATCGAAGCAACGTCTACCCGGAACAAAAATCGGATTGGAACGCCCACCCCAACAACGTGGGGCACAAGGATTTCCCTGGCTGCTTTCGCTGCCATGATGGCAAGCACCTGGACGCCGCTCAGCAGGCCATCCCCATGGAGTGCAACCTGTGCCACTCGATCCCCAAGGTCGCCGGGCTCAATGATTTCCTGGTAAACATTGAGATCAATCGCGGCCAGGAGCCGCAGTCGCACCTGAACTCCAACTGGATCGGACAGCACCGGGACGCCATGGACTCCACTTGCGCCAACTGCCATGACACCAAGAACCCTGGCGGAACGGATAATTCGTCGTTCTGCTCCAACTCCGCCTGCCACGGGAATAAGTGGACCTTTGCCGGCCTGGACGCCCCAGGCTTGCGTGAAATCCTGGTCAAGCAGCTTCCCCCCACGCCGACCCCCGCCCCGCTCCCGGCTGGCGGCGCCCTGACCTGGAATGACACGCTTGGCCCGCTGCTGGCGCAGCAGTGCACCGGCTGCCACGGCGCTACGGGCATCAAAGGCCTGAACCTGACCAACTATGCGGATGCCATGAAGGGCAGCGAATCTGGCCCGGTGATCCAGCCGGGCAAAGCCCAGGAAAGCCTGATCGTGAAAAAGCAGTCCGACAGGCTGCCGCATTTCTCGCAGCTCAACCAGGATAACCTGCAGCTGCTGATCGATTGGATCAACGCCGGCGCGCCGGAACAATAATAACGCCGGCTAAGACTGCCGCGGGACTGCCAGGTGAAAGGTGGTCCCGCGGCTGCGTTCCACCCGCAGGCTGCCCTTGAGCTGGGTGACCAGCACGCGCACCAGGCTCAGGCCAAAGCTCTCCGAGGTGGTAATATCCACCTCTGCCGGCAGCCCCACCCCGTCATCCGCCACCTCCATGTGCAGCATCCCGTCTTCCTGCCAGGCAGCCACGCTGACCTGGCCTTCAGTCTTTTCAATGAAGGCATATTTAAAGGCGTTGGTCACCAGCTCATTGACCACGATCCCCAGCGGCATGGACTGCGCCGTGGGCAAGAAGATCGGCTCGATGCGCTGCAAGACCTGAATATCCCGCCCCGGAAGCCGCCAGGCGACAGCCAGGTCCTCCACCACGCCGGAAAGGAAAACCTGCAGGTCGACCTGCTGGAAATCCCCCGCACGGTACAGGGTATCGTAGATCATCATCATGCTGCGCACCCGCCCGCTGGCCTCTCCCAGGGCGGTGACAGCCAGCGGGTCATCCAGATAGTCCGCCTGCAGGCTCAACAGGCTGGAGATGGTATTCATGTTGTTTTTAATGCGGTGGTGCACCTCGTGCAGCAGCATATCTTTCTCATCCAGCAGGCGGCGGATCTCTTGATCTGCCTGCTTACGCTGGCGGATATCCCGCACGATGGCCCACTGGCCCAGCAGCTCCCCGCTGGGGGAATAGCGGTTCCAGACGCGCAGGCTCACCGGGACACGCTCTCCGGACTTGTGGAAATATTCCTTCTCGTACTCATCGCAGTAACCCCGCGCCATAGCCTGCGCCCGGTATATCTTTTCCTCAAGATCCCCGTACTCCGGCGGGGTCAGGTCCAGGTAGGTCTTGGTTTGCAGCTCCTCCAGGCTGGAGATGCCCAGCATTTCGAGAAATGACCGGTTTGCAGAGGTATATCGCCCCTGGACATCGGTGAAATTGATGCCATCGCGCGAGGTTTCAAACAGCTCGCGGAAGTGACGCTCGCTTTCCTGCAGCGCCTGCTCGGTGCGCCTGCGCTCGCGGTTGTCGCGCACGATAGCCCACTCCCCAACCAGCTGG
>CAIQIV010000780.1 GCA_903871905.1 uncultured Chloroflexota bacterium | reverse complement strand
TTTGCCCGGCAGTTGCTGGATCATCTGGAGGGTCTGAAGGACGACCGGCTGAAAACCGGCGCGGACCTCATCGTGCAGGCGGCGCGTGGATATGTCAGAAATGCCCAGGGTCGCTGGCTGCAGGAATACCCGGCCTGCCAGGATTCCCTTGACCGTGTTATCCGGCTGCTGCCTGCTGCTGTGGATGAGCACGGCTGCATGCCAGGCCAGCCGTCACGCGCCAAACTCCCCCACGGCACGTCCTCTCTCTTTGGGTGTCGGGGCAAACCCCGGTCAGACCGCTATCAGCACCCTCTCCCCGTCCCCTGCCACCGTCCCACCGGACACTCCAACCCCGGTGTTCACGCCCACACCCACCCTGCCGCCCTTGCCCAAGGCCGGAGCCAGCCTGGCGCCCTGCAGCCTTCCAGGCCTGGTCCGCCCGACGCTGCCAGCAACCATCCCCGCCTATGCTGAGCTCGATCCGACAACCGGCCTGCACATGACCGGGCAATTCCAGGAGATCGACGCGCTCGCTTACCGGTTGAAGGTAAGCGGACGGGTGGACTATCCGCGCTCTTTTACCCTGGATGAGCTGCGCTGCCTGCCGCGCATCCAGGCCAAATGCGCCCTGATCTGCCCTGGCTTCTTTGAGGATTTCCCGACCTTTGCCGGTGTCCCCCTGGCATATGTCCTGAGCCTGGCAGGGGTGCAAAATGGGGCGCAGGAAGTCGAAATGATTGGCATCGATGGCTATCGCACCGCCGTGGATCTCAATGCCGCGCTGGATGTACAAAATTTCCTGGCTTACGAATGGAGGGATGAGCCCCTGCCCGTCCTGCACGGTTTCCCCCTGCGCGCCGTATTCCCTGCCCTGCAGGGGAATAAATGGGTTAAGTGGCTGGACGAGATTATCGTGAATTAATCACATGACGCCAGCCATGAGGCTGCCTATTCGGCTTCGGCAATGAACCTTTTCCCGATCCAGCCAAACTGTTCCAGGTCAATGCGCCCCTGGCTGTCAAAGATCACCCCCTCCGCTTCCAACAGTTCGCGCTGCACCGCGCTGCCGAAACCAAACCCGTGCGGGCTGACCTTCCCCATGCGGTTGATCACCCGCTGCCAGGGGACGCCAGACCCTTCGGGCGTGGCAGCCATGGCGTATCCTACCATGCGCGCCGTACAGCCGCCAACCAGCTTTGCCACCTGGCCATAGGTGATCACGCTTCCAGGGGGCACCTGGCGCACCAGGTCATAAATCTGCTCATACTTCGGCCGCCGGGCCGCCGGAGACGGTTTCGGACCTGCCATTTCAGCCTCCACTGCGCTCATCTTCGCATTCTCCCTGCGCCAGCGGCAGCCAGACACAAAAGGTCGTGCCATGCGGCTCGCGTTGCGAGACTTCGATCTGCCCACCGTGATTACGGATGATCCAGTAGGCGATCGACAGGCCCAGCCCAAATCCCTTCCCATCCTTCGAGCGGGTGCGGGACTTTTGGCCGCGGTAGAATCGCTCAAAAATATGCGGCAGGTCTTCCGCCGGGATGCCCGGGCCATTATCGCTGACGGTTAAGCGGGCCTTGTTGTCTGCCTTGGCCAGGCCCACCACCACCTCGCCCCCCTGCGGAGTGTATTTGATGGCGTTGCCGACCAGGTTGAGCAGCACCTGCTTCAGCCGGTCCTTATCCCCGCACACCAGCACCTGGTCAATCTCACCCAGGCGCAGCTGCAGACGGTCACGCGCCAGGACGTTCATTTGCTGCAGCACATCGAATACCAGAGTATCCAGTTCCACCGTGCGCCGCGCCAGCGGAAGCTTACCAGACTCTGCCTGGGCGAGCAGCAGCAGATCCCCTACCAGGCGGGTCAGGCGGTCCACTTCATCCTCGATGCTGTCCATCGACTCGTCGTCCACGCACTGCATGCGCCGCATCAGGTCAACGTTTCCTTTAATAACTGTCAAAGGGGTGCGCAGCTCATGACCGACATCCGCCAGGAAACGGCGCTGGGAGTTGAACAGGGTTTCCAACCGTCCCAGGGTCTGGTTAAATGCGTGGATCAACTGGCCGATCTCATCATCCGGCGGTCCCCGGTATGGGATGCGCCGGGACAGGTCATCGGCGCGCGTAATCTGCAGCGCCGTCTGTGTCACGGCATCCAGGGGCGCCAGGGCGCGCTCGATGCTGATCCAGCCAGCCACCCCGGCTATGGTCATGGCGACCACCACCCCAATCAGCAGGATAATCAACAGCACTTTCTGGGTTGAGCGTACCACCGCCATGCTGGTGGCCACCTGCAGCACCCCGATTATGCGGTCACTCAGGCCTACCGTCAGCGGAACGGTCAGGACGCGCAGGTTGGCCCGTTCCACCACAACATCGCGATAAACCGGGGTGCCAAAGTTGATGCTGTTCACATCCAATGGGCGGTCATACCAGCGAATATTGGGAGAGGCGTCCACCAGCTTGTTATTGCGCGCCCAGGTCTGGTAAAACACATCCGCAGAGATATCCAGTTCAGGGAACGCCACAACCACCAGGTCACCCACGCGGCCAACCCGCACCCTCTGGATCAACTGCACGGAAGAGCGCTCCAGGAGATGGTCAACCTGGTTGGTCAGCACAATACTGACCGCGCCATAAACCGCCATCCCCAGCAATAACAAAATCCCCCCTACAATCAACGTATATAGTAAAGCCAGGCGAGCCCGGAGGGACATGCCTCAGCGTCAGGAGGCTTCGCGCAAGACGTACCCCATACCTCTAACGGTGTGGATCAGCCGCGCTTCATCTCCAACCTCCAGCTTCTGGCGCAGATAGCGGATATAAACCTCGATGATGTTGCTTTCTCCGCCAAAATCGTAGCCCCAGACCCGATCAAAGATCATATCCCGAGTTAAAACCTGGCGCGGATGGCGCAGGAACAGTTCCAAAAGCTCGTATTCCTTGGCGGTCAGCGCAATCACACGGTCACCGCGGGATGCCTGGCGGGTACCCGTATCCAGGGAAAGATCTGCAAACCGCAGCACCTGCGGACGGCTGGGCTGCGCCCGCCGGAGCAGCGCCCGGATGCGCGCCAGCAGTTCATCCAGGTTAAACGGTTTAACCATGTAATCATCGGCGCCCATATCCAGGCCCTGGATGCGGTCATTTACCGTGTCCTTGGCGGTCAGGATCAGGATAGGCACCGGACCACCCGCGCGCAGGCGGCGGCAAACTTCCAGGCCATCGATCCCTGGCAGCATCAGATCCAATACAACCAGATCAGGCGGATTATCCCGCGCTAGCACCAATCCAGACTGCCCGTCCCCCGCCGTGTCAACCTGGTATCCTTCGTAAGCCAGGCCACGGCGCAGGAACTTGAGAATTGCTTCGTCGTCTTCAATAATCAATATTCGAGCGGACATAAGCCCTCCTGTCATTAATCATTAATATACCACAGGGTGGCTAAAGAAAAAAGGTCGCTCCTGTAAAGAGCGACCTTTTTCCCATGTGAGTTAAATTAAACGACCTCGATCACCGCGCCGGAGGCCTCAAGCTTGCCCTTGGCGTCGTTCGCAACTTCCTTGCTCACTGCCTCAAGCACCTTGCCGCCAACGGTCTCGGCCATTTCCTTGGCCTCTTTCAGGCCCAGGCTGGTGAGCTGGCGGATGGTCTTGATGACCTCGATCTTCTTCGGGCCGGCGTCCTTGATCACGACGTCGAACTCGGTCTTCTCTTCAACAGGCTCAGCGGCTTCCGCCGGAGCAGCAGATGCTGCAGCAACTGCAACGGGCGCAGCGGCCGAAACGCCCCAGTGGGCTTCGAGCTTCTTCACCAACTCAGAAACTTCCAACACAGAGAGCTTGCTCAGCTCTTCTACAATTTTATCCAGGTCTGCCATTTTCGTTCTCCTTGATACGAAAGCGTTCTTACTATGATTGAAAATCTATCGAAAGTCCGGTACTTGCGTACCCGGTCAGATTCATTCTAAATCCTGATAACTGGTTCAGGCTGCGGCCGGTGTGGCATCCTTTTCGCTGTAGGCTTTGAGCACTGCCGCCATCGAGCGGGCAGGTTCTGCCAGGGTGCGCACCAACTTTCCAGCCGGCGCCAGCAGCGTACCCAGTAACTGCGCACGCATGACCGGCAGCGGCGGCATATCTGCCAATGCCTTTACATCCTCCGCACGGATTGTGCGGCGGTCCAGGAAACCACCTTTCACCTTTACAAACTCAGATGTCTTTGCGTAATCCGTAAGGGTCTTCGCCATCCCGGCAACATCTGTGAACGCAAAAGCGATGGCTGTGCTGCCTTCCAGGAGATTCTCGGGGAATGGCATGCCTGCCTGTTTGAATGCAACGCGAGCCAGGGTATTCTTGATGATATGAAACTCGCCACCAGAGGCGCGG
>CAIQIV010000779.1 GCA_903871905.1 uncultured Chloroflexota bacterium | reverse complement strand
TACCAGGTCTTGCCGCACACCTGGAAGCCGTTCACTTCCAGCGTATCGGTAATGGTATCGTAATCGGTATCCGGGTTGAGGGGGTCGGTACCCAGCAGAGACTCCTGGGCGTCGGTCAATCCGTCGCCGTCGCTGTCCTGCGGGGAGGCTGCCTTCGACAGGCTCAGGCTGCCTGATGGAAGCGCGCTGAGCCTGTCGAAGCGCTCCTGGCCGCTTTGCTGGAGGGCAGCCTGCACCGCCGCCCGCTTCCCGGCCGCCTGCAGCGGCGAGGTGTGCGGGTCGAAGGCCGGCTTCCACGTGGAGGCCTCGGACTGCGACTGCGCCGCCTGGGACTGCGCCGCCTGTTCCTGCGCGGCGCGCGCCTGCTGCGTATAGCGCCCCACCAGCAGCCCCTGCAGCACCGGCTCCGCCGCCAGGACGGCGATCAGGGCGATCACCAGGGCGGCATACACGCTGCGCCGCCGGGCGGCGGCCCACAGCACCAGCCCCAGCAGGCTGAGGAAGAGCACGCCAGCCCAGCGCGGGTCCCAGTTGGCCGCCTGGTTTGGCCAGGCGGATTCGCCCAGGGAGCCAAACCAGCCGCTTTTCAGGGAGCGGCCGTAGGCGGAATAGACGGTGGAATAAACGGCGTGCTGCTGGTAGCCGTCTGCCCCAGGGGGGAAATCGAGCCACACCTGCAGCCGGCTCGGGCGACCCTGGCCGTCCGTCCACAGCTCGCCGCGCCCCTGCAGCTTCTGCATGAGCTGGTTGGCGCCGATCTCCATCCCCGGGGGCAGCTCCCCCTGGCGCCTCATCTGCTCGGTCGTCAGCTGGCGCAGGCGTTCGGCCAGCGCCGGGCTGTCCAGCCGGTAGGCCAGCCGCTCGCCGCCCGCCGGAGAAGCCCCCAACGAGCGCACATCTTGGACCGCGCTGAGCAGCAGCAGCGGGTCGCCGCCCGGGTTAAAGCCGGCGTTGAGATTGGATTGCTCGCGCCAGGCGCCGTCCCCCTGGCGGGTGCGCATCACGCCGTCCTGCAGCGTCACCTGCATCCCGCTCAGCGGGTCGAGCACGCTGCCGCTGTCGGTCCACAGCTTGAAGGCGGTGCGCTGCTTTTGCAGGTCAACCTCGCCTTCCAGGTAGGCCTGGCTCTGCCTGCTGGTCTGGCCGATGGCGCTCACCCGCGCCAGGGGGACCTGGCTTTGCTCCAGCTCGGTGCGGAAATGGAAGCTCTGTGAGTCTTGGGCTGCCTGCCAGGCCTGCCGCAGCCGGGCGGCGGCAGACTCTGCGTTGGGCGCGGTCCACAGCATTGCCGCCCCCCACAGCAGCAGCAGCGCGGCTGCTACCCCACCTGCTAGCCCCAGGAAAACGAACATCCACCGCCGGAACTGTCGGGACGAGAAACCGGGTAACGTGTGCAGCATGACTCCTCCTATGTGACCAGCAAATAAAAACCTGGCGCCTCCTCATGAAGCGCCTGGCTGAGCTTCAGAACATCGGGCGGGGGTAAATTAATAGTTTATTAATAGAACGGCAGTCACATTATATCCTGATCCGGCGATTTTCCCATCCATCAGCGCGCAAAATCCTTGCACAATTTTCTTTCACATTACCTTTAGCAAGGCAGGCGCAATGTAGGGCAGGATCCGCTTGCAACGCCCATGAACCCGCCCCGCAGTGCTCTACCTGCCGCTGATCAGCCGCTAGCAGGGGTATCCAGTAACACGGCAGCCGCCTGCTCCAGGTCCGGCGCCAGCGGGGCCACGCCGTCCAGGAGGGCGACGGGCAGTCCGAGCTGGCCCATGACCGCCTGCAGCTCTTCCTGGGTCTGGCGATCGGCGTCCGGGTGCCGGCGGGCCAGGGCAAAACAGCCCAGGGCCAGGTCCTGGCGTCCCTGGGTATGCACCACCGCCCCCAGGCCGATGATCGCATCCAGCGCCAGCGGGGCGGCGTCGATGGTCAGCGCCAGGTCCAGGGCGCGGGCGTGATCGCGGCGCGCCGGTTCCACCCGTCCCAGCTCGCGTTTAAGAAAGCCCAGGTTGTTCAGGTTGATCACCACGCTGAAGCTGTTCTGCGTGACCTGGTTGGTTTCCAGCGCCTTTTCGTAACAGGGCAGGGCCTCCGCCAGGCGCTCCTGCCGTTCATAGAGCGTACCCAGGTCGTTGTAGATGCGCGCCAGGGCTTCCAGCGAGCCGGTCTGGTCGGCCACGCTCTGGGCCTGGCGCAGGTGCAGGCCGGCCTGCTCGTACTGCTGGCGGTGGATGGCCAGCGCGCCCAGGTGGGTATGCAGCCCGGCGATCATCAGGCGCATGCCAGTGCGCTGGGCGATGTCCAGCGCCTCATCGAAACAGGCCTGCGCTTCAGGGTAAAGCCCCAGCTCGAGGGCCACGGCGCCCTGGTTGGAGAGCGGGACAACCAGCAGCCCCGGCGCCTGCAAGGTGCGGATCATCTCCAGCGCCTGGCTGCCAAGCTGGTAAGCCTGGGCGTAACGGCCCAGGCGCAGGTTCAAACCGGCTTCGTTGACCAGGCTGGCAGCCTGCCCGGCGACATCCCCCAGCTCGCCGAAGGCCGCCCGGCCGAGGCTGAACTGGCGCTGCGCCTCGTCCACCTGCCCCAGCTCGCGCAGGTCCACGCCCAGGTAATTGTGCGCCTGGGCGAGCAGGCTGCGATGGTCAGCCGGCGGCGCGGTCAGGGCTGCCAGGGCTGGATTGAGAACCTGGCGCGCCTCTGCAAAGCGCCCCTGGCGGGTGAGCAGCCGCCCGGTCTGCACGGCGAGCTGCCCGGCGGCAGGGAGGACGTGGCTGCAGACCGGCCCGGCCTGCACCAGCAGCTGCTCCCCTTCGTGCAGCCAGCCGCGCTGGTCGCACAGCCCGGCCAGGCCGGGGGCGCAGCCGGCCAGCAGGTCCACCTCGCCCGCGGCGATTGCCCAGCCCCACATCTGGCGCAGGTTGGGCATCTCCGCCTCGGCCTGGGCCAACGCCGTCCCATCCAGCGCTGACAGCCCAGGGGTGAGCTCGAGCAGCCGCCGGGAAAAATAACGGGCGTGAGCGGCCTGCCACCCGGTAGGCTGCGGGTCCTTGCGGGCGGCGCTTTCCCGGATCCAGGGGTGCAGCCGGCAGCGCCCGCCGGGGGCGCGCTGCAGCAGGGAGGCGCCGGCCAGGCGCGACACGCGGTGCGGCGTCGCCTGGGCCACGGCTTCGGCTGCAGCCAGGTCAAAATCGGCCGGGAAAACCGCCAGCCCGGCCAGGGCGCGCTGGTCTTCGGCTGCCAGCAGCGCCCAGGAGCTCTCGAAGGCGGCTTCCAGGCTGGCCTGGCGCGCCGGCAGGTTGTGCAGCGGGGTGGATAGGGCGGCCCGGCTGCGCTCGAGCAGCGCCGCCACCTGGCTGACCGGCAGGCTGCGCGTCCGGGCGGCGGCCAGCTCCAAACCCAGCGGCAGGCCTTCCACCAGCGCACAAATTGCCCGGACATGCGGCCACTCAGCCGCCAGGTCGAAGTTCAGGCGGGCGCGGCGGGCGGCCTGGCTGAACAACTGAGCCGCCTCGCTTTCCGGCGTCTCGCCCAGGGCCAAACCGCTCACTTCGAAGACCCACTCCTCGTACAGGTCCAGGGAGAGGCGCGAGGTGAGCAGCAGCTTCAGACCGGGCGCTTCGGCCAGCAGCAGGACCAGCTCCCCGGCCTGCGCCTCCAGCTGCTCCAGGTTGTCGAGCAGCAGCAGCAGGCGCCGCCGCCGGAGGGTGCGCCGCACCTGCTGGGCGGGCGCCGGGCGGGTTTGCAGTTCCAGTCCAACGGCGCTGGCCACGGCCTGCCACATGCTGTCCGCTGTTTCCAGGCCGGCCAGCGGTGCGAAAAACACGCCATCGGGGAACAGGGCTGCGGCGGAGCTGAGCAGGCGTTCGGCCAGGGCCAACGCCAGGCGGGTCTTGCCGGCGCCCCCTGGACCGGTCAGGGTCAGCAGGCGGCAGTCGGGCTGGGTGAGCAGCGCCTGCAGGCGCTCCAGCTCAGCCTGGCGGCCCAGGAAGGGCGTGGCGGCGGCGGGCAGGTTGTGCGCGGGCCGGGGCGCCGCCTGGGGGATACCGGCGGTTGCGGCGGGCATCGCCTGGCGCAG
>CAIQIV010000778.1 GCA_903871905.1 uncultured Chloroflexota bacterium | reverse complement strand
TGGCAGCCGTCCAGCGCAGCAGCAGCCCGAGCTCGGCTTCGGTTACAAACACCTCACCCGTCTGCCCTTGCACGGCTGTGCTGGTCGGCAGCCGGCCGCGCGGCAGGCGCAGCAGACCCAGCAGGCCGCCTTCCGGGCTGACCACCGCCACCTTCCCGCCGCCGTAATGCGCCACCCACAAGACCCCCGCCCGATCCACGCACAGCCCGTCCGGCCCCAGCTCAAAACAGCGCTCAGCCTCCAGCAGGCAGTTTGCGTCCATTTGGAAGAAGACCTGCCGCCCAGCCAGGCCGCCATCCTCCAGCACGCGGTAACGCAGGATGCGGTTCTGCCGGTGCTCGTCCACGTACAGGCAGCCTTCATCCGGAGCCAGGGCAATCCCATTCGGGTAACACAGCCCGCTGTCCACCAGCCGCGGCTCCCCACCTGGGGGGATGAAAACCACCCGGCCAATGGGACGCCCGGTGGTCCAGTCCTGCTCAAAATCTCCGGCTTCGGTGAAATAGACCCCACCGGCGCGGGTGCAGACGATATCGTTCGGACCGCGGAATGGAACGCCCTGGCAGCCGTCAAAACTGCGTAAGATCTGCCCCGCGGCTGTCACCTGCACCACCCGGCAGGCGCTAAACAGGCTCAGCCACAGCGTGCCATCCGAGGCCTGGCACAGGCCGGACGGGCCTGAACCGTTTGCCAGACTGAAGCAAACCTCTGGCTGACCGCCTGCCCACCTCCACACCCGGTCGCCCAGCCATTCCACAAAATACAGGCAGGCATCCCGCTCCGACCAGGTTGGCGACTCGGGAAACTGCAGCCCTTCAGCCAGAAGCGTAATTTCCACCATACCATGTCCCGAAAAAACAGGCAGGCCGGTGCCAGCACACCGGCCTGTCCCATGCTCCTAATCCTAACCCGCCTGGGCCAGGATCGCCTCAATTTTCTGCCTGGCCTCCGGCGCCAGCGGCGGGACCTGGTGTTCAGCCAGGATCTTCTTGACCCGCGTGTTCAAGCGCTGCCCCAGCGTCGTTCCCCCGTTCTTCAGCCAGCGCGGGTAGACGAAGCGGTCCAGCAGCCCGGGGAACCAATAATCCTTGAAGTGCTTGCGCGTGGCGTTGGTGATCAGGAAGTTGCCGCCAGGGCCCACTTCATGCAGCTCATCCACCAGCAGCGTCTCATCCGTGACCTCGATGCCCTTCAACATGTGGTTGGTCATCGCCGCCAGCTCATCCGTCAGGACGATCATCTCGAAGGAGGTGGTCAGGCCGCTTTCCATGTACCCCACGTCATGCACCAGGTTCGATCCGCCAAAGGCTGCCATCATCACCGACATCATGGCTTCCACCGCCGCCTGCTCATCCAACACCTTGGCGTCGGAACAGCCGGCATAGCCCCAGGTGGGAATGCCGTACCACTGCCCCAACTGGGCGATGGCCGCCTTGGTGAGCTGGAACTCGGGGGAGGCATAGCAGATCTGCATCGATTTCATATCCATATGATGGATGCCGGCGCCGAAGACAAACGGCGCTCCAGGATTGGTGAGCTGGTGCACCACGATGCTGCTCATGATCTCCGCCAGCGACATCACCAGGCCGCCGGCCATGGTGATCGGCGCGACCGCCCCCATCTGCGGGCCGGGTGAGTGCACCACCGGCAGGCGGTTCTCCGCCATCAGGATCAGCTTATCCACCGCAGTGTCCGACTGCTGCAGCGGGGAGCTGGGCTCGGAATAAAGCAGGATCTGCTGCTGCTGCTGCAGGGCTTCGTGACTGCCAGCCACCGCCGCGGCCATGTCAATCGCCCGCTGGCAGCTCGCCCGGTCATTGGTGACGAAAACGATCGGCTTGGTGGAATGCTCCAGCATGCGCGCCATCTGCAGGTCATAGGCGATCGCCGGGTTAACATCCGAGGGGATGCCGATGGACATCAAGAAGCTGATGTTGGGCAGCGCATCGCACAGGCGGTAGCCGTTGATGATATCGGCTTCCAGGAACTTGCGGTGCTCGCCGGTCTCAGGATCCAGGAAATACAGGCAGTCCGAGCCGGTGCCGTAGTACGTGCGCCGGCCTTCCAGGAACATCGCCGGGTTACCAAAACGGTCACACATCACCACCCGGTCGGGCACGCTGGCCATGCAGCTTTTCACCAGCGAAGCCGGAAATTTAACCAGGTTGCCATCTGAAATAAATGCCCCTGCTTTTTTCAGCAGCGCAAGCGCGCCCTGGTGGTGAAAGCGAATACCGGTGCGCCGCAGCACTTCCAACGCCGCCAGGTGAATATCTCGCAGTTGGGTCTCCGACAATATATTAAACTGGGGAGAATTAAAAGCGATTTTGTTGGCAGATTTCATGATCGAGACTTTCCTTTCAATGCTTTGAGATATTGGATGACAAAATGATACAGGCCGCTCAGACCAGCCGGGTAAAAGATCATGATCAGCATCAGGCTCAGGCCGTAGATGATCAGGCGGTATTCCATCAGTTTTTTCAGCGAATCAAACACCGGGATGAACAGGAACGCAGCAAACACGCCCCCCAACAGGCTGCCCGAGCCGCCAATGAACGCCAGGGCCATCACCTCCATGGTATGCCCGGTGTCCATCAGATCGGGGGTAATAATCCCGACCAGGTGGGCATAAAACGCCCCCAGCAGGCCGGCCACGGCGCAGGATAGGGTGAAGTTCAGCAGCTTGTAACGAGTTGGGGAGACGCCTGAGGCGCGCGCCACCTCATAATTCTGGCCGATGGCGCGGAAAGCCAGGCCGATATGCGAGCGGATGATCAGGCGCAGCGCCACATACAGGAAAACCGCCAGGCACAGCAGGATGTATAGATAAGACAAAATGGTCGCAGATTCATACAGGGGTGGGACAATCAGCCCGCGCGCCCCACGCGTCACCTTGACCATGGCTGAAGCCAGCGCCATCAGGGTCAGCCCCACGAACCACGACATCAGGGAGACATAAATGCCGCGCAGCGGCAGGGTGAGCATACCGGTCAGCATCCCAACCAGGCCGGTGACCACCATCCCTGCCAGCAGTCCCAGCCAGGGGCTGGCGCCGGTGTTGAGCACCAGCAGCGCCGAGGTGTATGCGCCCAGGCCGACAAACCCGGCAAAACCAAAATTGACGGCGTTGATAAAGCCCCCGGTGAAATCAAACGCCATGGCCAGGATGCCAAAATACAGGCTGATCACCAAAAGGCGCAGGATATATTCGTTCTTCACCACCAACGGCGCCAGCGCCAGGACCACCACGCAGGCCAGCAGCGGTATGGATAGCCCCAGCGCCTCCAGGCGCCCTTTCAGCGAGATCCTGGTGCGGGAGGCAGTGTCAGAGAGAGGCTGCGTTGCAGACATGACCGGCTACTCCCACACGCTCTTTAGGCCAGAGCCGAACAGGCCGCTGGGCTTGATCAGCAGCAGCAGGATCAACAGGCTGAGGCTGGCTACGTCCT
>CAIQIV010000777.1 GCA_903871905.1 uncultured Chloroflexota bacterium | reverse complement strand
TATCACAAAGCCCACTATGCAGCCAGCCGTATTGCGGAAATTCCCGGTTACAAAGTGTGCTCTGGTGCTCAATTCTTCCACGAATTTGTCGTCTGCTGCCCCAAACCTCTTGAGGAAATCAGCACCCATTTACTCGATCACGGCATCATCGCTGGATATGATCTTGGCAAGGCTTATCCTTCGCTCAAGAATCACCTGCTCATCGCAGTTACTGAAATGAACACCCGAGAAGAAATTGAAACGCTGTGCGATTACCTGGAGGAGGTGGCCAATGACTGAGACCGTTTATGAAATGTCCTCCCCTGGACGAATTGGTTTTCGCTTCCCTGAACCCGATGTCCCCCGCAGTGATCTGCCTGCAGGACTCACTCGCGCCAATCTGCCGCTTCCCGAGTTGTCGGAATTAGATGTAGTCCGCCACTTCATCACCCTGTCCAAAAAGAACTACAGCGTCGATGGTGGGTATTACCCACTGGGGTCCTGCACGATGAAATATAACCCCAAGATCAACGAAGAGACAGCCCGCCTGCCTGGCTTTGCATTTACGCATCCGCTCCAGCCCATTGAAACCACGCAGGGCAGCCTGGCCTTAATGTATGATCTGCAGAAAAACCTGTGCGAAATTGCCGGTTTTGCCGGCGTGAGTTTACAGCCAGCTGCAGGGGCTCACGGTGAATTGGTCGGCGTCTTGATCATTCGTTCATACCATAAAAGCCGCGGCGATACAAAACGAACCAAAATCCTGATACCCGACTCTGCCCATGGGACCAATCCGGCATCCTCGGCGATGAGCGGGTTTGAAGTGGTTCCCGTCTGTACAGATGCCAAAGGCAATGTAGACCTCGATACACTGCGCTCTGTATGTGACGATACCGTCGCCGGTTTGATGCTCACCAATCCGAATACACTGGGTCTTTTTGAGCAAAATGTGATCGATGTCATCAAAATCGTACACGAGGCTGGTGGCTTGATCTATGGTGATGGTGCCAACATGAATGCCCTGCTAGGTATCTGCCGGCCTGGCGACCTGGGGATCGATGTAATGCACTTTAACCTCCACAAAACCTTTTCGACCCCGCACGGTGGCGGTGGCCCTGGTTGTGGACCGGTCGGCGTCGCTAAAAACCTGGTGGAATTCCTTCCGGGACCGATTGTCGATATTACCGAAGAAGGTGATGACGAAACACCTCCACTTTACGGCTGGCGTATGCCCAAGAATTCGATTGGGCGTGTCAAAGCCTTTCATGGTCATTTTGGCATGATGGTTCGAGCCGCGACATATATCAGCATGCACGGACCTGATGGTTTGCGTGATATCGCAGAAATGGCCGTCCTTAACGCAAATTACCTGCTTGCAAAACTTCGCAATACCTATCATGTACCCTTTGATCGGATTTGCATGCACGAATTTGTGATGGAAGGTAAGTGGGCTGATGCTCCCGATGTCATTGCATTGGATATCTCCAAGCGCCTTATGGACTACAATTACCACCCACCGACCAATTACTTCCCATTAATCGTCCATGACGCCCTCATGATAGAGCCAACTGAGACAGAAAGCCAGCAAACCCTGGATGCATTTGCAGACGCCCTGGTGAAGATCGCTGATGAGGCGCACACTAATCCCGAGCTATTAAAAACTGCGCCGCACCATACACCGGTTGGCCGCCTGGATGAAGTCAAAGCCGCACGTGAACTGGTGTTGTGCTGCTGGACACCTCCCGAAAATCCGTAGGATCGTAAGATCTGGAAGGTGATGCTGGGCGGGTCTGGATATGTTCGATTATCAGACCCGCCTTTGCTTTACCAAATAACTCCATGATGAACAAGCCAGAACCCGAACAAAGCGCCCTTGAGCTCATCCTTTGGGCGATCCTTGTGGTCCTTTTGGTCATAGCCGGGATGCGACTGCTGGGTCCCTATTTAGGAAGCACTTTCGGTAATATTATTATGACTCTGTAGCCAGATGAGAATCAGGTGATGAACTTGCGCAATCGATTCAATTGCTCATGTACTAGCTCGGGTTCCCGCCTGTTCTCCAATGTAATAACTTGAGGGGACGTCCGACATAGAGTCCATTCAAGTAAATCGTAATCTTCTTTTTGCAGACACTCATGCGCATCCTGCAGCCTCCCGGCGAGTACCCTCGGACCGCTGACGTGGATCTGGACTGTCCTTTCAAGCGGAATTCTCTTCAAATACTCCCTGACGTCGATTCCAAGAGCTGCTGCCGCTACACGGGCGTGAGCAATGTCCAGCAGCATGTTGCAATTTGAACACTCCAGCACCTTCGTAATTACGTCGGGTTTTGCTTCCTCAAAATGCGCCTCAACCGGTAAGCACGGCATATTCTCAAGAAGAACGGGCAGGTTGCATCCATTACTTAAACTCTTAATATTTTCAATAAATTGCCTGGTGGTTTTTCGATAATCCGGCGCAGGTAAATAAATCCGCATGAACCGCCCCATCCAATATGTAAATGGCGGTAAAAGCGCCAGGTGTAATGATAACCAGGGACTCTGGGTAACTTC
>CAIQIV010000776.1 GCA_903871905.1 uncultured Chloroflexota bacterium | reverse complement strand
TTCCCAGCAGCTCGCAGTACAGCTTGTTACAGCCGTACATGGTGCGCGGGTAATTCCATTCCCACTCCCTCACCCGTGGGAAAGCACCTTTAATCTCCAGATCTGGCATTCCATACGCAGCGATCGAGCTGGGGAAAATGAACAGCACCGGCTCGCCGCGCCACTGCGACTGCTCAGAAGCCAGCTGGAGCAGGTGCATGGTGCCTTCCACGTTTACCCTGTGCGCAGCCTCGGGGGTAAACTCGGAGCGAGTGGAGAGCAGGGCCGCCAGGTGGTAGATGGTAGCGATCTCATATTCGCTCACCAAGCGCGAAAGCAATCCCTGGTCCATCAAGTCACCCTGGATCTGGATCACCTTGTGGCCTACCTCGGGGGGCAGGGGGCGCAGGTCCAGGGTAATGATATTATCAGCAGTTTGCCCGGCCAGGGCAGTGATCAGTGCATCACCGATCTCGCCTGCTGCACCGGTGATCAGGATTCCTTTTTTTCGCATTTTGCCTCCGGGAACATTTTAGGGGAGTAGTTTTATGCTAGAATGGAAGCGCATGAAAACTGCGTTCCTTGCTCTACCCCTAATTTTACTACTAATCGGGCAGGCAGCCTGCCTGCCTTTGCTGGCCCCGCCCCTGCCCCCGCTGACCAGCACGCCGGCCCCTCCCACCCAGACAGCAACGGCGACCGTCGTGTGGTTTCCAGCCACGGCGACCAACACGCCGTTCCCCACCCCCACCCTGCCGGTCACCCCGACCCTGGACACCCGTCCAGGCTATGGCGGGCTGCTGTTCACCGACGATTTCTCAGACACCCAGGGCTGGACACAGGGCCAGACCGGTTCGGGCCTGGTGGCATTTGGCAAGAATGAGCTCACCCTGGCCGTCACCCGCGAGCGCGGCTACCTGACCAGCCAGCGCCGCAACACAAAACTGAGCGATTTTTACCTGGAGATCACTGCCACGCCGACCATCTGCCGCGGGCAGGACGAATATGGCCTGCTGCTGCGCACCAACGGCGCCGGGAACCTTTACCGCTTCTCGCTCACCTGTGATGGGCGCGCCCGGCTGGACCGCCTGTACCAGGGACAGGCATCCTCGCCGCAGCCGCTGCAGTACTTTGGCACGGTGCCGCCCGGCGCGCCCAGCCAATCGCGCCTGGCGGTGCAGGCCCAGGGGCGTGAGTTGTCCTTTTATGCTAACGATGGGTTTCTGTTCATGGTGCGCGAGCCAACCCTACCCTCCGGCGGAATGGGAGTGTTCAGCCGGGCGGCCGGGCCAGACGTGGTGACGGTCAGCTTCTCCAACCTGCAGGTCTACGAGGTTAAGCCATGAGCCCACGCCGCTATAACAACCGACTGAACGACCTGGAGCCCAAGGATTGGCTGAAATTCCAGAAATCGTGGTTCATCCATAACCCCCCACCACGGCGCAAGGATGTGATGCGCCACCCGGCCAAGTTTCCAGAGACCCTGGCCCAGGAATTCATCGAATTCTTTACCCGCCGCGGCCAGGTGGTGCTGGATCCTATGGCCGGAACCGGCAGCACGCTGGAGGCAGCGCTGCGCGCCGGGCGGCACTCCTACGGCATTGAATTGAACCCCGGCTATGCAGAGATCGCCCGCCAGGTGCTGCAGAGCGAGCGGGAGCGGCTGGGGGATGCCGCCGGGGACCTTTTTGCCGAAGTCTTCAATGCCGATGCCCGCCAGGCAGCGGAGATCTTCTTTGCCCGGCGCCTGCCGTTGGTCGATTACGTGCTGACCTCCCCACCCTACTGGGATATGCTGCACGCCCGCGGGGCAATGACCCAGAGTAAGCGCCGCAACTCACCTGACCTGGATGTGTTCTACTCGGACGACCCGGCAGACCTGGGCAATGAAGCCGATTACGAGCGCTTCCTGGCGCGCCTGGTGAGCATCTACGCCGGGCTGCAGCCCATCCTGCGCCCCGGTGCCTACCTGACAATCATCGTTAAAAACGTCAAGAAGGGTGGGAAGATCTACCCTCTGGCCTGGGACCTGGCCCGCCACCTGGGCGAAATTTATACCCTGAAGGACGAGAAGATCTGGGTGCAGGATAACCAGCGCCTGGCGCCTTACGGCCTGGGCAGTGCCTGGGTGAGCAACACCTTTCACCATTACTGCCTGCAGTTCCGCTGCGAGGCGCCACAGCCCGGTTAGCGCAAATCCCCAGGATATTATTCTTCCCCAATCCAATGGACCCAGGCCAGCCCCAACTGCTGGCAGCGCTGTACCAGGCGCTGGTCCGCGGTCCAAAATTCACAACCCGAGATTTCCGCCAGGGCCAAATACTGCGCATCATAGGCCCGCGCCTGCCCAAGGCGCCCGGCCAAACCCAGTGCCCGGCGGTGCGTATCCGGGCCAGCCTGAATCACCAGAAAGCCCAACTCCAGCAGCGCGTCGAGCGCCTGGATCGCGGCGTTTTCGGATACCAACCCTACCGCACAGGCCCGGCGCAGTCCGGAGACCACCTCGTACTCCCACAGGCTGGGAATAAGGATCTGCTCCCGCCCGGCTCCCCAGCTCTCCATGCGCCGCAGCATGTGGTATGAATAAGGGAGAGGCAGCGCCAAGGCCAGACCCAGGTTGGCATCGATAACCAGCATTCTCAGGACCCTCCACTCCAGACACGCCCGGCAGACTGCTCCTGTTCTT
>CAIQIV010000775.1 GCA_903871905.1 uncultured Chloroflexota bacterium | reverse complement strand
GCCAGGCCCACGTCTTTTTTCTTTTCGATGCGGTATGGGAACTTCCTAGCTGTGGTCATCTTCCTCCACCCCGGCCATGAGCAGGCCAATCTTCTCCCGGCTGACTTCGCCCGCCTCGAACACGCCCATGATACGGCCGTTGTAGATTACGGCGATGCGGTCTGAGACGTTGAAGATCTCATCCAGGTCTTCCGAGATCATCAGGATGCCCACCCCGGACTTGAGCAGCTCCAGGAAGCGCCCGTAGACATAGTAGGTGGCATTGATGTCCAGCCCGCGGGTCGGCGAGCTGACCACCATGGCCTGGATGGGATGCGAGATCTCGCGCGCCAGGATCACTTTTTGCAGGTTGCCGCCGGAGAGCTGGTGCACGATCTGCTCCGGGCCAGAGGCCTTGATCTCAAAGGCGGCGATCGATTTGCGGGCAAATTCCTTGATTTCTTTGAAATTGAGCACACTGCGCTTGCAGTAGGGCTGGACGCCGTGGATTCCCAGGATCAGGTTCTCTTCGATGGTGAACTCGGGGATCAGCCCCTGCTTCAGGCGGTCCTGGGGCACCGAGGCCAGGCCGCGGTGGACGATTTCTGAGGGGCTCATGTTGGTGATGTCGATGCCGTTCAGGCGCAGGCGCCCGCTTTGCAGGGGGCGCACCCCCACCAGGGCGTCAAACAGCTCGGGCTGCCCGTTGCCGCTCACGCCGGCCAGCCCCAGGATCTCGCCGCGGTGCACGGTGAGCGAGACATCTTTGAGCGCCTGCGAGCGGTTGTCGCGCAGCGCCGAGACGTCCTGGATCTCCAGCACCGGCTCGCCGCGCGCCACCTTCTCTTTGTGGACCACGAAATCAAACTCGCGCCCCACCAGCATCTTGGCCAGCGAAGCGCGGGTGTTGTCTTTGGTGTTCACCGTGTCGATCACCTTGCCCTTGCGCAGGATGGTCACCCGGTCAGAGATGGTCATCACCTCGTGCATCTTGTGCGTGATCAGGATCACCGAGATGCCGCTCTCCACCATCTTGCGTACGATGGAGAACAGGCTCTCCACTTCTTGGGGGGTGAGCACCGCCGTGGGCTCATCCAGCAGCAGCAGGTCCACCCCGACATACAGGGCTTTGAGGATCTCCACCCACTGCTGCTGCCCCACTGACAGGCGCGAGACCGGCACGTTCAGGTCCAGGTTAAGCCCGTACTGCTGGCACAGCCCCTGGATCTTGGCCCGCTCGGCCTCGATGTGCAGCAGGGTCCCGGCGCCTTCCTCGCCCACCACGATATTTTCCACGGCATTCATCGGCTCCGCCAGCACGAAGTGCTGGTGGACCATGCCGATCCCCTGGCGAATGGCGTCGCGGGGGGAGGAGAAGGCTGCCTCCTTGCCTTTAAATTTGATGGTTCCACCATCTGGCCGTGATGCGCCGTAGATGCACTTGGCCAGGGTGGACTTGCCCGCCCCGTTTTCACCCAGCAGGCAGTGAACATGGCCTTTCTGGACTGAAAACGAGACTTGATCGTTGGCAACCAGGCTGCCAAAGATCTTGGTCAGATTTTCCACTTCCAGGATCGGAGCAGGTGTGTCTGTGGTCATTGAACCTCGCCTAATCCACCATGAGAGGGGGAGAGCTGCCGCCCATGCAGCACGGGCGGCAGCTCCACTATGCTTGGATTACTGGTCGAGCTTGACTTCGTCTTTCTTGAGCTCGACAACCAGGGTGCCGTCCAGGATGGCCTTCTTGACTTCGTTGAACTTGGCCAGCACTTCTGCCGGCAGGGTCTTCTCAAACTCGTACAGCGGGGCGATGTCCGCGCCGCCGTCCTTCATCAGGTAGAAGATCGGCTTGTCGGCCGGGGCGTTGTACGGGGTGCCCTTGGTCACGTGGTTGAACCACTCGCCGACCACGAAGGTGAAGGAGGGGTCCCAGAAGGTCAGCGGGCTGGTGATGATGGTTTCGGGGGCCAGGGCGTGGATGTCGGCCTGGTTGCCGAAGGCCAGGATGCCTTTGTCGCGGGCGGCTTCGTGGGCGCCGTAGCGCTCGGCGAAGATCAGGTCAGCGCCGGCTTCGATCTGAGCCAGGGCGGTGTCCTTGGCCTTGACCGGGTCAGCCCAGGCCTGGATGTAGGTGTTCTTGAACTTAACGTCCGGGTTGACCGACTTGGCGCCGTCCATGAAGCCCCACAGCAGGTGGTTGACCGAGGCGTAGGGGAAGCCGGAGACCATGCCCAGGGTGTCGGACTTGGTCATCATGCCGGCGATCACGCCCGCCAGGTAGGCAGGCTCGTGGGCGTACATCTGGCAGTAATAGGTGTTGCCACCCACCGGCTTGTAGTTGGAAGCCGAGACGCCGAAAATCTGCTCAGGGTAGGCCTTGCGCAGGTTGTCGACCGGGTCGACGCCGGCGGAGGCGTCGTGCAGCCAGATCATGTCATATTCTTTGGTCTCGATGACATCGCGGATGAACTTTTCGTAATCGTCGATGGGCACTTTTTCGAACCACTTGTATTCGATGTCCAGGCCGTTGGGCTTCTTGGCCTTGACGCGCTCTACCGCCTGCACCATCGCCTGGGACCAGGGCTCATCCAGGGGTCCGGTGGCGAAGAAGGCAATCTTGACCTTGGTGGGGGCGGCCGCGGCTGGGGCTTCGGTTGCGGCGGGCTGCGCCGGGGCCTCGGTTGCGGCGGGCTGCGCCGGGGCTTCCGTAGCAGCGGGCTGCGCCGGCGCCGGGGTGGCGGGCGGCGTGCACGAGGAGAGGATCATGCTGCTGACCAGGATCACGGCCAACAGGGCGAGCAATTTCCTTGACTTCATATTTCTGCCTCCAGAATTTGAATTAGGTTAGTATTGATGCACCAAACTGCGTGGTCTTCCGTTAGCTGGCGATGGCTTTTCTGTTTCACTGCTCCTTTCCACTTCAAGATGCCTGGTCTTGCGGCTTCAGACCGCCGCAGCGGATACCGGGTTTGTGCAGGGACTGCGTCACAGCGGCACGCAGTCGTCGAAGGTGCGCTGCACCTGGGTGCGGGCCAGGATCCTGCCCTGGCGCATCACCAGCGTGGGGGCCGGGCACAGGCGCAGGGCGTCCAGGTCGGACTGGACCGGCAGCAGCAGCAGGTTTGCCGGGTAACCGGGCTGCAGGCCGTAGTGCTGGATGCCAAAGACCTGCGCCGCGTGGTAGCCGGGCATCTCAAACGCCTGGCGGATCAGGTCTGGCGTGGTCAGGTAGCCGGCATGGGCCGCCACGTTGGCTGCGTACAGCGGGTTCATGTTGCCAAAGGGGTAGAACATGTTCTTCAGGTCATCGTGCGCCACCGCTACGTTGACCCCGGCGCGCACCAGGCGGTCCAGCGGCGGCACGCCGCGGCGGGCTGGCGGTTGGTCCCCCCGCCCCTGGCCCACCAGGTTGGTCAGCGGGTTGGTGGTGATGCTCACCCCGGCTGCCGCCACCTTGGGGATGATGCGGTTGAAGGTGGCCGCGTCCCAGGCGGCTATCGAGCAGCAGTGGCTGGCGTTGACCCGCCCCTGGTAGCCCTCCTGCAGGGTCTTATCGGCCAGCAGCTCCAGCGACTGCCAGTTGGGGTCGTCATCCTCGTCAACGTGCATGTCGATGCCGGCGTGGTATTTTTTAGCGATGTCGAAGATGATCTCGACCTGGCGGGCCGCATCCTGCATGTCGCGCTCGTGGTGCGGAATGCCGCCGACCAGGTCGGCGCCGTTCTCCATGGCGGCATACATCAGCTCCACCGTCTCGGGGCTGCGCGCCATGCCCAGCTGCGGGAAGGCGATCACCTGGATGTCCATCACCCCGGCAAACTTGCGCTTGACCTCGACCACCGCCTGCAGCAGGCGCAGCCCGACCGAGGGGTCGATGTCCACATGGGTGCGGAACCACAGCACGCCGTGGGCCAGGCTCTCGCGCACGGCGATCGAGGCGCAGCGCACCAGGTCGCCCGGGTCGCGGTCCTTCTTGATGCGCGCATAGATCTGGATCGCCTCGCGCAGGGTGCCACTGGAATTGACCTCCCCCCACAGCAGGGGGTTGTCCAGGTGAAAGTGAGGCTCAAAGAAGGGCGGGACAAGCAGCTGCCCATCAGCCTGGATGGCAGTGTCCCCCTCCGGGAGCGCCTCCCGGGTGATGATGGCGATCTTCCCCCCATCCACACCGACGTTGACTTTCTCAAGACCCGGGTCTAACAGCGCCTGATGGATGGTGATCTCCATAGAATATCCTTATCACACGAACCGAGACAAAATGTCAGACAATTTAAAGCTATTGTAATAGTTTATCACGATTTGTCAAATTAATGAATGTGATTGTCTTCACACCTGGACTGGTCCAGCCGTGCTGCCCCTGACTTTGGCTGCCACCGCCTGCGGGCAGGCATCGCTCAGATGTCTTCTGCCCGCTCGAGAACCCAGCGGTCATAACCCTGGCCCAGGCGGCGCGTGAGAGGCCCGGGAGCGCCGTTCCCAATCACCTGCCGGTCGAGCTGCACCACCGGCACCACGCCGCGCGAGCTGCTGGTGATGAAGGCTTCGTCCAGCTCGGCCAGCTCCGCGCGCGGCAGGGCGGTCAACTGCAGCGGGATGCCCGCCTGCCGGATCAGCTCCAGCACGATCTTGCGCGTTACCCCGTGTAGCACACCTTCCCCGGCAGTCAGCGCTGTCCCGCGGCGTATCCCGAAGAAATTGCTGGTCATGCCTTCCAGCACCCGGTCCTGGTCATCAAACAGCAGCAGTTCGAAAATCCCGCGCGGCAGGCTGCGGCGCAAGGACTGGTTTTCCTTTAGAAAGTTGGTTTCCTTCAGCCTGGGGTTGCGGCGCCGCAGCCCGCTGCTGGCCAGCTTTACTCCCCGCTGGTAGACTGCGGCGGGCAGGGGGCGCAGCTCCTCCACCGACAGGTACAGTGTGCCGGGATGCACGCTCAGGTCAAGGCTGAGGCGCACGCGCGCCTCACAGCTTGAGGCCGCACCCGGCCGCTGCTGGAGCGCCTGGCGCAGCGCCTGGCGGATGCGGGGCTGGTCCAGCGCCAGTTCCTGGGGCGATGCAACGGTGTAGGCGGTGGCCGCGCCGCGCGCCGATTCTTCCAGGCGCTGCAGGTGGTCAGGCAGGCCAATGGCGCGCTGGCAGCCGCCGTAGGTGCGGAAGGTGGTGTAGACGCCCTGGGGCAGCAGCATCGAGACCGCGTCCAGGCTGGCGGGGGCGGGTTGGAATAAAAGCGGGTCGAGCCCGGCTGCGGTCAGTCTCCAGGTGTATACCGGAGTGGAGGTGGGCAGAAAGGTCATGCTGCACCGCAAGATTTCAGAGAAGCGTTGGATCTCATGCAGGCAAAAATTATAAGCCCTTCCGCAGGCTGCGGGCATAAAGAAAGCATTCGGATTTAATGATCTTATGCCAGGATCATGTCTCAGGCGTCTTGACCCATTTCCAATCTGCGTAGAAGAGCAGGGCGATCAACAGGAGGGGGAATACGAAGAGCAGCAAATTGGAGATGGCATAGAAGCTGCGCACAAAGAAAATGGAAAACAGCGCCGCGGCAGCCAGGAAGGCGGCAAACCCGACCACCGGGCGCCTCCAGGCAAATACCAGCAGGATGATCATGACGATGGAGGGGATGTTATGCACCAGGAAGCCAAGCAGCAGGTCCAACGGCGGCGCCTGCGCCTCGAACACGTCCAGTGAGAACAGGCTGGTGAAAAGAATGATCAAGATGGCAGCGATGCGCGGCGTCCAATGGATGGCCTTCCCCAGTCGCGGGCTGACCTGCCCCTGGCGGGAGTGCTCACGCCAGGTGGTCGCCAGAACATAGACCGAGCCGTACAGCAGCACCAGCGGGATGGACAGGATCAGCAGGTTGAGCAGCATTTCCCACCAGGGGACTGCTTCAGGGCTGTTGACCCAGTTG
>CAIQIV010000774.1 GCA_903871905.1 uncultured Chloroflexota bacterium | reverse complement strand
GCGGGTCGAACTTCTGCGACTGCAGCACCGGGTTGAAAATACGGTAATAAGGGGCAGCATCGGCGCCGGTGCCGGCGGTCCACTGCCAGCCGCCGTTGTTCGCCGCAGGGTCGCCATCCAGCAGGCGCTGCATGAAGTAAGTCTCTCCCTCGCGCCAATCCACCAGCAGGTCCTTGGTGAGGAAGGAGTCGGCTATCATGCGCGCCCGGTTGTGCATCCAGCCTGTAGATCTTAACTGGCGCATGGCAGCATCCACCACCGGGTAACCGGTTTCCCCGGCTTTCCAGGCAGCCAGGCCGGATGGGTCGTGGCGCCAGTCCACCTGCAAAGGGCGGAAGTTCTCGCGGCGCGCCTGGGGGAAGTGGTCCAGCAGGTGCAGGTAAAAATCCCGCCAGATCAACTCGTTCAGCCAGGTCTCGGCGCCGCGGCGGGATTCAGGATCGGGTGCACGCTGCAAGGCCATCCTTGCCGCGCGGACTGCCATTTGGGGGGAGAGCATCCCAAAGCGCAGGTAAGGCGAGAGCGCCGAAGTGGCCTCCAGGTCCAGGCGGTCGCGGCCCATGGCATAGCCGGCGATGGGTCCATCCGGGCGGCTGAAGTACCGCAGCCGGCGCAGCGCCCCGGTCTCGCCAGGGGGAAAAACCATGAATTCGGATGCCTCGCTCACGGCGCTATCTGCTGCAAGGATGGGTAGACTCCCCAGGTCGAGGGGCGTGGAGAGAGGCCGGGGAGACAGGATGGGATTGGGCGCGGTGAATTCTCCAGGAAGCTCCTTCCAGGAACGGCTGAATGGCGTGAAGACCGTATAGGGAGCGCCGGATTGGGTGAGCACGGTGCCCGGGGGGCGGGCGCACGGGCTTCCTATCCAATGCACAGGCAGCCGGGCTGTCACAGCCTGGTCTCGCCGATGGGCGTAGGGCGAGACATCTGGCTGAGCAAAGATGGCTTGAGCGCCGCTCTCTGCCATCAGCCGCTTCAGCTCCGCCAGAGGTTCGCCATGGCGCAGCACCAGGCGGCTGCTGCGCTGGCGCAGCGCCGTGTCCAGCTCCGCCAGGCCGCCAAGCAGGAAGGCTGTGCGCCGCTGTGCAGAATAAGGTGAGTTCAAAAGGGCAGGATCCAGGATGAACAGCGGGATCACCTGTTCGGCAGTGTCCAGGGCAGCTTCAAGCGCCTGGTTATCATGCAGGCGCAGATCGCGCCGCACCCACCAGATAGCTGTCTTCACCCGGGTTACCTCCCGATCTGCCCCGCTGCCCGGTCCAGAGCGGATACATCCTCCGGACTTAACCGCCAGCCCATGGCCCCTGCATTGTCATGTGCCTGGCGGGCATTCTTTGCTCCGGGGATAGGCAGCGTGCCTTTGCAGATCAGCCAGTTCAAGGCAACCTGGGAAGCTGACCGGCCGCCGTAGCTACGGCCCAGGTCGCGCTGCAGGCGGATCAATGGCGCGATCTGCCCCAGCACCGCGCGACTGTAGCGCTGGCCGCGGATGCCTGGCGGCGCTTTGTCGGGGGTGTATTTGCCGCTGAGCACGCCCTGGGCCAGGGGGCTGTAGGCGATCAGCGTGACCCCCAGCTCCTGACAGGCTATCAGCAGGCCACTGGTCTCGGCTCGCCGGTTGAACAGGCTGTATTCCACCTGGTTGGTGGCGAGGGGGATGCCATGCTTTGCCAGCGCCCGGTGAGCCCGGCGCATCTGTTCTTCGTTGTAGTTGGAGACACCCACCGCTCGCGCCAGCCCCTGCTGGACCGCCTCGGCCAGGGCTTCGGCCCAAATCTCAATGGCTACGGGTGGGAAGGGCCAGTGGATCTGATAGAGATCGACTGTCTCCAGTCCCAGGCGGCGCAGGCTGCCGCGCAGTGCCTTGATCAAGGACCGGCGGCGCAGGCGCCAGGGGTAAGGGAAGAACTTGGTGGCAACGACCGGCCGGCTCTGGGCCTCTCGTAGGAAGCCGCCCAGGAAGGCCTCCGAGCGCCCCTGGGCATAGACCTCTGCCGTGTCGAAAAAATTGATGCCGTTGAGCAGGCTGCTGTCGAAAGCTTCTTGCACATCCTGCTCGCTGAAACCGCGGCCGTACCCCCAGAACAGGCCGTCTCCCCATGCCCAGGTTCCGGTTCCCAGGGTGGATACCTGGATATTCGTAGAGCCTAAATTGATCACCTCTTGCGTTGAGCTCATGGGACTGGTCAACTCCGTTTGTCAAAGCAGTACAGGCGAGGGGGGCAGGAACAACTGCGCTGGGGGAACTTCGTGCCCGGCATTTATTCGCCTGCAGGATTGAGCACCAGGTCAAGGCTGCGCGTCTCGTCCAGGCTGAGCTGGCCGCTGGCCAGGTTGAGATCTAACAGATGGCCTCCGAGGGTCAGATCCTCCGAGATAAAATGCAGGTGAGGCCCGGGAACATTGATCCCGCCCACGTAGTCCGGTGACCACAGGCCTACCAGCGTGCCCTTGATATTTTGATAATCGAAAACAACCTGGTTCTTGATGGCTTCTTTGAGTTCCGGGTAAG
>CAIQIV010000773.1 GCA_903871905.1 uncultured Chloroflexota bacterium | reverse complement strand
CTGGGAGAGGGTCTATGACCCGGCGCAGGAACAGACGTTATTTTCGGTAAAGTATAAGATCTATACTTCCTTCACCGGGGCAGTGAACCAGATTGTCTTTTCACCCGCGGCAGGGATTTTTGCCACGGGGCACTACGATGGGGAAATCAAAATCTGGGACCTGGCAACAGGGCAGTTGGTGCGCACACTGCTCAGTGATGGGGTGGTCAGCAGCCTGGCATTCTCGCCGGATGGGCAGCTGTTGGCCTCGGGCAGCCAGTATGAGAACAGCCTGATCCGCATCTGGTCCGTTGTAGATGGCAGGCTGCTGCGCACAATGGATGGGCATGCTCACGGGGTGACCAACCTGCTTTTTTCCCCGGATGGACAGCTACTGGTGTCTGCTTCTTATGATGGAGAGGTGCGCGTCTGGGGTCTGCGTCCCTGATCGGTCTGGAGCCGGGAGGGGAGCGGGGCAGGTGATTCGCTCCATTCTTCTGGCCTGCCTCCCGCTGGTATTCCTGATCTACAAAGATAATCGTTCTATCTCCCTCGAGCAGGTTGCAGAACTGGATTTTGGCCCATGGGGGCTGGTCCTTTCTGCCGATTGGGCTGCAGATGGCAGGTATTTTGCAGTTGCAGCGGGGAATGAGGTGAGCCTGTACCGTCCAGGCGATCTGCAGCGCGTGGCGCGCTGGCAGGTTGGTGCGCTGACACCGGCGCTGGCCTTCAGCCCTGACGGCCGCTACCTGGCGGCGGGCAGCCGGGACGGGCTGGTGCGCATCTGGGATGTCTCAAACCTGCAGCAAAGTTCGCCGCTTGCTGCCTTTCAGGCGCATCGCAAAGGGGTGAATTCCCTGGTCTTCAGCTCGGATGGGCAGTTCTTAGCGACTGGCGGCAGTGATGCCGTGGCGCGTATGTGGGACGCCTCCAGCGGTCAACTGGTCCAAGAGACATTGGGCGGCACGTATGCGGTGCCGGCGGTCGCCTTCATTCCTGGAGGGGAGGTCCTGGCTGTCACTAATGGTGGGTTGGTCCGTCTGCGGGAGGTGAAGACCCGGCGCATTCTGGGCACTTTTCGTTCAGAGACCCCCCTCTTTTCAATTACCATTGGGAAAGGTGGTGCCTGGCTGGCAGCCGCAGATGGGGAGAATCATGTTCTTCGATGGGATACGAGCCAATCGTTTCGGACAGGGAACGAAATTTTCCCTGTGCCGCTCAGCCTTGCCCCGCATACCGGAAATCCGGAGACATACCAGGGGGTGGTGTGGCGGGTCCGGTTCAGCCAGGACAGCCAGTACCTGGGATCAACCGGGGGGGACGGACGGCTGTGCCTGGTTGATCCGGATTCCTGGTTGGTGCTGGTCTGCCAGCAGGCCCATACCCGAGGCGCCGCGGCCCTGGCTTTTAATCCAGACGGGCGCCGCATCCTGACGGGTGGCCTGGATGGCAAAGCGCGCATTTGGGCGATCCACAGCCCGTGAAGGTTTTACAGCCTTTTTACATCCAGGTAACCGCCAGTTATTTTGCCGGGGTTAGACTGGGGGTGTAGTCGGGTTGGCTGGATCTGGAAGGCAAATTATTCTGCGAGAAATATGAGACGCGCAAGGAATAAAAAGTCATCGGGGATATGCCAGTATCCAAGAGCGATTTTTTCCGTCTAATTGAGTAAGGAGAATGATCTATGCTATCGAGACGAAGAATCTTGTTGGGTGTCATGCTGGTGGTTGCGCTGTCCGGCCTGGTTTTCCTGGCTGGTCTGGCGGTGGCGCCCCAGCAGGTTTTGGCCGCTTTTCTTTCCGCGCCAAATGGCGGGATAATCAGCGGTGTGGTCACCAGCCCGGGAGGGTATCCACTGCCTGAGGGTACCCTGGTGCGGCTGTCTGATCCGATGAATGGGAATGTACGTGGGGAGGCACATCCTGACCTGAACACGGGTGCTTTTTCCTTGGGTCCGGTGCCAAATGGGATGTACCTGGTTAGGGCCGTTTCACCCCTGGTCAGCGGTTACACCCCTTCCCAGCCCAAGCCGGTCCATGTCTTTAATGCCCCGGTAGATACCGGTGAATTGGAACTGACCCTGCCACAGGTGTTAGGGACAGTGGTCAACCCGCTGACCTCCTCTCCGGTGGATGCAGCGGTAAAAATAAGCCGCTTGGGGGGCATGCCGTTCCAGGAGGTGGCTGCCCCTGGCGGTAGCTTTGCACTGGGTGGTCTGCCGGTTGGTGGATATCTCTTAATAGCCTATCCGATCGGTGACCTGCCGCTCTGGCAGTCGCTGCCGGTGACCCTGTCGATCACCAGTACGGTTGTCAGCCAGACGGTAGAGCTGACCTTGCAGCAGGCTGACCTGTGGGGGTTCACGCAGGACAGCAGTGGAAACCCGGTGAAGGATGCCCGAGTTTTTGTGAACCAGGTGATGAACGGCAGAGGGTGGGATCTCAGCAATGAGCATGGGTTTTGGGCCATCGGTGGACTGCCGCAGGGGAGTTATTGGCTGGGGGCGGCTGCGCCTCGAGAGCACCCAGATCTTCTGCCGCCTGCCCTGGTCACAGTCACCCTACCCGGGGCGGTAAATCCTTATACCCTGGTCTTTGGCTCTCCGGAAAAGGTGCTCCAGGGTGCGGTGACCACCAACACCGGCGTTCCCGTCTTTCATGCTCAGGTGGTTGCCCATCGAGTAAATATGGCTGGTGTGGCAGAGGCGTTGAGCGCAGCAGATGGCAGCTATGAGCTGCAGCTTTCCCCGGGGCTGTGGGCTGTGACCGTGAAGCCGGTTACCGATACCACACCTTCGGATTGGGTTTTTAACCTGCCGCCTCAGTTTGTCTTTTTCCGCATGGACCGGCTGCCGCAGGTGGAGAACCTTGATTTCACGGTGATTACGGCAGATGCGTCGGTCAGCGGGGTTGTGGTGATGCCAGATGGCAGCCCACCGCCGTTCACCGTGACCATCGGCTTGATGAACAACGAGGGCATTGGACGGCGGGTAGAAACCGCGGCTGGAGATGGTTTATTCGACATTTCCCTGCCAAATGGCGGGTATAAGGTGTTTGCCAACCCGCAGGATGCAGGGTATGTGGGTCCCCAGCTCGATCCGATCCAGCTGGCACCACAAGCACACCTGGATCTGGGGAATATTCCCCTCCTGCCCCGGGATGCCCAGATCACGGGTCTGGTCAGCCTCAACGGTGGTGCACCCGCGGCGGATATCCCCATCGTTGCCTGGAGGCCTGGCATCCCGGGTACCCTGAATGCCACCACCGGGGAAGATGGGCAGTATATCCTGGCGGTTGCTGCTGGGACCTGGCACGTCCAGCCAGCGCCAGCGAAAGACCAGCCTTACCTGTACACCGGTCCCGGGCAGGACATCACACTGGTCTCCGGCAGCACCCAGCCGGATGTCGACTTTTCTCTAACTGCTGCGGATGCCCGCATTGTGGGCACCCTGGTGGACGAGGCGCAAAACCCGGTGGTGGACGCGGAAGGTTGGGCGGCAGCCCGGTCACTTTTGGATGCAGAAGTGCATAACGGGGCACCCATCGCCAATGGCCAGTTCACCATCTATGTCCCGGCTGGGGACTACAATGTGGCCGCCATGCTGAGCGCAGGCAGCCCCTACATGTCCGGCTCGGAAAGAATGGTGAGCGCGGTTTCTGGCGAGGCAGTCCCCGTGACCATCACCCTGCGGGTCAAAGATGCGCACATCGTTGGCGCGCTGGTTGATGTGCGCCAAAGGCCGATGAGCCAGCCGGTCACCGGGGTAAGCGGGATGGTCAGTGCCTGGAGCGGCGGGAACTGGGGCGTGGCGCCGATCAATCCGGGCAACGGCACCTATCGCATGGATGTGGCAGATGGTCTATGGCGTTTAAATTACCGCATCGATCCGGATGCCGATTATGCCCGCCTGCGCGCTGGATTTAATGTCACGGCCCCGGAGAACTTCACGGCAACGGTACCACTGCCGGTCACGCGCAAGGATGGGTTGATTACCGGGACAGTTTTGGCGCCGGATGGCATTCCCCTGGCAGGAGCCCTGGTGGTCGTCAACGGGTCCGGGCCAGTAGTTAATGGCATCTGGCTGGAGACACGCAGCGATGCGAGTGGACTTTTCAGCATTGAGGTTCCGCATGGTGTCTACCGCCTGGGCGCGGCTTATAACCAGGATGGCTGGATTAAGCCCATCGAGCGGGCTGTCCTGGTTCCTGAGAACGGCATATCCGGTGGAAACGTCCTGCAGTTCCGCCTGGCGGACGCACAAATCAGTGGGACCCTGACCGTAACAAACACAGACCAGGGTGGTATGGTCCTGGTGTCGGGCTGGTCGGAGGACGGCGGCTTCGTGCGCGGGCAGTTCCCGATTACATTAACATCCGGTACTACGGCGGTTGGCCCCTTCTCCCTGGATGTGATCTCGAACACCACCTGGCGCCTGAAAGCCGTCTTTGAGACGGAGACCCGGTTCTGGTTTGGCACAACCCGGGTAGAGGTGGGTGAAGCAGGCGCGGTGCAGGACATAACCCTGGCTGGACCCATCTCAAAACCTGCCCCCGTGGTTGTCACCTTTGACGCCATGCAGCCGCAGCATATCGACCTGGCGGATGGGACCTCGATCTTCATCCCCGGCGGAGCGATGCCAGTCAGCGGAACGGTAACCCTGCGCATCGTTCCCGTGGCTGGTTTGCCATGGCAGCGGCATGCAGCAACCCTAAACTATGGGTATTCCTTCTTTGCCTCGGGGGAGGACGGCCTGCCAATCGAGGAATCCTTCAACCAGGATGTGGTGATCAGCTTTGCCTACAACCGGCGTGATCTTCAGGGCCACCATTTGCGAGAAGAGGATCTGCGTCCGGTTTACTTCTCGACGGTTGAGAACCGCTGGGTGTTTCCCCAGAGCTACGTGATCGACATGGAGCGTAACCGCGTGGTGATGCAGATCAATCACTTCACGGATTACATCCTGGCAGGAGAGCAAGCCGGTTCCTTCCAAACCTACCTGCCCATGACCAACCTCAGGCAGTAAATTCTCCTGGCTTTTCAAAGATATCTCACCCGGGATTTCCGTTACAGGAAAGCCCGGGTGGGCAATTTCAGGGCTTTACAGAGGTTTTTTTGCCGGCGCTCCGGTGCGGCGTGGATAGCCTTTCGGGGTGGCGGCAATTTTTTCGATCACCACCAGGTAGCGCTGCTCGACCACACCGGGGAGGATGACCGGCGCCACCCGGCGCAGCTGGCCCCCCAGGATCTGGATGGCATTGTGGGCGCTCACGGCTTCGGCGTGGGCGCTCTCCCCTTTCATTGCCAGCATCGCTCCGCCAACCTTGACCAGCGGCAGCAGGTATTCGGCAAGGATGGGCAGCAGGGCCACAGCCCGAGCCACTGCCCAATCATAACGCTCGCGCTGCGCGGCCATCTGGCCCACTTCTTCCGCGCGCGCCTGGATGATCTCGACTCCTTCCAGTTTAAGCTGTTGGACCACATGGCGGCAGAACTCAACCTTTTTCCCGACCGACTCGACCAGCGTGAGCCGCATGGCAGGCAGAGCGATCTTCAAGGGGATGCCGGGAAAACCCGCCCCGGTGCCGATGTCGATCACCCGCTCCAGGGGGGTATCGCGCATAACAGTCAGGCAGGTGAGTGAATCCAGGAAATGCTTGGTGCGGATCGTGGCAGGGTCCTGGATGGCGGTCAGATTCATGCGGGCGTTCCATTCCAGCAGGATTTTTTCATATTGCTCAAGGGAAGTGATCTGGCCGGGCGACAGACGGATCCCTGTTGTCTGGCGTGCCTGTTGGGCGAGTTCATTCATGGCAGGGATTATAAAATAAGATGAAGACGAACGCGGGGGAACTTAAGAAAAGGCAGCGGCTGCAACCATCTGTGGTCACAGCCGCCGCCAGAAGAACAACAGGGAATGATTGAAAAGCAGGCTGGCTGGGACAGGCCTCAGTCGATTTTATCAAACTTCTTGCCTGACGTGCCGCATACCGGGCATTTTTCAGGAGGTGTTCCCTCGTGGGTATAGCCGCAGAAGGGGCAGACATAATACTCCGGCAGGGGGGTATTTTGGTCAAGATGTGCCAGGGCATTGCGGTACATTTGCTCGTGGACCTTTTCGACTTCCCATGCCCATTTGAAGGACCCCAGGGCTTTCTTTTCGCCTTCCGCCTCAGCGTCCTTGATGAACTCGGGGTACATGGTGGTCACTTCGTAATTCTCACCGGCGATGGCTGCTTCCAGGTTTTCGGCGGTGGTTTTTACCCCGCCCATGGCGCGGAAGTGGCTGAGGGCATGCACCGTTTCAGCATGTGCAGCAGCCCGGAACAGGCGCGCAACCGCCGCGTAGCCTTCTTCATCAGCCTTCTTGGCGAAAGCTGTGTACTTGCGGTTTGCCTGGGACTCGCCTGCAAATGCGCCCTGCAAATCTTCGGATGTTTTTGCCATTGGAAAAAGCTCCTTCCTTTTCTTATAAATCAGATGTAACTTGGGGTATCTGGTTCTATTAAATCATAATATTTGCCTGATTGGTTCCTATATGGGTCATTTTGATCGGGTGACAATCATCACAAAAAATCACCCCCGGCAGGGTGTTTTCATGCCGGGAGTGGGTGATTAAGGCTGGAAAGGCTTATGATTTTTCAGCCGGGCCTGGCTTCTCGGCAGGCTCCACGGAG
>CAIQIV010000772.1 GCA_903871905.1 uncultured Chloroflexota bacterium | reverse complement strand
GATTTTGTCTGGCAGATGGAAGTCCAGCCATTTGAAGAGGGGCAGGTCCGCATCCGTTTCCGGGAGGTGCGCCTGCCGCGCTCGGTGCGGGTTGAATACCCGCGCTCTCCACAGGACCTGGTGGCGGACTGGCAGGATAGAGACTGCGTGCTGGCGGCGCTGTTAGGGGGGGAAGTGGTCGGGTATATCAGCCTGAGCTTACAACTGGCACCGCTAACTGCCTGGGTCACTGACCTGGTGGTCCGGCGGCGTGTGCGCCGCCAGGGGATCGCCAGCGCGCTGCTGCTGGCAGCCCAGGAATGGGGTCTGGAGCACAACGCCCGCAACCTGGTGGTGGAGATGCAGCCCAAGAATTATGCCGCTATCCGCATGGTGCAAAAGCTGGGCTTTGACCTGTGCGGCTATAACGATCGCTATTATGCCAATCATGATATCTGCCTGTTCTTTGCCAAGACGCTGCGTTAAAGGGAGCCCGTTCATCCGTTAGCCTGGATGTTTTGCATATGTTTTCTCTGGTTCTTGCTGGACTGCGCACGATCAACCAGATCCTGACCGCCGGGATCGCCATTACCGCGTTCTCGCTATTGCTCTATGCGCTTTCCTTCAACCTGGCCGACCGGGTCGTTCGCACCTTTACCGTGATCCTGGGGTGCGTGGTGATCGTCTTCATGGGAGACGCTCTGGGCAGTACGGCGGAATCGGCGTATTGGATGGAATTTTGGCTGCGCATGCAGTGGGTGGGCATTGTGTTTCTGCCCCCGGCCTATCTGCATTTCTCTGATGCGCTGCTGGCTACAACCGGGCGTCCCAGCCGCGGCAGGCGGCGCTTGGCGATCCGCCTGTCCTACTTGTGCTCCTTTATTTTTCTGTTGGCGCTACCTTTTTCAATGTTGGTAGGTCCGCTTCTCCAAAATGAGCCGCCGGCCCCCCACCTGCAGCGCACCTGGCTGACCTGGATGTTTACCCTCTACTACATTGTGTTGATGGTGCTGTCCTGGGTCAATTTTTGGCGCGCCTTGCAGCGTTCGGTGACCAGCACCAGCCGCAGGCGGATGCGGTATCTGCTGGCCGGCGCCCTGGCGCCTGCCCTGGGCTCATATCCTTACCTGCTGTTCGGCTCCGGTTTTGCCTCGCGGGCGCCGCTGGCTTTCTGGCTGGTGGTGCTGGTGGGAAACTTGATGATGTTTGTCCTGCTGGTGATCATGGCATACGCCGTGGCGTTCTTTGGCGTGCCCTGGCCCGACCGGGTGGTCAAGCGCCGTTTGCTCAAATGGATCATGCGCGGCCCGGTGACTGCTATCCTGGTGCTGGCTGTGACGACCATTATCCGGCGCAGCGGGCAAAGATTTGGGTTTGAAACCGGGGTGATCATCCCGGTTGCCATGGCGATAACCATCCTGGTGAGCGAGCATGTGATCACCCTGGCCGCGCCGATCTGGGAGCGGCGCCTGTTCTACGGCCGGGAACGCGCAGATTGGGAGCTGCTGGAATCCCTGGAAGAACGCCTGCTGTCGCTAAACGATCTGCACCAGTTTCTGGAGTCATTGTTAACCGCGGCCTGTGACCGTTTGCAAGTATCTAAAGCCTTTACCGCTTCCTTTGGCACACAAGGGACTGAGTTGTTGGTTCAAGTAGGAGGTGAGAATCCGCTGCCTGAGGAAGGACTTTCCGCTGATCTGCTGAACCGGGTGCGTGACAATGGTTTTGACCAGGGGATTTTGACCTGGGGTGGGTACTGGTTGATCCCCTTGTTTGACCAGGATGCAGATGAGCCGGATTTGCTCGGCTTGTTTGGGATCCAACAACAGCCGGGACAGTTGTTGGAGGAAGATCAGTTAGAGGCTCTTTTGATCCTGTCTGGTCGTGCGGCGCTGGCGCTGCGTGACCGCCGGCGCCAGCAGCAGGTGTTCAGCTCGTTGGAGGCATTATCTCCCCAGATGGAGATGATCCAGCGCTTGCGGGCTGCGGCGCGCTACGATCGATCGGAAATCCTGTCTGCCCCCTCGCTGGATCTGGATGGAGATGGCTTTTCTCAATGGGTCAAGGACGCTTTGACCCATTATTGGGGCGGGCCCAAGCTGACGCAGAGCCCTTTGTTGAAGCTTGAAGTGGTTCAACAAGAAATGGCTGAACATGACGAAAATCCGATCAATGCCCTGCGCGCCGTTTTACGCCGGGCGGTTGACCAGGTGCGGCCTGAAGGGGAAAGGCGCTTCACCGCAGAATGGATATTATATAATATACTGGAAATGAAGTTTATGGAGGGCCACAAAGTTCGGGAAGTCGCCATGCGTCTTGCCATGTCCGAGGCGGATTTATACCGCAAGCAGCGGGTGGCAATCGAGGCGGTGGCGAATGTGATCGTGGAGATGGAGAAGCAGGCCAGGCAGGGAGCTGCCGTGGCTGTTGAAGGAAGCAGTGAGAAAGTAGTGCAAGCTCAAGCGAGGTGATCTTAATGGTGATCAAATACTATCAACGCGATATCGAAAGTGGGCCGCCGCCAATGGATGAATCGTGGTGGGAAGCCGTGATGGCTGAGGATGAGCAGCAGGAAAATTTCACCTATACCAGGAAAGATCATGCGGGCCCTGTCGACCGGCTCGGCGGTTCCGCCTTTTTCCAGGATGTAGATCAAAATAGCTGGAACAAAGTCAACGAAACCTATGACCAGGACCAGGTGGTCTGCCTCAATGTGACCGGGTATAACCGGGGTGGTTTGCTGGTATGCGGGGATGGCATGCAGGGCTTTGTGCCCATTTCCCACCTGGTGGATGTCCCGGAAGACCCGGTAGAGATCGAGAGATGGCTGGAGACTTACCTGGACCAGTCTATCCATCTCAAGGTGATCGAATGTGACTCGGAGCACGGGCGCATCGTCTTCTCGGAGCGGGCGGCGTTAGCCCGCCCTGGCAGCCGGAACGAGCTGCTGCGCAGTCTGACACCCGGCGAGCACGCAAGCGGCACGGTCACCAACATCACCGATTTTGGTGTCTTTGTCGACCTGGGCGGCGTGGAAGGACTGGTGCACGTTTCAGAGATTTCGTGGGGCAGGGTGCATCACCCGGCGGATGTGGTCACCCTGGGGCAGCAGGTGGAGGTCTACGTGATCCAGGTTGATCCCAACCGGGCGCGCGTGGCGCTCAGCCTGAAACGGCTGCGGCCGAACCCATGGGAGACGGCCGAGAGGCGCTATAAGCCTGGCCAGGTCACCGAAGCAATTGTCACCAGCGTGGTGCCGTTTGGCGTCTTTGCCCGGGTGGAGGAGGGCCTGGATGGGCTGATCCATGTCTCAGAGATGACCGCCATGAGCCGCTCTGGCCCCCTCCGGCCAAAATATAACCTGCGGGTTGGGCAGCGCATCCTGGTGCGCGTCTTGCAGGTGGACGGCGCCCGGCAGCGCCTCGGGCTGAGCCTCAGGTTGGAGGGCGACCTCTAGGCTGCCAGACGTAAATGAAACGTGTGTGGGAGATCAGCCTGGCAGTCGTGGTAAGCCTTTTGGCTGCCGGGTTGATCCTGCTGGTCAGCCGCACGCCGCGCGGGGAGGCGGTGAAACTCCTCCCTCCGCCCACTGCGCCGCCGGTAATGGTGTACATAGTAGGGGCGGTGGCCAGGCCGGGTGTTTACTCCATGCCTGTTGGAAGCCATGTGTGGGACGCCGTCCAGCAGGCTGGCGGTCTGCTGGACGGGGCAGATGAGGGGGCTGTCAACCTGGCGGCACTGCTGCGGGATGGGGATAAAATCACCATCCCGGTGAAAGGCGAGCCAACTCCGGTAGCTTCTGCCACGATTGAGCCGACAGCCCGAGCCACGCCGCGCTTGACCTTGCCCGCAGTGACCGCCGATTCCGGCGTGATCAATATCAATACCGCCTTGCAGGCCGAATTGGAATCCCTGCCCGGGATCGGGCCTGTACTGGCGCAGCGCATCCTGGATTACCGAAAGAAGCATGGGGATTTCACAACCATTGAAGCGATTCAGAAGGTGAACGGGATCGGCCCGGCGACCTTTGAGCGCATCAAGCTGCTGATCACCGTCCAGGGTGAGCCATAACTGGTTTATGAAGGAGCGATTCAGGAAATGAAGAGATGCCGCCCGGTACTGCTGCTTGCCGGTGTGTCCCTGTTGGCTGCAGCGCTTGCCTGCAACTATCCGGTGGCGACCCCCTCCCCGGTTGTTCCCGTGGCGGCAACCGCTGTTGAAGCGGTTCCGGTCACGGTGATGCTCACCCTGCTGGCCGTCACCTCGACGCCCCTCCCGGCCTCCCCGCAGCCCACCGTCACCGTGGAGGCGAGCCTTACGCCTGCCGCCCAGCCGGTGCAGGGGGACATCCCGCTGGAGATCCCGGCGGGTGCCACGTCTGCCGTGGTTTCGGGGTCCATTCCCCGCGGCGGGCAGGTGGATTATGTGTTGTATATGACCGGCGGTCAAACGCTGATGGTCAGCGTGGACTCGACCAACCAGCAGGTTGTCCTGGGGGTCACCGGGCTTTCCGATGGCCAGCCCTATCTGCGCCCGGCCGCCGGCTCCTCCCAGTTCACCGATGAGCTGTTCATGGCCCAGCCGTACCGCCTGACCCTGGCGGCGCCAGAAGCCCAGGCGGATTTCAGCATGGAGGTGGTGATCCCGGTGCGCATCCGTTTTGCTCCGGGTGGAACGTCTACCTCATTGAAGGGAACGGTGATCGGCGGCAGCCTGAACCATTACCTGCTCAAGGCGCTGAAGGGGCAGACGATGCAGGTCAGCCTCACCTCGCCCGGGACCGACGTTTTGCTGTCCATCTATGGCATGGAGGATGGCACGCCGCTGGTGCGCTCAGCTTCGGATGCCACGCAGTGGAGCGGGGTGCTGCCTGGCTCACAGGATTACATGATCCAGGCTGTTTCCAGCGGGGCAACTTCGGAATACACCCTGGATGTGTCGGTGAAGTAAGCAGTCTTCTGGTAGAATACTGCCTCATCAATTCAAGTAAGGAGATGGAGATGCCCAACCCTGGTGTCTTGGCCCGTTACCAGGGCCTGTTAAACCTGCCCGAGTATACCCGACCGGTCACCCTGCTGGAAGGCGATACACCGCTGATCCCGGTCCCGCGCCTGGCGGAGGACCTGGGAGGCGGCTTTGATCTGTTGGTCAAGTTCGAGGGATTGAACCCGACCGGATCATTCAAGGACCGCGGCATGACCGCCGCCATCAGCGAAGCCGCCGGGCGCGGCGTTTCGACGGTGATCTGCGCTTCAACCGGGAACACAGCCGCCTCTGCCGCGGCCTATGCATCACGCGCCGGCATGCGCTCGGTGGTGCTGATCCCGCAGGGAAAGGTGGCGGCGGGGAAACTGGCCGGGGCGGTGGCTTATGGCGCCCAGGTGCTGCAGGTGCTGGGCTCTTTTGATGATGCGCTTTCGATGGTGGTGTCGATCTCCCAGAAACACCCGATTGCCCTGGTGAACTCACTCAATCCTTACCGCCTGGAGGGGCAGAAGACCGGCGCCTTTGAAATCTGCGATGTGCTGGGCAGTGCTCCGGACTGGTTCTGCCTGCCGGTCGGTAATGCCGGCAATATCACCTCGTATTGGATGGGCTTTCAGCAGTACCATGCCCTGAAAGGGACGGGGCTGCCGCACATCCTGGGGGTGCAGGCTGAAGGTTCGGCGCCGCTGGTCCTGGGCCATCCCGTGGATCACCCGGAAACGGTGGCCACGGCGATCCGCATTGGTCGCCCGGCGCGCGGCGAGCAGGCGCTCCAGGCGGCGGAGGAATCTACCGGCAGGATCATCGCTGTCAGCGATGATGAAATCCTGTCCATGCAGCGCCAGCTTGCCGCCAATGGGATCTGGGTCGAGCCCGCCTCGGCTGCTGGCCTGGCCGGTCTGGCCCGCCAGGTGCGCAGCGGCGCGCTGAACCTGCGCGGCAAGCGGGTGGTGGCCGTATGCACCGGTCACGGGCTGAAGGACCCGGATATCATTACCCGCACCATGCGGGTGCCCCAGGTCCTGCCCCCGGAGCTGGAGGCGCTGGAAAGCGCCATCATCGGCTGATGGCAGGCGGCGGACACAGGTGTAACGATGGAAGACGCGATTCCCGAGACTTTATTTGAGTTCCCCTGTGACTTTCCGATCAAGGTGATGGGCAGGAACCAGGACGATTTTTGCCGTTTTGTGTTTGACCTGGTGCTGCGCCACGCGCCTGGGCTGCAGGAGGAGGCCTTGGACAGCCGCCTCAGCGGCAGCGGCAACTATCTGTCTATTACGGTGAACCTGTGGGCGCAGAGCAAGGCCCAGGTGGATGCCATCTACCAGGAACTGTCCAGCGAGCCGCGGGTCTTGATGGCATTATAGACCCTGGCAGGAGACAAAGGAAGGCCCGGCTCGCCAGTGCGACCGGGCCTTCCTCTTTTTAGATCGTTTCAAACCACCTGGATGTAGTCTCCCTCCAGCACCTCTCCCACCCTCCAGGCAGGCTGGCCAACCTGGGCGGCTTTTTCCAGGAAGCCATCGAGCTTCGCCGGAGGGACAGAGAGCAGCAGACCGCCGCTGGTCTGGGCATCGAAAAGCAGCATCTGACCGGCTTCGTCGATGCCTTGTGCAAAGCGCACAAACGGCGAGTAATACAGCCGGTTATCTGCCGAGCCGCCGGGGAAGATCCATTCATCCGCGTAGCGCCTGGCGCAGGAGATGAATGGAATACGCTCGTAAGCGAAGCGCAGCCCCACGCCAGAAGCCTGCGCCATCTCCCAGGCGTGCCCGAGCAGGCTGAAACCGGTGATATCCGTGCCGCCGCGCAGTTCAAACTCCACCGCCAGCTCGGAGGCGGCCTTATTCAGCCTCTTCATCCAGTCCACGCCCTCGGCCAGGTCGTCTGCCGCCGCCAGCCCGCGCTTGAGGGCGGTGGTCAGCGTGCCAAAACCCAGCGGCTTGCTCAAAACGAGCACATCCCCGGGGCGAGCGCCGCCCTTGGTCAGGTAGCGCTCGGGGTGTACAAAGCCCAGCACCATCAGGCCGTACTTGGGCTCTTTATCCTGGATAGTATGTCCACCGGCCAGGGCCACGCCGGCCTCGCGGGTTTTTTCTGCGCCGCCGCGCAGGATCTCTCCGCTGACTTCTGCCGGCAGGTCAGGCGGCAGGGCTGCCATGTTGAGCGCCAGGAAAGGCTTTCCCCCCATGGCGTACACGTCCGACAGGGCGTTGGCGGCGGCGATGGCGCCGTAGTCGTACGGGTCATCCACCACGGGGGTGAAAAAATCGGTGGTGGCCACCAGGGCGCGCTGGTCATCCAGCCGCCAGACGGCGGCGTCGTCCGGGTCGCCCAGTCCAACCAGCAGGTCCGGAAAATCCGCCGGGTTAAACAGTCCTTGCAGGGGGCGCAGCACGTGCGCCAGCGCATCCGCGCTCAGTTTTGACGCTCAGCCTGCACAGCTTGAGAGGCTGGTCAGGCGGATCTCCCGCCCGGAGGGGGAGGCAGCCGGTGTGGTCATGTGATCTCCTAGGGTGTGGCGGTGGGCGCCGGGGTAGGCAGCGGCGTGGGATTCGGCTCAGGGGTGCTCTGCACCGCAGCGCTGGGCGCCGCAGGGCCCAGGGTGGGCAGGGGCAGCAGGTAAGGGGCGTTGTTGGGCACCAGCATGACCTGGACCCCAGGGGCAAGCTTCTGGATATAGGTGTAGTTCAGCAGATCCTGGTTGTCCTTGAGGGCGTTGGCGATCAAGTCCAGGGCCTTGGCCTCGGCCTCGGCCTGGATCAGGCGCGATTCAGCGCTGCCCTTGGCGTTAATCACCACGGCGTCGGCCTGACCCTGGGCCTGCTGGCGCGCCTGTTCCGCCTCCTGCTTGCGCTGCTCCACCACAAAACGCGCCTGCTGCGCCAATTGTTCGGCGATCTGCTTCTGCTCCACCGAAGCCGCATATTCCGGAGAGAAGGTGATGTTGCGCAGCACAAAGTCAACCAGCACCAGGCCGTTTTCCTTTAGCTTTTCATCCATGGTCTGGCGGATCATGTTGGACAGTTCAAAACGCTTGGTGCTGACAATCTCCTCGACCCGGAACTGCGAGACGGCGTCGCGGATGGCGCCGCGCGATTGGGGACGGATCACCTCATCTTGCATACGGTTCTGCCAGGCGATGTGCACCTGGACTACCTTACCCGGATCGATAGACCAGATAACCGAGGAGTCGAGGAAAATCTCCTGCCCGTCCAAAGTGCGCGCCGAGATCGAATCATCGCCCTGCACCTGCCCCTCGTTGGTGAGCTTGGACATGGTGTAGGTCTGGCGCGATATCTTATAGGGCACGACGTACTCAAAATAGGGGATGATCCAGCGCAGCCCGGGCTGCAGGGCCTCCTCGCGGTAGCCTTTGGGCGCCAGGGCGGAGATCACCACGCCGCGCTGCTCTGGCGGGACGAAAACCAGCCCGGCGCTGATGGTGGTCAGCACCACCGCCGCCAGCGCGGTCACCAGGATGGCGGGCGACAGCGCGCCGGGTTTCTTGCCGCGCGAGGCGCGCAGCACCGCCAGCACGATCATCCCTACCACAGCCAGCCAGAGCAAGCCAACAAAGCCTTGAAGAACAGTGGCAAAATTCATAATCTTATCTCCAGAACGTTAAGTATGGAATGGACCTCTGCAATGATATACGGGTTGAATTATACTCTTGTTGCAGGGAAAGAAGCGCTTAACCGCGAATGTGCGGGGCAGCCGGTTGGGGTTAGTGATACAATCCAGCTATGGCAAGATCCATCCACGATGAATGGGAGGCAGTATGTCATTTCTAGATAGCGTTGTTGGCCCCCTGGCGCGGTCGGTGCTGGTTCCGCTCAGCCGGCGCAGCCTGCCGCAAACCAGCGGCATCCTGGTGCTGCCCGGTCTGGAACAGAAGGTCGAAATTTTGCGCGACCGCTGGGGTATTCCCCATATCTATGCCCAGACTGCGCATGACCTGTTCTTTTCCCAGGGGTTTGTGCATGCCCAGGACCGCCTGTTCCAGATGGAGCTGAACCGCCGCACGGCCCAGGGGCGCCTGAGCGAGCTGTTTGGCCCCCTGGCGCTGGACACCGATCGGGCGGCGCGCGTCTTTGGCTTTGAGCGCCTGGGAAAGGCTGACCTGGAAAATGCCGCCCCGGACCTGCGCCAGGTGATGCAGTCTTATGCGGCTGGCGTCAACGCCTTTTTATCCCATCCATCCAGCCGCCTGCCGGTTGAGTTTACCCTGTTGGGCCACCGCCCGGAGCCGTGGAGGGCAGAAGATTCGACCGCTTTTGCCCGGGTGATGATCTGGCAGCTGTCCCACGCCTGGTACAGCGAGGCGGTGCGTGCCCAGGTGGTCGAGAAAATCGGGGCAGAACGGGCCGCCGACCTCGAGACGCATTATCCCCAGCATGCGCCCCTGGTCCTGCCGAGGGGGATCGAGTTTAACCGCATCGATGTCGGGGGGGTGCTGATGCGCCTCCAGGGGCCTTTCCTGGACCAGGGCAAGGGCAGCAACTCATGGGCCATCACGGGCCGGAAGAGCGCCACGGGCAGCGCGGTGCTGTGCAATGATATGCACCTGGCGCTCAAGCTGCCCTCCATCTGGTACGAGGTGCACCTGGACGGCGCGGGGCTCCAGGTGACGGGGGTCAGCCTGCCGGGGGTGCCCATGGTGCTGGTCGGGCACAATGCCCGCATCGCCTGGGGGATTACCCTGGCCTTCACCGACGCCGAAGACCTGTACGTGGAGAAGTTTGATGAGAATAACCCGACCCGTTACCAGGCGGGCGGAGAATGGCTGGAGGCGCAGGTGATCCGCGAGCCCATCCGGGTGAAGGGCAAAAAAGAGCCGCACATCGAAAATGTCTGCCTCACCCGGCACGGGCCGGTGATCTCGGATGTGATCGGTTACCCTCAGCAGCGCGTGGCGGTGCAGTCCATGGCGCTGCGCCCCTGCCCGGCGATGCAGGGCTGGCTGCGCCTGGACCAGGCCCAGGGCTGGGATGATTTTGTGGAAGCCATGCGCCTGGTTGAGGCGCCTCAGCTCAGCATCGATTACGCCGACGTGGAGGGGAATATCGGCTACTGGTGCACGGGCAAGGTGCCGGTGCGGGCGAAGGGGGACGGCAGCCTCCCCGCGCCAGGGTGGGACGGCGAATATGAATGGGTTGGCGAAGTGCCCTTTGCCGAGATGCCGCACGCCTTGAACCCCGAGCAGGGATACGTGGTGCATACCAATAACAAGATCGTCCCCGATGATTACCCGCACTTCCTGGGAAACGCCTGGATGAACGGCTATCGCGCCCGGCGCATCGTGGACATCCTGGAGAGCAAGGAGAAGTTATCGGCCGAGGATTTCCGCAACCTGCATATCGACTTTACCTGCCTCCCGGGGCTGGAGTTTGTGCGCCGCCTGGAGGGCTTGCAAAGCCAGGACCCGGATGTGCAGCTTGCCCTCACCTACCTGCGCGGCTGGGATGGCGACCTGGGCGAAGACAGCGTGGCGGGCTCGATTTACGAAGTAACCCGCTACACTTTGCTGCGCAACCTGTTGGACCCGGCGCTTGGCCCGGAACTGGCGCTGCAGGTGATGGGCATGGGTTTCCACCCGCTGCTCTATTTCTCGCACGAGATGTACGGGCACGACACCCTGGCCCTGTTCCGCATGCTGGATGACCCCGACTCCTGGTGGCTGCAGGCGGCCGGCGGCTGGCAGGCGGCGCTGGAGCTCAGCCTGAAGCAGGCGGTGGAGTGGCTGCGCAAAGAGCTGGGGGCGGATGACCATGCCTGGCAGTGGGGAAAGCTGCACGTGGTGGTCCTGGCGCACCCGCTCTCGCTGCAGAAGCCGCTGGATGCGGTCTTCAACCGCGGCCCGTTCCCCATTGGTGGGGACACCGATACCCCCTGCCAGACGGCGGTCAGCCCGGCTGAGCCCTACGCCAACAACGCCTGGGCGCCCTCCTTCCGCCAGATTGTGGATTTGGGCGACCTCTCGCGATCCCAGGCGGTCTATCCGCCCGGCCAGTCTGGTCAGGTGGGCAGCCCGCACTACGATGACCTGCTCCAGCTCTGGCTCAAAGGAGAATATCATCCAATGCTGTGGACGCGCCAGCAGGTGGAGGAGAACTGCCAGGAGCGGCTGGCGTTGCACAAGGCTTAACATTCAAGGCATAACCCGCGGCCAGGCCCTGGGGCGCCTGGATCATAAAAAATGGAGTTCTTTCAGATGAGGAGGCTGAGATGAGTACAAAGTTTACCTGGTTTGGTCATTCGGCCATGGGGCTGGAAACGGGCGGTTACCAGATCCTGGTCGATCCGTTCTTTACCGGGAACCCGGCGTCGTCGATCAGTGCCGGGCAGGCCACGGCGGATTTCATCCTGCTCTCGCACGGGCACGGTGACCATTTTGGCGACCTGGAGGCGGTGGCGCAGCGCAGCGGGGCGGTGGTGATCAGCAACGATGAGATCGCCACGTACCTGGACGGGCGGGGATTGAAGACCCACCACCAGCACATCGGCGGCGGCTACCACCATCCCTTTGGCTACCTGAAACTGACCCAGGCCCTGCATGGTTCGGGCCTGCCGGACGGCTCTTACGGCGGCAACCCGGCGGGCTTTCTCCTCACTACCCTGGATCAAAAGAAAATTTACCTGGCCTGCGATACCGGCCTGTTTGGCGATATGCGCCTGATTGGGGAAGAAGGGATTGACCTGGCGGTGCTGCCCATCGGGGATAATTTCACCATGGGGCCGGATGATGCGCTGCGCGCCGTTAAGCTGATCCAGCCCCGCATCGTGGTTCCCATCCATTATAATACCTGGGAGCTTCTCGCCCAGGACCCCCACGCCTGGGCCAGGCGCGTGCAGGCCGAGACCGAGACCACGGTGAGTGTGCTGAACCCGGGTGAGAGTCTCGAAGTCTAAGCGGTAGTCTGATTTTTAGAGGTGATGATGTTGGACAGTTTCTTCCGGCGAAAAGAAGATGAAGATCGCGTGGCCAGGGAGGGGCGCCTGCCGCCGGGGCAGGCGCTGACCCATAAATTCCCCGTGTTACACTACGGGCCGGTGCCGCGCTTCAACCCGGCAACCTGGGATTTCCGGGTGTGGGGCGAGGTGGAGCAGCCGGCGCGCTGGACCTGGGACGAGTTCCAGCAGCTCCCGCGCACCAGCCTGCTGATGGATATTCACTGCGTCACCCGCTGGAGCAAGTTCGATACCACCTGGGAGGGGGTATCGGTGCGCACCCTGGTGGAGCAGGGGTTGATCAGGCCAACGCCCACCGCCCATTATGTCCTGCAGCACGCCGAGTACGGTTTCACCGTCAACCTGCCGCTCGAGCTGGTGCTGGCGGATAACTTCCTGCTGGCGACGCATTACAACGGCGAGCCGATTTCCCCGGATCACGGCTACCCGCTGCGCGGGGTGATCGGCAACATCGTCGGGCGCGAGGACCTGAAGGTGCCGTATTTTTGGAAAGGCGCCAAATGGCTGCGCGGCCTGGAACTGCTGGCCCAGGACCGCCTGGGATTTTGGGAACAGGCCGGCTACCACAACGATGCCGACGTGTGGAAAGAGGAGCGCTTCGGCTGAAACCCGGCTGCGTCCCGATTTGGCTCTAAAAAAAACCTTGAGATAAACATTGAGTGAAACAACTTCTTCCATCACAGCCGCCTCGCGCTCCGAGGCGCGAGGCTGGATCACTGCGCTCTATTTTGCGACGTTTCTCGTCCTGGGGATGTCCACCGCCTCCATGGGCCCGACCCTTCCCGGTTTAGCCGGGCAGGTCCAGGTGCGCCTGAGCCAGGTCAGCATCCTGTTTTCGACCCGCGCCTCGGGGTACCTGGTAGGCGCGCTGTGGAGTGGGCGGCTGTATGACCGGCGCAGCGGCCATCCGATCATGGCGGTGGCGCTGCTGGGGGCGGCGGTGATGATGGCCCTGGTCCCGGTCATGCCCTCCTTGTGGATGCTGGCGCTGGTGATGCTGCTGTTGGGTGGGGCAGAGAGCTTCCTGGATGTCGGCGCCAACACGCTGTTGGTGTGGCTACACCGTGAAAAAGTTGGGCCCTTTATGAGCGCCCTGCACTTTTTCTTCGGCCTGGGGGCTTTCCTGGCCCCGGTGATCATTGCCCAGGTGGTCCTGCTGACCGGCAGGTACTCTTGGGCCTACTGGCTGCTGGCCTTATGCCTGCTGCCGGTTTCAGCCGCCTTGCTCCGGCCGGCCAGCCCCACCTCCCCCCACCGGGACTCCAACGGCAGGGTGGACGCCCCGGTCCACTGGCCGCTGCTGCTGCTGTATGTGCTGCTGTTCCTGACCTTTGTCGGGCCGGAGGGCGCCTATGGCGGCTGGATCTATACGTATGCGGTGAACATGCACCTGGCTGATGCCCAGATGGCCGCCTACCTGACCGCGGCTTACTGGGGTTCTTTTACCCTCAGCCGGCTGGCGTCGATCCCCCTGGCAGCCCGCTTCTCGCCGCGCACCCTGCTCATCGCCGACCTGGTTGGCTGTCTGGTGAGCATGGGGATGCTGAGCGTCTGGAACCAATCTGTCCCCGTGGTCTGGCTGGCGACCATTCTATTTGGCGCCTCGATCGCCTCCGTCTTCCCCGCCGCGATCTCTTACGTGGGTGAAAAGATGGCCATCACCGGGCTGGTGACCAGCATGTTCTTTGTTGGCGCCTGCCTGGGAGGCATCCTGCTGCCGCTGGTGATCGGCCAGTTCTTTGAGCTGGTCGGCCCGCAGGCCGTGCCGTGGATCCTGTTCTTCTGCATGATCTTCAGCGTGGGGATCTTTGCCGCTATCACCGTCATGCAAAACCGGCGCATCCACCCGGTGGGGTGAGATGATCAGCCCGCTTCTTCGTCGGGCAGCCGGATGCGGCTGAGCTCGCCGCGCTTGATCTGGTAGGCGTCAAAATCCCGGGCGACGATCGCTTCCGGGAAGACCAGGCGCGCCTCGGCGAGCACGTCCCGCTCGCGGTAACGGCGGGACAGGTGGGTGAGCAGCAGGTTCTTGACCCCGCAGCGCAGCGCCAACAGCGCCGCCGCCTGGGCGGTCAGGTGGCCAAACTCCTGGGCCATCTCCGCCTCGCTTTGCAGGTAGGTGGCTTCGATCACCAGGGCGTCGGCGCCCTGGCAGGGCTCCAGCAGCTCTTCGGTGCGTCCGGTGTCGCCGACGATCAGCAGGCGGGTCCCCTGGCGCGCTTCTCCCAGCACCTGTTCCGGGGAGATCTGCCGCCCGTCGGGCAGGGTGACTGCCAAACCGTTGACCAGGTCGCGGCGCCAGGGCCCCTGGGGGATGGCCAGGGCATCCGCCAGCTCGGGCAGGAAGGGCCGGCGGGATTTCTCTGCAAAGGCATAGCCGTAGCAGTCCGGGCCGCGGTGCGAGACGGGGAAGGCGGATACGCTGAAATCATCGGCTTCGAAGACCACGCCGGGGCGGATTTCGTGGAAGGTGATGGCCATCGGCGGCCGGGCCCCGCGCAGCACCACGCCGTACAGCAGGTCATGGATGCGGTTGAGGGCGGCGCCGCCGCCGTAGATCTCCAGGCCCTCGATCGTCTCCCAGCGGGTGAAGGTGGAGAGCAGCCCGGCCAGCCCCAGGATATGGTCCAGGTGGCTGTGGGTGATCAGGATGCGGTTGAGGCGCTTGAACCCCAGCCCGGACTGCATGATCTGGCGCTGCGTGCCTTCGCCGCAGTCCACCAGGAAGCGGTACTCGTCGTGCATCACCATCTGCGCCGAAAGGCCGCGCCGGGCGGAAGGGGCAGAGGCTGAGGTTCCCAGGAAGACAAATTCAAACACAGGCGGCTCCAGATAATAGACCGAATAAAGCGTATCATTTTACCGCAAAATGGGCAGGTTTACAGCGGGTATTCGAAACTTCTGTCCCACACTGCCGGTGCGCTGTCACTGCGAGCTTGCGAAGCAGTCCCTGGCAGGAGGGGAGATTGCTTTGGCGCAAAGCCGCCTCGCACTGACACGGGAAATGTCACTGCGAGGAACGAGGCAGTCTTCTTGGATAGTACGTTATAATCTTGATATTCAGTTGCAATACTAACTTTCGTTTCCGGTAACTGAAATAGCCAACGGGAAGACTGGAGGGTAATAGAACCTTAACCATTCTTTAGAAAGCTGGATTTTTTGTCATTCATGAATGACAGTGTCAACTGGGTTGGTAAGCCATTGCATCCTATGGAACGATGTGATGATAATCAATGATGATAATCAATAAGGAGAACGGTCATGACCATAAAAACCTATAAGGATGGAGCCCCCTTTACCGGCATCATTGGACGCACCACGGAAGAGTCCTCGCCGGCCTGGCCGGAGTCGCCGCGCCCCCCAGAGGGATCCCCCAACGTGCTCTTCTTCGTGCTGGATGATGTCGGTTACGGGCAGTTATCCAGCTTCGGCGGGCTGGTCGAGACACCGGTGCTGGACAGCCTGGCCGCCAACGGTCTGCGCTACACCAACATGCACACAACGGCTTTGTGCTCGCCATCGCGCGGCTGCATCATCACCGGCCGCAACCACCACTCGCTCGGCCTGGCTTCGATCACGGAAACCTCCACTGGCTACCCGGGTTACAACGGCATCCTGCCCTTCGACAAGGGCATGCTCAGTGAGATGCTGCTGCCGCAGGGTTACAACACCTTCTGCGTCGGGAAGTGGCATCTGTCGCCTCCTGAACACGAGACACCGGCCGGGCCTTACGACCGCTGGCCGCTCGGCCGCGGCTTTGAGCGCTTTTACGGCTTCCTGGGCGGTGACACCAACCAGTGGTATCCGGAGCTGGTTTACGACAACCATTCGGTCGAGGCGTCCAAGACGCCTGAGGAAGGTTATCACCTGAGCATCGACCTGGCGGATAAGGCCATCGAGTTCATCCAGGATGCGCACGTCAACGCCCCGGACAAGCCTTTCTTCCTATACTATGCCACCGGCGCCGGCCACGCCCCGCACCACGTTCCCCAGGAATGGGCGGATAAGTACAAAGGCAAGTTCGATATGGGCTGGGATGAATACCGCAAGATCGTCCACCAGCGCCAGCTTGAAATGGGCATCCTCCCGCCAGGCACCGACCTGTCGCCGCACGACCCCGATGTGCCGGTGTGGGATACGCTGCCGGATGACGCCAGGCGCCTGTACGCCCGCATGATGGAAGTGTATGCCGGCTTCATCAGCTTCACCGATCATCACTTTGGGCGCATCCTCGATTTCCTGAAAGAAATCGGCGAGCTGGACAATACCCTGGTCATTGTTATTTCTGACAACGGGGCCAGCTCCGAAGGCGGGCCGGTGGGTTCCCTCAACGAGATGTGCTTCTTCAACAACCTGGCCGAAACGCTTGAGGATAACCTCAAGCAGATCGACAAGCTGGGCGGCCCGGATGTTTTTAACCATTACGCCTGGGGCTGGACCAACGCCGGGAATACACCCTTCCGCCGCTGGAAGCGTGAGACCTATCGCGGCGGCAGCACCGACCCGTGCATCGTATCGTGGCCAGCGGGTATACCGGCGCGCGGCGAACTGCGCCAGCAGTACGGGCACATCATCGACTTCGTTCCGACGGTTCTGGAGGCCCTGGGTGTAGAAGCCCCGGAGAGCGTCCGCGGCGTGACCCAGGCGCCCATTGAAGGGGTGAGCTTTGCCCATACCTTCGATGATGCGGCTGCGCCCAGCCGGCATCACACACAGTACTTTGAGATGTTCGGCCATCGCTCGATCTACCACGACGGCTGGCGGGCCGTTTGTCCGTGGCCCGGCCCGAGCTTCACCGAGGCAGCCCAGAAGGGCCGCAAGTTCGGCGACCCCATGAGCAACCAGGTACTGGTGGATATTGAGGCCCACGATTGGGAACTGTACCACATCGGCGAAGATTATTCCGAATCGCATAACCTGGCTGCCGATCATCGCGAAAAGGTCATCGAAATGGTCGGCCGCTGGTGGGCCGAAGCCGGCAAGTACCAGGTGCTGCCGATCGACAGCAGCACCCTCCAGCGTATCAACACGGAGCGGCCGACGATCGCCCGGCCGAGAAATAAATTCGTTTATTACGCGGGCGGGTCGCCGGTTCCGTTTTCTGCCACGCCCAAGTCTTACAACCGGCCGTGGAGCATCACCGCCGAGGTGGTGATCCCGCAGGGCGGCGCAGAAGGTGTGCTGCTGGCCCACGGCGGCCGCACCGGTGGTTACACTTTCTTTGTTAAAAACCAGAGAGTGCACTTCTTGTACAACTTTCTCGGCCGTGACAGGTTCTGGCTGCATTCCAGTGAGGCGCTTCCTGAGGGGGAGGTCGAGCTGCGCTACGAGTTCGAACCGACCGGTCGACCGGACATTGCCCACGGTCTTGGCGTGCCGGCGCGCGGCCAGCTCTATATCGATCGCAAGCTGGTCTCCAATATCGATATGCCCCATTCGGTTCTGAACATCTATGGGACAGAGGGCCTGACCTGCGGCTATGACGGTGGTTCTCCGGTGGCGCCGGAGGAGTACAGCGGTGAGTTCGCTTTCACCGGCAAGATCAAGCGCGTCACGGTGGATCTATCCGGCGAGTTGATCCCGGATAGTGAGGTTGACCTGAAGATCGCCATGATGCGGCAGTAGTTTGTGAGATGACCCGGGAGAGCGCGGGCCGCTGCGCTCTCCCGGACCGGCAGGCCTATGGGAGGTGTTATGCCGCTTTCCCCTGGAACTGTGCTCAACAACCTTCCAACGGGCTCGATTACCTTTTTTTCAGGATTTTAGTTCAGTTCTGGAGGCGTGGTGAACCCTTGTTCAGCAAAATGGGGATCAAAAGGCAGCAGTTCATTTTGCAGCATCCGCACTGCCTCCACCCCAAGGCGATGCTGGAGCAGCGCAACCGTTCCCGGTTTGCCATTTGTTTTAGCGCGCGAGCTTGCTCGACGGATAACTGGATCTGGGTTCAAACGTACATCTGTTTCTCCTGGGTGATGGAATGACATCACTTCACCATTAATGTTATCGCTTCGGCGTAACTTAATCAACCCCATGTCAGGTAAGACCGCTTATCTGCAAGGCGGCTGCCCGGTTCAGGCATAGGAAGGGGATGGGTTATAATAAGAAAAAACTGACGTGGAGGAATACATCGAGTGAAACGCTGGCAGTTCTGGCTGGGGCTCGCCATCAGCCTTTTCTTTCTCTACCTGGCCCTGCGCGGTTTGCAGCTTCAGGAGTTGGGCGCGGCGTTCGCGGCAGCCAATTACTGGTGGCTGCTGCCTGGAATGGCGATTTATTTTGTAGCAGTGTGGGCGCGCGCCTGGCGCTGGCATTATCTGCTGCGCCCGGTCAAACCCATCCCCACGCATACCCTGTTCCCGATCACGTGTATCGGTTATTTTGGCAATAATGTGTACCCGGCGCGCGCCGGCGAGGTC
>CAIQIV010000771.1 GCA_903871905.1 uncultured Chloroflexota bacterium | reverse complement strand
TTACCGGCAGTACCAAATTTACAAAATCATAATAAAACTTATGATTTCTCACTTGAACAGCATATATGAATAGATATAAAACCTCTTCTCTAATATGCCAATTCACATCATTTATCTTCTCAAGCAAATAGCTCAAGATTTTATCTGCTCCCAGCTCCTTACCAGGGATGGCGACGGGTTTGCCCTCATAAAGGATGGGTTTGGAACCATCAAAAAAGAATGGGCAGTGGTCAGTTGCCAGCACCTGGATGGTGCCGTCGATTAAGCCCTGCCAAAGGCGATCATTATCCGCCGGGCTGCGCATAGGAGGAGAGCAGACCCACTTTGCGCCATCCGGCTGCTGCATATTCTTCACTGAGAAGAAGAGATACTGCGGACAGGTCTCACCCATGATTGGCAGACCGCGTGCCCTGGCATAGGCAAGCTGGTCAACTTCACCACCAGCGTTCATATGCACAATGTACAATGAAGAACCAGCTTGAGCTGCCAGGGAGATGCCGCGCAGCGTTGCTTCCACCGCGCCCCAGGCAGGCCGGGTGAGAGCATGCCACTCGGGTGTCAGGTGGCCTGCCTCGAGCGCTTCTTTCACCAGGAGTTCAATCACGTCTCCGTTTTCAGCGTGCAGCAGGGTAATCATCCCGTGATCCCTGGCAATGCGCATGACCTGGAATATCTCTCCATCCTGCAGGCGCAGGCGGCCGTTATAGGCAGTGAAGACCTTTAGACTGGTGATCCCCATGCCCACCAGTGCAGGGATTTCGCGGGCAATGTGGGCGTCGAAGTGGGTGATGTTCATGTGAAAGCCGTAATCGATCGCGGCTTTCTCCGCTTTTGCCAGCCACAAATCGACGGAATCCTTTAAGGTTCCCGGCTCCTGTGGCACAAAGTCAATGACCGTGGTTGTACCGCCAAAAGCTGCTGCCTTGTGCCCGGTGTAATGGTCATCCGAAGATACGGTTCCAAACATAGGGAGGTCGAAATGGGTGTGCACATCGACCCCACCCGGCAGGATCAGCTTTCCAGTTGCGTCAATTGTTCGGGTGTTGGGCTGCTGGAGGTCCCTGCCGACCTGTGAGATGCGTTCCCCATCTACCAGGATATCCGCAGCAAAGGATTCCCCTGCAGTGATTATGGTACCGTTCTTGATCAGGGTCTGCATATTAATAACCTTTCTAACCAATCAGCTCGATTTGGGTGATGGCTCATCTGTGCTCAGAGGTAGAAATCCTCGTCCCAGGATCTCCTGAGCGGGTGAAACGATGACAAAAGCCGAGGGATCTTCCCGGCTCACCACAGATTTCAGGTTAGGAATCTCGGTGACGGTAAGGGCTACCATTAAGACCGAATGCTTCTTACCGGTATACATCCCAACACCTTCCAGTGAGGTGACCCCGCGGCGGATCTCCTTCATAATCCGTTGGGTGACTGCCTCGGTTTTGTCGGTGATGACCAGGGTCAGGAACTGCTGGCGGTGGTGCGATGGACGAAACCAGGCACGCAAGCCTTTGGACGGAAAGATACGACTGACACTGGATAACGAGTCTGGAAGGGATCCATACCGTGGCAGGACTTCCCCGGGTGAGTTTTGTAAGCCAATGGTTGCAATGCTAAAGAAAAAGAGCAGCAGGTACAGCCCGCCAATGAAGAGGACAACCCATGGACCGGGGATGGGCCCGACGGAAGCGCGGTCAAAGACCTCGTGGAGAAAGACGGCGTTGTCTGGGTGGAGATATATCTTGGCTACCCAGGCAAGGCCGATGACGATGTAGATCCAGAGGTAATTACGCCGCAGACGGCGTCCAACCGCCTCGACCATCGATACCGGGAAATGGGGATGAAGCAAATGTTCAGCCAGCGCTTCTGCCCAATCAGGTGATGGATGCCAGGGTGGGACCAGCATTGCGGCAAAAAAATCCGTCTCCATCAAGCGGACGCGATAGCTCCACAGCTCATAGTAGCGGTAACGCCTGGCTTCAATATAAAGGAAAATTGATACCAGGATAATGTTCAACGGAATGACGATATGACTGGTTTGGGCCAGGGTAAAAGCATAAGAGATGGCTGCCCCGGTGGCGAGGACAGCCCAGTTGGTGGTCGAATCAAGACGCTGCCGCCAGACATTGGCGCGCTGGACCTCTGCCCGATACATGTGAACCAGGGCAGTGTTAAAATCGCTGCCGCGCAGCTGGTAGCCGCGATATGACCAGACCGGTTCCGGTCCTTGTTTTGCTTGTCCCTCACCCGCAGGATCAGGTGGATAATCTGGAATATTCATGGATTGAGGTCAGTCGGGAAGCCTAATAGCGCGGCAATGACCGCCGGGTCCAGATCGATATCCTGGTCTATACCTGGCTCCTGTGATGTAACGGAACGCTCGCGCAGGTTTTTCCACAGGATGGGTCTTTGGTCGGATTGGATGATCAGGTCATCCGTGGTATTGGCAAAATTCAAATATTCACCCGTGGTATAGAAAAAGGTAATGCGGTGCCATTCTCCTGCGGGGATCGGTTTTTCCAGGCACTCGAGCGGGCCAATTTGTACTTTGAAATATTCCTGCATGGCGTGAGGATGATCAGGTTCGTCGCGCAGCAGTTCAGCACGGGTTGCCAGCTCATGGCCTCTTACCGCTGCAATATACCGGATCTGGCGCCCTTCATTCTTGAAGGCGGTTGTCTGGTAAAAAGCCAGATAATCAACATCGATAATCTTGGGAGCTGAGCGCAGGGGGATGCGGTACCAACCCAGCATGCGCGCAATTTCAAGATCGCGTGCGTTGTTCATAACAGCCACCAGGACGAGAGCAGTTGGAGATAACATAGGCAGCCCAGACAAAGATCAGAAATTCTTTATTATTGTACCAGGGTAGGATGAAGAACGGTATAGCCGGGAGAGAAATGGTCATCCCGCGGCCAATTTCAAATGCCTGGGGCTAATACTCAAAGAGGACCCTGATTTCTTCAGATGTCAGCGATTTGAAGAAACTTGCATCGGTGGAGATCAACTGGTCAACCAGATTTTTCTTCTGCTGCTGGAGCTGGATAATCTTTTCCTCGACGGTATCCCGGCTGATCAGCTTGTAGACAAAGACAGGTTTGTCCTGGCCGATTCGATGGGTGCGATCGGATGCCTGCATCTCCACTGCCGGGTTCCACCACGGGTCAATGTGGATCACATAATCTGCGGCAGTCAGGTTCAAACCCGTGCCTCCAGCTTTGAGACTGATTAGAAAGAAAGGAATATCTCCATCAGATTGAAACTGATCGACCCGCTCCTGACGATTTTGTGTGTGACCATCCAGATAGAGATATGGGATTGATCTTTCGTCCAATTCCCTGCGCAGGATACGCAGCATCTGCACAAATTGGGAAAAGACCAGGGCTTTGTGATGCTCAGCATACAGGGTCTCCAGGGTTTCCAAAAGCAGCTCAAACTTTCCGGATTCGCCTTTGTTTTTTTCGTCAAAAAGGCGAGGATGGTTGCTGATCTGGCGCAGCCGGAGCAAGCCCTCAAGAATCTTAAATCGCGAGTTGTTCAGCCCTTCATTTTCCAGGATTCCCAGCACCAACCCGCGGTAATAATCCCTTGTGCGATTATAGAGTTTCTGCTGGGATGGATCCATATCGCAGTAGATAATGCGCTCTGACCTGGGAGGCAGCTCCGTGGCTACCTGGTCCTTGGTGCGTCTCAAAATGAAAGGGAATACAATTTTTCGAAGGAGGGAGGCCGTGTTCTCATCCTTTTTTCGTTCGATGGGTGTGCTGAATTCCTCACGGAAATGTTCGATGTTCCCCAGTAACCCCGGGTTAATGAAAGCAAATTGTGACCACAACTCCATCGTTGAATTCTCGACCGGTGTGCCAGTCAATACCAGCCGGTGGTCCGCAGTCAGGGTGCGGGCAGCGCGTGCGGTTAGAGCCAGAGGGTTCTTGATGAATTGTGATTCATCCAGGATAAGATAATGGAAATGGTAATCCTGGAGAACATCCACATCCCGCAGCATCACACCGTATGTAGTGATGACCACATCCGCCTGCTCAAAGTTTTCAAGTTCCTTGTCCCGCGATTTTTCGAAGTACTCAAGAAAATGTAGGTCAGGGGTGAAGCGAGCTGCTTCTCGCTGCCAGTTGACCAACAGCGAGCGCGGCACAACCAGCAGGCTGGGTGGGTTATGAACACCATCCGTGACCATTCTTTCTTTCAATGATTGGAGAAACACCAAAACCTGGATGGTTTTACCCAGCCCCATATCATCAGCCAGGCATCCTCCAAAGCAGTATTGGTGGAGAAAGTGCAGCCAATCGAAGCCCGCCTTCTGGTAGGGACGCAGTTCGCCGGTGAAGCCCGCAGGCAGTCCCTGTTCAGCGATGTGGTCAAAATCGAGCAGGTGCTGCCGTCGGCGCTCGAATTCGGGATCGGTGCTTGCCTGGTCGCTCTCGGCGACCAGTTCGTCCAGCAACGAGATATGGTGATTGGAGAGCTTCATCCCCTCCGCAGATTCCTCGCCAAAGGAAAACAGCAGGCGGTATTTATCGATGAATTCAGGAGGTATTTCCCCGATGGTCCCATCGGCAAGCTTGATGAACCGCTCTTTCTTGCGCAGGACTTTACGGATTTCTTTCAGGGACACCTCAAGCTCGCCAAAATTGACGATGGTTTTTACATCAAACCAATCCATGCCGGTGGAAACGGTCAGCGAGACGGTGGGCCGGTTGCGATTGACGCGTGCCAGCCTCAGCTGTTCTTCACCAAAGATTTCGAAACCATCTCTGGCAATAGGGGGAATATGGTGGAGCAGGAAATCCACCGGATGGAC
>CAIQIV010000770.1 GCA_903871905.1 uncultured Chloroflexota bacterium | reverse complement strand
TGGCAGCCTGGGCACGCGCAAACCCCCCGGCAGAAGTATTTTCCCCAGACAGGCCACTGGGTGACGGGGGAATTCCTGGACGTGTACGAGCAGGCGAAAGACCCCCTGCTGCTGTATGGCAACCCGATCACCGATGGATTCCTGGACCAGGCCACCGGGCTGGTAGTGCAGTATTTTGAGCGGGTGCGCATGGAGCATCATACGGAGATGCCGGACCAGATTCCGGTCAAACTGCGCGTGCGGCTGGCCCCGCTGGGGGCGTTCATGTACGACCCGGGCGAACCGGCGGATGCCTGGCAGAACTCCCCGGCCTGCAAGAAGTTCTCGCAAACTGGCTACCGGGTGTGCTACCAGTTTTACGATTTCTTCCAGGAATACGGCGGGATAGCCCAGTTCGGATACCCGATCTCAAATCTCGAAATTCACCATGGGCAGTACGTGCAGTACTTCCAGATGGCCCGCTTAGAATGGCATCCTGAGCTGCCGTATGGCCAGAGGGTGCGGGTGGGGGACCTGGGGCGGGAGTATTTTAAGCTGCGGGGTGAGAGCGAAATACGCCTGCGACCCAATCTGACGGGGAACGTCATCCAGACCACGCTGCGTCTGAAGGTTGCGGCATTTGCTCAGAGCCCGGTAACCTCCAGGCAGGGGAGACAGACGATCTACATTACCGTGCAGGACCAGAACAATACCCCGGTAGCCGGGGCGCAGGTCCGGCTGCGCATCCGCCTGCCGTCGGGAGAGGAAGCCGACCTCCCGGTGAAGCAGCCAACCGACAAGCACGGGATCACCCACTACAGCTTCTCCTTCAAAACGGAGCAGACAGGGGCGGCCCTGGTGTGGGCGGTGGTGCAGTACAAGCAGATGAAGGCCGAGACGGTCACCAGTTTCCGCATCTGGTATTAGCGCAGAGCTCAGCTTGAGATGACAAAGGGCTGTCCCGCCGGACAGCCCTTTTGATTCCTGCCCTGTATCAGGAGGATTTGAGGCGCTGCAGCAGGGCCTGGTATTCGGCCCGGTTGGGCGGGTTGAGGGCCAGGAGGGACTCGACTGCCAGGGCAGCATTCACCCGGTCGCCGCTGGCGGCCAGCTTTTTCCCGGCCAGGTCGTAGTGCTGGATGGCTTCCTGGGAGTGCCCGGCGCGCTGGCAGGCGTCTGCCAGGCGCATACGCAGAAGAGGCTGGTCCGGGGCTTCATCGACCAGCTTCTTCATGAAGGCGAGCTCACTGCCGGCGCCTGCGCTGGTTTTCAGATAGGAGAGGTAATTGTCGAGCTCGGCCAGGGCCTGGTTGGCCTGACCCAGGCGCATGTTTAATGAAATCAGACCCAGGCGGGATTTCTCATCGTCCGGCTGGAGGGTGCGGATCTGCTCAAAGACGCGCAGGGCCTGGCGCCAATCGAGCTGCTGCAGGTCGATGTCGGCGATGCGGTGCATGATATCGACCCGCACCTGGCGGTCAACCCGGGAGGCCTGGGCCAGACGCAGGGCCTCGGTGTAGGTCTGGCGCATGTTCGCCAGGTCGGCAAGCCTATAATACACCTCCCCCAACTCGAGGTAAGCCTGGACGGCGGCCTCGGTTTGCCCGGCATTGACCAGGGTCTCGATCAGGTGACTGTGGGCGGTGATATTGAGCGGGGCGAGCGAGATGATCTTGCGGTAGAGCTCAATGGCGGGGCGCAGCTCGCCGCGCACGGTGTAGGCCCTGGCGACGACAGCGTATTTTGCGGCGGCCTCATCCAACTGGCTCTGGCGCAGCAGCAGGTCGCCGATAAACGAGTGGAGGGGCAAATAGGTGGGCGAGTGCTGCAGGGCGAAGAAAGCCGCCTCCATGGCAGAGCGCAGCTTCCCCTGGTTGGCCAGATCGTAGATGGCAGAAATTGACTCGATGACCTGGCTGCTGCGCACCTCGACCAGGATCTCGGCCAGAGGAAAGGGAGGGGCGCCGCTGGTGCTGGCCGGGACCTGCTGGCGGGCCGCCTGGACGCGGCTGCGCCAGTCGGGCTTTAGCAGCAGGTCGCTGATGGTCTGGCACAGGCCGGCCTGGATGCGGGTGTCGGGCTGCTGCTGGTAGGTCTCGATGATGGGGTCATAAATCTGGCGCAGGCTCTCTGCCTGGTCGGGCGTCACCGTGCCCATGTCTGCCAGGCGCAGCGCTTCCAGGTAGGCGTTGACGGCCTGGACGGTGTTTCCGGCGGCCTGGCTGATCTCCGCCAGGAGCAGGAAGGAGCCCAGGGCATAGTCCGCCTGCCCGGTGGAGCGCTTGAGCTGGGGGACAGCCCGGTCGTACTCGCCGGTGCGGGTGTACAGGTAGCCCAGGTCGAAATAGGCGGCAGGGTGGCTGAGGCCGGAGCCGACCGCCTCGGCCAGGGCAAAGACGGCCTCGCTGAGGCGGTTGTTGGATTGCAGGTCGACCACCTGGCTGATGGCGATCTGCAAGCGGGCGGGGTCGGCCGGGCGGTTTGCCCCCCCAGGGGAGGAAAGCAGCCCACGCCGGGGCTCGGCCTTTTCCTGGCTTTCCTCCACCAGGTCGAAGAGCATTTCTGCCAGGGCAGTCAGGGCGGTCTGCACCGCCAGGGCGATCGGGTCCAGCTGAGCTTCTGCAGGGGTGGATTGGTCGGGCGGCTGAAGCTGGCGGATCTGCGCCAGGCGGAGGGGGGCGGTGCCGCCGCGCGGGCGCGGGGGCGGGGGGAGGGGACGGCCGTCGCGCAGCAGCAGGGCAGCTTCGACCACCGGCGGGTGGTGAGGCTCGAGGCGAACGGCCTGCTGCATGGCCTGGGCGGCCTGGTCCGCCTTGCCGTGCTTCTGGTAGATGCTGGCGATGGCCAGGTACTCCTCTGCGGCGCGCAGCTTCTCGTCGGTGCGCTCCAGAACCAGCGCCAGGCGGCCGCGGGCGGTCAGGTCCTCGGGGTCCAGGCGCAGGACACGCATCCAGTTATCAACAGCTTTGTTGACCTCGCGGCTTTTCAAGTACAGCTCGGCGGCGCGCAGGGCGGCCTGGCGCGCCTGTTCCACGTTGCCCAGGCGCTCGAAAAGCTGGGCCACCTTTTCAACGGGCAGGGGGTCGTCCGGGTTCAGGCGGGCGGCCTGGATGTAGATGCGCAGGGCTTCGTCGTACTGCTGCTGCTCAAAGAGGGCCAGCCCGAGGTTGGCCAGGGCCTGGGGATGGTTGGGGAACTCCTCCAGGGCCTGCCGGTAGTAGGCCGCTGCCCGGTCCCACAATTGGTCCCAGGCGGCCGAGTGCCCCTGGTTCATCGCCTGTTGGAAACGCTCCTGGTTACCGCTCATGTTCACTCCCTGTGCTGATGGTGAGACATCATTGCTTGACCGGGGCCATTTCACCCCAGTTGGGTCCATAACGCGCCTCGGTCGCCAGCGGGATGCTCAGCGCATAGGCGCCCTCCATTTCACGCTGGACGACTTCGGCAGTCGGTAAAAGCTCTTCCTGCGGGCACTCGATGACCAGCTCATCGTGCACCTGGAGCAGCATATGGCCGCTGAGGCCGGCCTGCTGGAGGGCGGCGGGGACGTGGAGCATGGCCAGCTTCATGATATCGGCGGCGCTGCCCTGGACGGGGGCATTGATCGCCTCGCGCTCCTCGCGGTTGCGGACATTACGGTCGGACTGGTTTTTCAAGCCGGGGAAGTAGCGCCGGCGGCCGAGCAGGGTCTCGACATAGCCCTGCTCGGCGGCAAGCTGTCGCATGCCATCCAGGTAGCTCTTGACCCCGGGGAACTGGCGGAAGTAGGTCTCCATGAAATCCTCGGATTCGGCCAGGGTGAGGTCGGTGGCGCGGGTGAGGCCGAAGGCGCTCATGCCGTAGATCAGGCCGAAGTTGATGCCCTTGGCGCGGCGGCGCTGGTCACGGGTGACCTGCTGGAGCGGGATGCCGTAGACAGCGGCGGCGGTGGCAGCGTGAATGTCCTGGCCGAGGCGGAAAGCGGTGAGCATGGCCTCGTCGCGGGCCAGGTGGGCGACGATGCGCAGCTCCACCTGGGAGTAGTCAACCGAGAGCAGGTGGCAGCCCGGTGCGGCGGTGAAGGCCCTGCGCACCTGGCGTCCCAGCTCGGTGCGGATGGGGATGTTTTGCAGGTTGGGGTCGGAGGAGGCCAGGCGGCCGGTGACCGAGCCGGCCTGGTTGTAGGAGGTGTGCACCCGCCCGGTGAGCGGGTTGACCTCCAGGGGCAAGGCGTCCAGGTAGGTGGACTTGAGCTTGCTCAGCTCGCGATATTCCAGCACCCCATCCACCACGGGATGGCGGCCGCGCAGGGCTTCGAGCACCTCGGCCGAGGTGGAGTAGAACCCACTGGCGGTGCGCTGGGTGCGGTCCGGGGGGCTTAGCTTGATGCGGTTGAACAGGGCATCGGAAAGCTGCTGCGGGGAATTGATGTTGAATGTAAAGCCTGCCTGGTCGTAGATGGCGTGTTCCAGGTCATGCAAGCGCTCCTGGATCTCGCTGGACATGCCGCCCAGGAAGCCCTTATCCAGGCAGATGCCCTCCATTTCCATGTCGGCCAGCACGGTGACCAGGGGCATCTCCAGGTCCTGGAAGAGGGCCTGCGCGTGGCGCTGCTCCAGGTCCTTCTGCAGGACGGGGACCAGGCGCAGCACGGTTTCGGCGTCCGCAGCGGCATAGGCGGCGGCTTTCTCGATGGCGACTTCGGCCATGGTGACCTGGCTGCGCCCTCTGCCGATCAGCTCATCGATGTTGGTCATGCGCTGGTCCAGTCGCACCCAGGCCAGGTTCTTCAGGCCCAGGTTGTGCGAGGTGGGGTTGATCACCCACTCGGCGATCATGGTGTCGAATGCCAGGGGGGCGGGGCGCAGGCCGCAGCGCGCCAGGAGGACAAAGTCGTACTTGAGGTTGTGGCCGGCCTTGGGGATGCGGCTGTCTTCCATGGCAGGGCGGAGGGCATCCAGCACGGTTTGCAGGTCAAGCTGCGGCCCCAGCTCCGGGCGGTGGCCGACGGGAATGTAATACCCCATCCCGGGCTCCACAGCCAGGGATATGCCGACCAGGCTGGCGCGCATCTGGTCGGTGGAGGTGGTCTCGGTGTCAAAGGAGATCTGCCGGGCGGACTGCAGGCGGTTGACCAGCTCCTGCAGCTTGAGCGGGGTGTCCACCACCTGGTAGGCCGGCTGGCTGGGCGCTTCCACGATCGGGATGGCGGACGCCAGCACGGGCTGCTCCTGGCTCAGGGGGGCGAACATCGAGAGCTGTTTGCCCCTGCCAGCCGACTGGCCGGGCGGACGCTGGCCGTACATCTCTGCCAGGCTGTCCAGCCGTCCGATCAGGGTGCGGAACTCCAGCTCGCGGAACAGGGCGGCGACGTGCTGCGGCTCGAAGTGCTCGGGGCGCGCCTGGTCCAGGTCCAGGGGGATCTCCAGGCTGGTGACGATGCGGGCCAGTTTCTGGCTCAGGTAGGCTGAATCCCTGCCGGCTTCCAGTTTTTTGCGCACACTGCCGGGGAGGTCTTCCAGGTGGGCGTAAACCTCGTCGAGGGTGGGGTGGGTTTGCAGCAGGCCAACGGCAGTCTTTTCCCCGATGCCGGCAACGCCGGGGATGTTATCCGACTTGTCGCCCACCAGGGCCTTGTAATCCACCACCTGGGCAGGCTGGATGCCCAGGTACTCCTGCACATCCTCGGGGAAGTAATCCTTTGCATCGGAGAGGGTCTTGCCAGGCAGGTTGACAATGATGCGGTCGCTCACCAGCTGCAGCAGGTCGCGGTCGCCGGTGATGATCTTCACCCCCAGGCCGCCGGCAACGGCGCGGCAGGCGACGCTGCCCAGCACATCGTCGGCCTCGTAGCCTTCCAACTCCAGGCGGGGGATGTTGAAGGCGTCCACCAGCTGGCGGATGCGCTCGATCTGCGGGCGGAGCTCGTCGGGCATCTTGGCGCGGGTGCCTTTGTAGTCAGGGAACAATTCGTCGCGGAAGGTGCGGCCGGTGTCGAAGGCGACAGCCAGGTAATCGGGGCGCTCCTGTTCCAGCAGGCGCAGCAGCACGCTGGTAAAGCCATACACGCCAGCGGTGGGCTCCCCGGACTGGGTGGTGAAGGCGCCGGTGGATCCGCGGGTCAAGGCATAGAAGGTGCGGTAGGCCAGTGCATGTCCGTCAATCAGAAATAGTCTAGGTGGCATGGTTCCTCTGATGGAATTGTAATCTCAAACTTGATTTTAACATTAATCACATCCAGTTATCATCTGATTAAACTGGCGGTTGACAAACCCGGACAGAAATGATAACTTAGGGATAAGATGTCTCGGGCGAGGCGACTGGTTTTCGCGTCCGCAGCTTTGCTTTTCCTGTTGTTTGCGGGATGGAGCTGGGTTCAGGCCGCCTCCGAAAAGCCCGTGCGGCGCATGACGATCACCGTGAACTACACGGAAAACACCTGGTGGCTGCTGAGCTGGTCTGACAACGAGCTGCTGTGCCAGATCGTCACCGATCACGAGGGACTGCCGACCAGTGCGGAGGTGGGCGCGGCCTGCGGGGGCGACCTGCAGGAGGAGTGGCTGGCGACGCCGCCGTGCACTTCGGCCACCGATGGGGGGGAGCTTGTCACAAGCTGCGAGGGTTTATACCTGTTCCTGGCCTCGTCGCAGGCGAGCTCAAAGGAAGTGGTGATTGACCTGCCGGTGCCCGAGATGTGGGTGGCGCTGGACGGCTGCACCCTGACCCCGCCGGACAACCGCTGCACCAACCTGCCCAACCTGATGCTGACCGCAGAAGAACCGCTGCCCAACGAGCAGATCACCGAGATCAAGGGGCTGTATGACGGCCTGCCGTTCTCCTGCCCGGGGTCGCCGTGCATTCTGCCGCTGCAGGCCACACCGCTGGACGGGGTGACGGTGGAGTTCTGGGCGACCTCGACCTACGGCGATGAGAGCGAGCATTACACGGCGCGGGTGCGGGTGATCGACACGGGGGTGTCGGCGGCGCCTGACAGCGGCGGGTGGTACGTGGATATCATCAGCGATCGCTGGAAAGGCGCTGCGCTGCCGGTGTGCGCCCAGATCTGGGAATCCTTCCCACCGATCGGCGCCCCGCCGAACTGGCTGAGCACGCCCGACAGCAACGCGCTGATGGCCAGCGATGAGCCGTATTACTACCTGGCGGGGCGGCTGATTGCCTCGGGGCAGGTGGATGCGGCCGAATGCCAGAATGCCGGGCTGCTGCCCAACGGCTATGCCAATGCCTGCGGGCTGGAAAAGGCGCGCCCGATGGTGGAGTCGTGGCAGAACCAGTTTGATGCGCGCATCATCCAGGTGGCCAAGGAGACAGGCGTACCGGCGCAGCTGATGAAGAACCTGTTTGCACAGGAGAGCCAGTTCTGGCCGGGCGTCTTCCGCGTGCGGTATGAGTACGGGCTGGGCCAGCTGACCGAGAAGGGCACGGATGCCATCTTTATCTGGGATCCGGAATTCTTCAAGGAGTTCTGCCCCCTGGTGCTATCCGAGAGCGCGTGCAGCCAGGGTTACCTGCACCTGAGCGCCGATGACCAGGCGATCCTGCGCGGGGCGCTGGCGCTGCAGGCCAAAACGGACTGCCAGGACTGCGAGGTGGGGATTGACCTGACCATCGCCGACGACAGCGTGTCGCTGTTTGCCAGCACGCTGGTGGCCAACTGCTCGCAGATCGGGCAGAGCATCTACACCCAGACGGGCGGCCTGACACCGGGTGAAATTTCGTCCTATGAGGATCTGTGGCGGTTTACGGTGGCCAACTACCAGGCGGGGCCGGGGTGCACCTCCTACGCCATGTACCTGGCGTGGAGCGCCACCGGGGCGCTGACCTGGGATGAGGTCAAGGCTAAATTAAACGGAGACGACCCGCGGCTTGCGAACTGCAAGGGGGTCGTTCCGTACGTGGAAAAAATATCCCGCTGAGCCGTAGGGGGCGAGGGTTAATCGACCAGGGAGCGCACCAGCTCCAGGAATTCGTCCCACTCTTCGCGGAAAAAGTGAATGGTCACGTTGTTGAGCTGCAGATGGTAGGTGACTTCGCCGTCTGGCTCTTCAGCCAGCCAGGCAATATAATTTTCGGTTTCAGCAATCATTTCGGTTTGAGGTTCGATTGGTTCCTTGGGCATTGGGATCTCCTTAGGGTAAAACTTGCCAGGGGTTGACAAACCCGCCGTTGTAGCGAACTTCGAAGTGCAGGTGGGCGCCGGTCGAGTTGCCGGTGCTGCCGATGGCTCCGATGGTGGAGCCCTGGCTGACGCTGCTGCCGCAGCCGACGTTCACGGCGCTCAGGTGGGCATACAGGGTCTGGTAGCCGTTGCCGTGGTCGATCATGATCATATAGCCATAGCCGCCGGTCGCCCAGCCAGCGAAGACCACCACGCCGGAGTCGGCGGCATAGACTGGAGAGCCTTCCAGGCCGGCGACATCTACCGCCAAGTGGCCTGACCAGTAATCGTTGCCGGAGAGGAAGTGGTTGGCAGCCGGCCAGATAAAGCCGCCGGTGCCCACGGCGCCATCATAGCCGCCGGTACAGGCGCCGCCGCCGTAGACGGAGGCCGAGACGCCGGAGCGCGTGCCGCGGGTGATGGTGGGGATGATCCACTGGCGCATCTCACGATGGCCGCCGGGGATCATGATCATCTGGCCCGCCTCAACCTTGGGGTCAACCAGGTCCAGGTTATTGGGCAGCCAACTGAGGATATCCTCCACCTTGGCTTCAAAGCGGGCAGCCACACCGCCGATGGTATCCCCATCCTGCCATTTGTAATAGACGCCGTCCAGGGGGGGGATGTTGAGCTGCATGCCGATGGAGATCTGGTGCGGGTTGTCGTTGAGGCTATCGTAATTGGCCCACAGCACGGTCTCGGGCTTGACTTTGAACTGCGAGGCGATGGCGAAGAGTGAATCGCCCTTGTTGACCAGGTACACCCGCATGTCCTCGTCGCTGTGGTCAGTGAGGTTCGTGTGGATGGAACTGCGGCGGGTGATGGGCAGCGGGTCGCTGACCGGGTTCAGCAGGGGGAGGGAGGCCGGCTCGCTCTGGGCGGGGGCTTCCCGGGCGGCCTGTTTGACGGAATCCGGGATGGCAGGCGCGGCAGAAGTGGGCCGCAGGGTGACGCGCCAGAACAGGTACATGGCGAGGGCCGCCACACCAAAGGCCAGGAGCCAGGCCCCCAGGGTTATCAAGCGGCCAGATGACGGGTTGGAAAACGGCTGCACCCCCGTAGGTGGCTGGGCTTGTTTTTCCAAGGATTAACCTTCCATCAATGTCTCCAGGAATTCCTGGTTGTCGGTGGTGCGCTGCAGGCGCTGCAGGATGGCCTCGGTGGCGTTGGAGGGGTCCATCCCGGCGCCGTGCGGGGGAGGGGCGATCATCTGGTCGTACATGCGGCGCATCAGGTAGACCCTTTGGGTGATATCCGGGCCGAGGAGCAGCTCTTCACGCCGGGTGGAGGAGCGCTCGATATCGATGGCCGGGAAGACGCGGCGCTCCTGCAGGCGGCGGGAGAGGTGGAGTTCCATGTTGCCGGTGCCTTTAAACTCTTCATAGACCACGTCGTCCATGCGCGAGCCGGTGTCGACCAGGCAGGTGGCGATGATGGTCAGCGAGCCGCCCTCTTCGATGTTGCGGGCGGCGCCGAAGAAGCGCTTGGGGGGGTAGAGGGCGGAGGGGTCGATACCGCCAGAGAGGGTGCGTCCCGAGGGGGTGACGACCAGGTTGTAGGCGCGGGCCAGGCGGGTGATGGAGTCCATCAGGATCACCACGTCGCGCCCGACTTCCACCAGGCGCTTGGCGCGCTCCAGCACCATTTCGGCGGCGCGCACGTGGGAGGTGACGGGCTCGTCGAAGGTGGAGGAGATCACCTCGGCGTCCACCGAGCGGTCCATGTCGGTGACCTCTTCCGG
>CAIQIV010000769.1 GCA_903871905.1 uncultured Chloroflexota bacterium | reverse complement strand
GGGCCGCGCCAACCTGGTCAACCCACACCAGGGCCTCTTCGGGCGGGAAGGGGGTAATGTGCTGTTCCAGCAGGGTCTGCAGGTCTTCGCCCTCGATATACTCCATCACCAGGTACTGCCCCTGGCCTTCCAGGGTAAAGTAGTCAGTCACCTTGGGCAGGTTGGGGTGGCGCAGGTTGGCCAGCGTCTTGGCCTCCCGCTCAAACTGGCGCAGGAATTCCTCCTCGGTGGAGAAGCTCTCCTTGATCGCACATGGGGCCGATAGGGTGACATCCAGGGCACGGTAAACGGCGCCAAAGCCGCCTGCACCCAGGAGCTTGATGATGCGGTAGCGGTTGTTCAACATCTGGCCAATATTCAGCGGCATGTAGACCTCCTCACTTGCCCAAGTTATTCTGGGTCGATACCAGTGGAATGTTGATCTTGCGCCGGATGCGATACGGACGCATCATCTCGTTGTCCTCATGCTCGACGATATGGCAATGCCAGACAAATAATCCAGCCCGGTCAAAATGCGCTTTGATACGGGTGATGGCGCCGGGGTAGGCAATTACCGAGTCTTTCAGCCCCAATTCCCAACTTTGTGGTGGGGTGGTGGTTGGGCTGTCCATCGCCTGGCGGTTGACCACCTCGAACAAGATCTCGTGGATATGGATCGGGTGGGCATCCATGGTGAAGTTGTAGATTTCCCATACTTCGATATCCCCCTCGAGGGGATCTTCAGTGATGGGATCCATCCAGCCTTTTACAATGCCAAACGGCTCGCCCAGGAGGTTGAATCCAACGGTCCCCAGCTCTGCTTCGCGTGGGCCTACCCCGGGCAGCACTGCAGAATCTTCCTCGTTGAGCGAGACTCTGCGTGTCCGGATATGTGGCCCAATGGGTTGCCGGGTGGGGAGTGTCAGGTTGTTGGGAGGGGTGCTGGTGTCTGTGCCACTCAGGGTGCCTACCACGAACTTCATCACCTGTCCGGTGGTACCTGTGTCGGCAAAGGGGAAGTCCACACCGGGCTGCCCGCCGCCGTACGGCTCGTCAGGGCCCTCGTTGATCAGGTAAATTTCTGTCCCGGCAGCCAGGCCGGTGAAGTCAACTATTACATCCGCACGCTCCGCGGGCGACATGAGCAGAGTTTCCAGTTGTGTCGGGGCATCCAGGAATCCGCCTTCACAGCCGATCTGCCAGAAGGGCAGGGCTGAGGCTGCCGGGCGGGTGGTCGGGTCGGACGCCAGGCGCAGGATGAGAAAGCGGGAGTTGCAACCATTTAGCAGGCGAAATCGGTAGCGGCGTGGCTCGACCTCGAGGGAAGGCCAGGTGCGCCCATTCACTACCATGACGTTACCAAAGAATTCTGGGTTCCAAATGGGGGAGATGTCACTCTCGGGGATGTAAGGGCCTTCAAATCCGTCAAAAAACTTACGTGAGTCAGGGTAAAACAGTGAACCATCTGAGTTGAATGAGCGGTCCTGGATAGCGATAGGAAACTCAAAGTACTTTACTCCCGGAGCGTCATTCCGGCTTGGCGCTGGCCCAGGCAGGCTGCCATCAACCAGGTCGCTCTCGCCCCCGCGCAGC
>CAIQIV010000768.1 GCA_903871905.1 uncultured Chloroflexota bacterium | reverse complement strand
GGCAGTGGTCGTCATCTGCCAGGGCAATGCGCCATCCAGCAATTCCTTCTCCCAGGTGTTTTAAAACTTCCGGGCGCGGGGCATTGATGCAGTAGGGGTCGCCCGAGTCGTAGAAGGCAATATGCTGAAAAAGCAGGGCAACATCCGCCACGCGGCGCCCCAAGGGCCCTACGTGGTCCAGGTTCCAGCTGAGAGGCAGCACGCCTCGCAGGCTGACACGGCCGCGTGTCGGTTTCAATCCCACCACGCCGCACAGCGCGGCCGGCACCCGTATCGACCCGCCGGTATCCGAACCCAGCGCTCCGAAGCACAGCCCGGCTGACACGGCAGCGGCTGACCCGCCGGATGACCCGCCCGTAATACGGTCCAGCGCCCACGGGTTATGGCAGGCGCCGTAATGCGGGTTGACATTGGTCAATCCCAGGGCGATCTCGTGCATATTGAGTTTGCCCAGCATTACCGCACCGGCAGTGCGCAGGCGCCTGACCACCACGGCATCCTCCTGGGGAATGTAGTCGCGAAAGACCAGCGACCCGGCGGTGGTGCGCACCCCGCGCGTCTCAAACAGGTCTTTATACGCCAGGGGGATGCCGAGCAGCGGCTGGCCTTTAGCATGGCTGCGGATGCGGCTGTCTGCCCGGCGGGCCTGCTTTAGCGCCAGGTCGGCGGTGACCGTCAGGAAGCAGTTCACTTCCGGGTTGATGGCCTCGATCCGTTCCAGGCAGGCGCGGGTCAGCTCTACCGAGGATACTTCTCCTTCCTGAAGAAGCTGGCTGATGTCTGCCAGCGAGAGTGAGCATAAGCTGGTCATGGGTTCCTCCGGTTACATTGAGACTGAGACAAGCAGCGTTTCAAGCTCTTGACGCGCCTGTTCTGGGTTCTGGAAATGGATTGCTGCCAGTCCAGCCTGGCGGGCGGCAGTGATATTTTCCAGGAAGTCATCGACGAAAACCGCCTGTGCCGGGTTTACCCCCAGCCTGTTGATTGCCAGCTGGAAAATGTGCAGGTCAGGTTTGCGCAGCCGCACCTCTGCCGAGATAATCGTCTCATCAAATACATCGAGCAGCCCAAGCTGCTCCAGGTCCTGGCGCAGATCATCCCAGGCATTGCTCAGCAGGGCGGTGCGGTAGCGCGGGCGCAGCGAGCGGATATAGCCCACCAGCTCCTGGTCCAGCCGGTCACCGGCAAAGAATTCCTGGCGCAGCCGGGCAGCTTGTTCCACTGGCAGGTTCAGCGTCTGGCAGATAGACTGCCAGTGTTGGACGGCGCTGATCTCGCCCACCGCGCCCTGGAAGGCGCTGGGGCTGCCAAAGACCAGCTGGTCTATCTGTGCATAAGTCAGTCCCAGCCGCTTGGCCAGCCTGGTACGCGGGATCTTATCCTCGGTCCTGACCAGCACGCCGCCAAAGTCCCAGATGACTGCCTGGATCATAGTTGAATGAGTTCTCCTTCAGTATTGTTTTGGGAAGGCAGTACAGTGCCTACCAGAGTGCCGGCCCTGTCAGGGCTGGCACTCCGGCTGCAGAACGCTTTCTTCTCAGGCCTCAATACTAAATGGTTTATGGTAAATTGTAAACAGTTTGACCCGGCGGTATCCCATTTTTTCATACAAACCCACTGCTCCGGACAGGTTTTGTGCGTCAACCCCCAGCGCCGCCTGCTGCATGCCGCGACCTTTCAGGGCCTGCAGGCTGAGGGCGATCAGGGCGCTGGCCAACCCCTGCTTGCGCCAGGGGCGGCGTACGCAGATATTTTCCGTGTAGCCGCGCAGCCGTCCATATCGCTCGTTCTCCACCGGATCGATGAAGCTGAGCACCATGCCGGCAACTTCGTCCCCTGCCCAGGCGACTCGCCACAGGGAAGGATCGAAATAACGGTCGCTGGTCAGTTGTTCAACCGTCGGCTCAAGTTCCTCGCTGTAGCTCCAATGATCGCGGAAAGCCTCTGCACTGGCGGCAACGATCGCTTCCAGGTGTTCCATCTGCACCGGGCGCACCTGCAGCCCGGCGGGGAGTGTCAGGTTGGGGATATTTTCCAGGTCAGGGCGCACCATGTCCAGGGCATAGCGTGCCGGCGTATACCCCTCGTGTTGCAACAGGGCCAGCGTCCCGGGCTCAGTGTCGGCGCTCCATGCTTCAAAGCGGCGGTCGGAGCCAGCCGGGTGCCCGGCGGCGATGACCAGCAGCCGCTCCTGGCACATGTGCAGCATTGCTCGGCCGATGCCCTGCCTGCGCCATTCGGGCAGCAGCACCCCCCGATGCTCGTAAAGCCAGCGGTTCTCGTTGTCGCTGCGCCAACTCACCCGGCAGTAGCCGATCAACTGCCCGTCAATTTCAGCAAAGATCGTGTCCTGGTATGGGTCGCAGTTCACCAGGTGAGCGAAGAACCAGGCGACATCTTCAACGGTCTGGACTTGCTCGATCTGGTCGGCCTGTTTGCAGCGGTTGATCAGGGATGAGATATCCGGGTAATCGCCTGGGCCGTGGAAGCTGCGAAAGCACAGCCCAGGGATGTCAGGGACCTCAGCCAGCAAGATTGGTTCTTTTGTTCTTTCCATCTTTAACTCCTGTGTCTTTAATTAACTGCCTTCTGCCCCTTCCAATTGCAGGGGGGAGGAAGTTGGTCCTTCCTGGGCAGAATGCCCCAAAGGCAGCTTGAACTTGCGCCAGGCCGGCACGACAGCCAGCAGGCACAACAGCGCGGTCAGGGTGAATGGTGTGCGTGCGCCAAAGCGTTCCCACAGCCGGGCGCCGACCGCCGGTGCAGGAAGCGAGAACAGTCCCAGGCTGGTGCTGAACAGCCCGAAGGCGGTGCCGCGCACGTTCTCGGGAACGGCTTTGCTAATCAACGAATTGTAAGCCGGCGACATCAGCCCGACGCCAACGCCGAGAAGCATCCAGACCAGCCCGTAGCCCCAAAACCCGCTGGCTCTCAGGAATACGACCAGGGCAAGAAACTGCAGGGCGAAGCCCACGGCGATGCCCAGGCGTTCCCCCTTGCGGTCTGCCAGCCAGCCGGCCGGGATGGTAACCGCCATCATAGCCATGCCAAATATGGACTCCAGCCAGCCGATTTGCTGGATGGATAGGCCTCCAAAATCATCCAGGTAAATAGGCATCAAGTTAAAGGAAAGGGCGTAAGCCACGTCGCGCACGCCGTCAGTGATCAGGATCCAGGTGACCAGCCCGCCAGCGGTAATCATGCCGAATGCCAGCCCCAGGTTGGTACGCAGGCTGCTGAGAGACAGGGCTCCTGCTGGCGCAGAGGCCTGGTATCGCGCGGCGCGCGCCATCCAAACCCGGATCAGCGTGGCGCCAGCATAAAAAGCGGCTGCAGCCAGCAGCATGGCGCGAAAGCCATATTGGTCAGCGATCCAGCCGCCCAGGGGTGGGCCGAGTACGCTGACCACCATGAAGAGTGTGTCGGTGATACCAAACACGCGCGCCCGGGTTTCCTCCGTCGAGTTCTCGGCAATGAAGGCGCCAAAGCTGGGTCCAACCAGCGAGCGGGTGACTGCGCTCAGCCCCTCGCCAAGCAGCACCCACTGCCAGGTCGGCGCCAGGATCAGCCCAACGTACGAGATGAGTCCTGCCAGGCTGCCCAGGGCGATGCTGCGCAGGCGGCCGAGCGTGTCAGAGATCCAGCCCCCCAGGATCTGCAGCGCCAGGGGGATCACCTGGGCCAGGGTGAAGAACAGGCCAACCTGGACCACGCTGGCATTCAAGGACTTGAGGTAAAGAGGCAGCAGCGGCCCATACATGTTGCCGCCCATGTTGGCCAGGATCATGGCTCCCATGAACAGCAGCAGCTGGTTGTTGAGTAGCCTCGTCTTGTGAGTGTTCATTGTTCATCCTATCCCATTGTCCAGCACCGGGCAGGAGAAACAAGGTCTCTTGGTCCGGTGCATGAAGAAAGCGTTGTCAGCAGCGCTGGCAGGCCTGTTGCAGGGCCTGCCATTCAGCGCTCAGGATCCCCATGTACACCAGGTCCCAGCGCCGGCCCTCGCGGTGCACCCATCTGCTCAGCCGGCCTTCATGCTGAAAGCCGATCTTTTCGTAGCAGTGGATGGCGCGCTCATTGTATGAAAACACGTTCAATGACACGCGATGCAGGTTGAGCTCGGTGAAGGCGTAACGCAGCAGGATGTGCATGGCATCTGTGCCATATCCCCTGCCCCAGTAATCTCGCTCTCCAATGCCAATCCCCACAAAAGCCTCGCGGTTAGCCCACACGGTAATTTCCAGCTCGCACCGGCCGATGAGGCGGTCCTCCTGCAGTGTGCGAATAGCAAAAGGATATATTTGGGGCTGCTCCTGCTGCAGTTCCTGGATTGACTGCTGCATCCGGTGGACAGAAGGGCACCCTGCCGGTACAGCATCGAACAGGCGCGAGAATTCTGTGTCACCCATCCATCGAGCAAGCTCCAGGGCCGAGCTTTCACTGTCCAGCGCGGCCAGCCGTACCAGTTCGCCATGGAAGATTCGGTAGTCCATGCTAAAACATCTCCAGTTTCTCAGGGGGATCTTTCTGGGCGGTTTCCCACTCGGAGCGCAGGATGCCCATCACCACCTCGTCCCAGCGCTGGTTGACCCGGTGGATACCCTGGCGCAGGCGTCCTTCAATGCGGAACCCGGCCTTCTCGTAAGAGCGGATGGCGCGCTCATTGTAGGCAAAGACGCTCAGAGAAACCCGGTGCAGGTTGAGCTCTTGAAAGGCGAATTGCAGCACCAGACGCATGGCTTCGGTTCCGTAACCGCGCCCCCAATACTCACGCTCGCCCACGCCAATACCGACAAAGGTATTGCCGTGGTTCCATTTGCGTTCATACAGGCCGATCGTTCCGATGATCTGGTCGTTTTCGTTAACCCGGATCACGAAGAACTCCTTCCCGCTGGTGATATCCTCCAGCCATTTTTGCCACTGCCGGCTGGACAGCAGCTGGCATGGCTCATCATCCAGCAGGCGGACATATTCCGAGTCGCGTCCCCAGCGTTCCATGAGTGGAGCAATCTCCTGTGTGTCACAGGCTGTCAGGTGGACCAGCTGGCCGCGTAGTAAGGAGTATCCCATCATAGGCCTCCGAATTCGAATTCAGGCATCTGCTGCCGTTCCCATTCATCAACCAGCAGCCCCAGGTAGAGCAGGTCCCAACGCCGTCCATCGCGGTGGAGCGCCTCGCGCTGGCGCACCTCGACACTGAAGCCGGCTTTGAGGAACAGGCGCAGGGCAGGGGTGTTGTACTCAGGAACCAGGGCGGTCAGGCGGTACAGGTTGAGCTCGGAGAAGCAGAAGCGCAGCAGCATTTTGAGCGCCTCGCCGCCGTATCCCTGGCGGCGATCCCCTGGGTCGCCGATCCCCAGGGAGATGAAAGCCGTGCTGTTATTCCAGCTTAGCCAGAATACCCTTGCAAAGCCTACCAGGCGCCCCAGGGATTCGCTGCTCTTGTCCTCAGGCTGTACGGCAGGGCGCAGGGCAAAATAGAACTGGTTTTTCCCTTCACCGCATTCCTTCTCGATTGCTTCGAGTTTTTTCCTGACCTGTGGTGGGGAAAGGGGAATGGCCGGGTCCAGGGAAACCAAGCGCAGGTATTCCGTGTCGTGGGTCCAGCGGGATTCCACCTGGGGGTCGTGCTCATAATCGATAGGGGTGAAGCAGACCAGGCTGCCG
>CAIQIV010000767.1 GCA_903871905.1 uncultured Chloroflexota bacterium | reverse complement strand
TCCTCCGGGGAGGCTGAACACAAAATAAACAGCAGCCGGCAGCCTGGTCGCAGGCTGCCGGTCCTGCAGGAGGGGAAATGCTGATCAATACCCTCACTCCTGGCGGTTCATGGCGAACTGGCGCAGCGGAAGCTCCAGTCATCGTAATTGGCGGTCGGATACATCTTAAAACGATGAGCGGCGCGCAGGGTGTTGCCTTCGCTGCTCCAAGAACCGCCCCGCAGCAAGCCGTAATCTCCGGTTAACGGCCCAGCCGGGTTATTGTGCGGCGCCTCCTGGTAATAAGTCTCTCCATACCAATCTGCCACCCATTCCCAAGCGTTCCCCGCCATATCCATTGCCCCGTACGGGCTTACCCCCGCAGGAACTGCGCCTGCCGGGAGGGTATCACCGGCACAGTACTGCTTGTCGCTCCCGCTGATGTCAAAGTTAGCCAGGCGACAGCCAGCATCCTGATTTCCCCAGGGATACACCCGGCTATCCGTACCTCGCGCCGCCTTCTCCCATTCTGCCTCGGTCGGCAGCCTGCGTCCCGCCCATGCGCAGTAGCCCTCCGCCTGCTCCCGGTCTACGTACACCACGGGGTAATCCGCATAGGCAGGATTTCCATAATATCTGTCACGGGTATAGGACTTCTGGTTGTGCGGCGGCTTGCACTTTCCACTGCTGGAGCAGCGGGCGTACATGGCGTTGGTAACCTCCGTAAGGTCGATCCAGTAGGCATCCAGGTACACCGTGTGCAGCGGCAGTTCATCCTGCTGCGCCTGCCGGCTGGCGGCGCTGGAGCCCATGCGAAACTCGCCGGCCGGGATATATACCAGGGTCATGCCATCCACCGCCGAGACCTTCTGCGCCTCGGCTTTAACCTCTCCAAGGGCAGAAGGCGTGGGCGCCGCGGAGGGGTCTGGGTAGAGATAAAACCACAGCCTGGACAGTCCCCAGAATAGGAGCAACAACAGAAGAGTTGAATATATAAGCCGGGCGCGATGACCATGCATAACACATCCGATCGATTCCAATCTCATGATAATACCTCACCCTGGTGAGCACGGCACCCCAGGCAGCCGCGCCTCAATACCCCCGCGCCAGGCGGCGCAGCCCGGCGACCAGCGAAAACAGGGCCAGGATCAGCAGGTTGAGCAGCAGCGTGAGCAGCAGGATGGCATAGAAGAAGCTGTAGGTCGAGGCCAGCCACAGGGTGTACTCCTGGGCAAACCCGCCGGTCCACAGGGTGAGCAGGTTGAATACCAGGAACACCAGCACCAGGAAGACAAAGCCCTGCAGCGCCCCCTGGATGTCCGGCGGGCTGAGCTGCACGTGCGCGCCGATGGACACCGCCAGGTATAGGAAGAGGTAAAACTGCCAGGTGGCCCATTTCTCAGGGGAGAACATGGCACCCAGCAGCTGCAGCGAGGCGGGGAAAGCCTGGGCCAGGAAGTCCAACAGGCCCTGCCAGGATCCCAGGCTGCCGCTGTCAATGGACAGGTCCTGCAAGGGCAGGAAGACCTCCGCCCCCAGCAGGTACTTTGCGGAAAAGTAGATCGCCAGCGGCCCCAGGATCAGCGGACCGATGCCGATGAAGAAGTTGCCGATCTGCTGGTACAGGTTCTCGGGGTCGTAGGCATGGCGCACATAGCCCAGCGAGCCGGTGAGCGGGTCGGGGGCGAACAGCTTCAGCTCCCGGATGCGGTGGCCGAAGAGCAGGGCAAACACGGCATGCCCCAGCTCGTGCACCACCACCCCCAGGAAGGTGCCGTAGACCCACAGCGTCCAGCGGAAGAGCTGGCCCCCCTGCTCGCGCATCCAGTTGGTGATAAAGTACATAGCCAGCCCCAGGATCAGCAGCGGCCCGAGCAGGATGAAGAGCTGGCTGAGTGTCGCCAGGCTCACGTCGAGCAGGTAGTACAGCAGGTTCGCCAGCAGTTCTTCCACGTCAATCTCCTCCTCTTATCAACGATGCCGCCGGGGCGCCGCCTCTTGCGAAGCGGTTTGGCCTGACCTGTCAGCTTAACAGGCGGACCAGGGTGCGGTCCAGTGTGTCCAGGTCCACCGGCTTGCTGAGGTAGTCATCGGCTCCCGCCTCCAGGATACGCTCGCGGTCGCCAGCCATAGCCAGCGCAGTCACAGCAATCACCGGCACCCGCTTGAAACGCGGGTCCTGGCGCAGGATCTGGATGGCAGCCAGGCCGTTCAGCACCGGCATCTGCACATCCATCACGATGATATCCGGGTACGCCTCGTGCGCCCGCTGCAGGGCTTCGGCGCCGTTGCGGGCTTCCAGGACTTTGTAACCGCGGGCGCTCAGCGAGTCATGCAGCAGAGTCAGGGTCACCTCATTGTCCTCCGCGACCAGGCAGCAGGGCAGGCGCAGCTCCCCATGCACCCCTTCTTTCTCCCAATCGCGCGCCGCAGACAGCCCATTGCTGCCCTGCGCCCTCACCTGCCCCGGCTCTTTCCAGGAAATTTCCCCGCTCTGCCGCCACGGCAGGCTGACGGTAAAGCGTGAGCCCTTGCCCGGATCGCTTTCCACCCGGATGCTCCCACCGTGCAGCTCCACCAGCTTGTGCACCAGGGACAACCCCAAGCCTGTGCCGCCGTGAGGCCGGTCCAGCCGGGTATCCAGCTGCACAAAAGGCTTGAACAGGCGGCCCATGTCCTCCCCCCGGATGCCGATGCCGGTGTCCCAGATGGTGAAATCCAGCTGTCCCATGTCCGGCAGGCCGCTCACGTCCAAACCAATCATCCCGCCCTCGTTGGTGAACTTCACTGCGTTGCTCAGCAGATTCACCAGGATCTGCTTCATCCGGCGCTCATCCGCCTCCAGGTATTCGACGGTGGAATCCAGGTTGGTGTTGATGCGCAGGTTCTTCTTTTGGGCAGTCTGGCGGACCAGGCGGATGCTGGACTCCACCAGGTTGGTGACCGAAATGGATCGCAAATCCAGCTCTATCTTTCCCGCCTCGGCCTTCGACAGATCCAGGATATCGTTAATCAGAGACAGCAGGTGTTGGCCGCTCTCCTCGATGTTCCGCAGGGCGGTCTGCGCCTGGTCGCTTTGATTGCCGTAGATCCCGGCCCGCAGCACCTCGGACAGGCCCAAAATCCCGGTCAGCGGCGTCCTCAGCTCATGGCTCATGCTGGCCAGGAATTCGTCCTTAACCTGCAAGGCGTGCTTCAATGAGGCGTTGGTGATGCTGAGCTCGGCGGTGCGCTCTGCCACGCGCTGCTCCAGGACCGCCCGCTCGTTCTCCAGCGCCGCCTGCCACTGCTTGCGTTCCGTGTTATCCCGGATGCCGGCGTAGATCGCCGCCTCCCCATTGAACATCCCAAGGCGGGCGGAGATCACCGCCCAAAATGGCGTGCCATCGGCGCGTTGGAGCTGCGTCTCCCAATCATACACCACGCCGAGCTGCAGCATGTCCAGGAGGGCCTGCCGCTCCGAGGGGTTCACAAACATCTCCAGCGAACGCCGTTCCATCAGCTCGGAACGGGAAATGCCGAACAGCAGGGCGCACTGCTCGTTGGCGTAGAAGATCTTGCCATCCGACAGGCGGGTAACGACCAGCGGGTCCGGGCTGGCGGCAGAGATGGAGCGGAAGCGCTCATCCCGTTCTTGCAGCACCTTCTCCGCTTGTTTGCGCTCGGTGATATCCCGATGAAAGCCAAAGAAGATATCCGCCGCCGGCAGGTAGGTGACGCCGACTTCCACATCCACCTGTGAGCCATCCTTGCGCCGGAAGCGCGATTCGAAGTGGGCTGAGCCTACCTGCAGGATGTGCTGGATGCGCTGCTGGATGTCCTGGGGCGAATCGATGGCCTCCACATCGGCAACACTCAGCTCCAGCAGTTCCGCCCGGGTGTAACCCAGCAACTGGCACATCGCCGGGTTGGCATCCAGAACCTCCCCATTGTGGCGAGAGGTGACCCAAAATGCGTCGGACATCTGGTTGAGAATGGCACTGGCGCGCTCTTCGTTCTCTTCGATTTGCTTGCGCGCCTCGATCTCCTGCAGTTTCTTGTGCGCGCTGCTGGAAATGACCTCGATCAGCCCCTTGATGAAATACAGGTAATTCTCAAGCTGTCTCTGCGACCAGATGGGGACTTTTTTCACCGCCGCCAGGTAAGCCTGCTCGTCAAACCCATAGCGCCCGGCCTGGCTGCGGAAAAACTCCAGATCCGGCGCTTCCAGGAAAAACTGCCCGGTAAAGAAATTGCCGTAGTGGACGCCTTCGATGATGATCGGGGTGGCGTTATCCACCAGCCCGTGGGGGCAGCGGTAGCTCACCGCCGGGTTGGCATCGGCCAGGTGGGCCAGGATATACTGGTCGCTCTTGATGCACTCCTTTTCGCATTCCATGTTCTGGCGGTGGAACTGCGTGCAGATCTCCTGCCAGGCGGTGGCGGTCAGGATATTGCCCTCGTTATCGATGATAGCAGAAGGAAAGGAGTAGATTTCGTTCAGGCGGTCCTGAAGACCCTGGAACTGCTTGATATCGATCAGGTCCTGCAGTTGGTATGGGGATTTCTCAGGCATGGGCAGCCTCCTCTAAAACGCACTAACAAGCAAATAAACCATTAAACAATAAAGACCACACCCTCGCCGGGCTTTCTGAGAACGCTGCGCCGGGCGCGCAGGGCAGCCATCCCGCACCGCCAGGCTACATTGTATCGCATCTCAATGATCGATGTATCACCAATTTTAACGGTGCAGGGATCAGGCCAGCCTGCTCAGCCTTATGCGCCTTCGGTCTGCCTGAAAAGGTGTAACAAATTCCAAAATCGGCGCGATAATCAGATAGAAGCAGGCTGTTCCGGGTTTTCCGGCGCGGTCCTGGAAGATAAGCCAGCAACCGTGGGATCAACACCATTGGAGGTGACCATGTCCTGTAAATTATCCATACGGCACTGCCTCCCAGTATTCGTCATCCTTCTCTGCGCAGGTGTTCTCCAATCCGCTGCGACCTCCGCTGCTCCCACCGCTCCGGCGCACCGCTTGCCCTCCAATGCCGAAGTGATTATCTCGGACCTGGAGGGCCATGAATACCGGCCTGCGATCGCTTACAACGCCAGGTATAATGAGTACCTGGTCGTCTGGGAAACCAGCCAGCCGAACGGCGGGTCATCCATTTATGCCCGGCGCGTCGCCGCCAACGGGCGGCGTCTGGCGATGTTTCCGGTTGCCACCGGTACAAACCGGCAGGCGCACCCATCGGTCGCTTACGATGAAGACCGTGAACGCTACCTGGTGGTTTTTTCCTACGACACAAATGGGGATGGTAGTAACTGGGACATCTATGGGCGGTTCATCGATTGGAATGGGCCTTACCCCTATCTCCCTGACTTTCCGATCTGGACCTCTCAACACAACGAGGTGATCCCCGTGGTGGCCTTCAGCGAAACCCAGGATGAGTTCCTGGTGACCTGGACCGCATCGACCGGCGCCAATCTCTCTTATATCAGCGCCCGGCGGGTCTTCGCCGATGGCACCGGTTTTCCCACCAGCGACCAGATCCTGCTTTCCATTGGAGCAGAGAACCGGCAAAACCAGGATGTGACCTACAACCTGGCGCGGGATGAATACCTGGTGACCTGGGATGTGCCCAAAGCCGGTTCCAGCCTGGATATCTACGGTCTGCGCCTGTCCTCAACCGGCAGTGTCCTGCCTGGGGGGAACCCGGCCGTGGCGGGGGAATTCCCGATCGCGGGTTGGCCGGCTGCCGAGGGGTGGCCCGCAGTGACCACCTGCCACCAGTCCGATCAGTACCTGGTGGCCTGGCAATCCGACCAGGACAGCGTTTTCCAGAGTTTTGCCATCTATGCCCGCTATCTCGATGGGGATACCGTCCCTGGAAATGTCTACAAGATGAAGGATACCACTTACAACCAAACCAGTGTGGATGGGATTTGCAGCCCGGACGGGCAGAAATATCTCCTGGCCTGGCAGGAGTTTGATGCAGGTGGGGGTTTTGGCATCTGGGCGCGCCTGGCAACCCCAGGTGAAGTCATGGACACAGCCTTCGAGCTGGTTGGCTCACAGAACGCTGCCGGTCGCGAGCACCCGGCGGTCGGCAGCGGCCCCAACTTCCTGGTCGCATGGGAACACATCCGCGACAGCGGGGGAAACCGCGACATCCACGGGCGGATCGTGGGCGAGGTTTCATTTCGGGAGTATTACCCGCTGGTAGTCAGGTGAGGCGCGACGGACCTCCCCCCTGCTCGCAATGGGCAGGTAAAGGGCAAACGATCCTTTGCTGGCGGTCGTAGTCAAGACGGCGCTGGCCGTCTTTGCCGGGTCGCCCTGCGAGATGGCGGTGACAGCCGCCGCCTGGCCGGCGCCCCCGCTCACCCCTGCCGGGATGTGCACCACGACGGGGAAGGGCATCCCCTCCCCAGGCGCTAACGGCCCAACAGCAGGCGGCGCCTGCGCAGGCCAGGCGGACTCCACCACCAGGTTGAAGGTATCGGCTGCCAGGCCGGTATTGGTCAGGGCCAGCGTATACGTCACGCTGCGCCCGGCAGCCCTGCCCTGCGCCTGGCCGGGGGAAAGCGCCAGGTCATAGCGGACGACGTGCAGCGAGAGCGGGAGGGCAGCAAATGGGTTATACCGGTCGCTGCTGTTCACTTCCAGCAGGCCGGTGTAAACCTGGCCGACGGTCAGGGTGGGCAGGGCGGTGAAGGCCAGGTCGACTTTAAAGGCGCTATCCCCGCCCACCATGCCGGCAGCCGGCGTGACGCTGAGCCAGGGCAGGCCTGCTTTGCGGGCAGCCAGCACGGCGGCGTAGGCGTCGATGCGCCCGTACCCCCAGTCGTTGTTGGGGCCGGTGACATAATCGCCGCCGCAGCTCGAGCCTGCCTGGTCAACCAGGGGCGCGGCGGTCCGTTGAATAATCTGGGTGGTCCAGGCGATATCGCCGCGCAGGGCCGGGTTCGCCGACCACATCAGCGCCACCAGGCCAACGGTGTGCGGGCCAGCCATCGACGTACCATCAAATGCCGCATACAAGCCTGCGGGCAGGCTGGAGCGGATATTGACCCCCGGGGCAACAATGTCCGGGAAGGCGTCTTCCGGGTCGAGTATAGACGGCCCGCGGCTGGAGAAAGCGGCCAGGTGATCCATGGCATCGGCGGCGCCGGTGGTGAGCAC
>CAIQIV010000766.1 GCA_903871905.1 uncultured Chloroflexota bacterium | reverse complement strand
TCCAACGCAGGGGATTGCTTCGTTCCTCGCAATGACAATTCCTGCGTAGGGGCGACCCGCCGTGCTCGTCCACGACCTCCCACCCACCAGGTGAGGGTCGCCCGGCCCCCCCCCAGCCGCCCTGTCACTGCGAGCTTGCGAAGCAGTCTCCCCTCCAACGCAGGGGATTGCTTCGTGCCTCGCAATGACCATGAAGGATAATCCCCGGTCCATGAAACCTCCCTTCTTGTCCTTTGCCCCCGCGTGGCTCAAGACGGCCCTCCTGCTGCTGCTCCTGCTGCCTGTGCTGCTGGCCCTGTTCTGGGCAAACCTGAACTTCGCCCGCCTCAGCCCCGGCGGCAGCGACTTCCTGGTGCACTGGGTGGGCACCCGCGCCTTCGTCCTGGATCGGATCAGCCCCTACTCCGATACCGTGGCTGTGCGCATCCAGACCGCCTTCTACGGACGCCCCGCCCTCCCCGGCGAGCACGAGCTGCGCGTGGCCTACCCCATCTTCTCCACCCTGGTCTTCCTGCCCTTCGCCCTGGTCAGCGACTACACCCTGGCGCGCGCCCTGTGGCTGCTGTGCCTGGAGGCCGGGTTGGTGCTGCTCACCCTGACCTCGCTCAAGCTGGTCGGCTGGCGCCTACCGCCGCTGCTGCTGGGGCTGCTGATGCTTTTCAGCCTGGCCTGGTACCACGCCGTGCGCCCGCTGGTCAACGGCAATGCCGTGGTGCTGGTGGCGCTGCTCTTCAACCTGGGGCTGCTCGCCCTGCGCTCCCGGCGCGACCCGCTCGCCGCCCTGCTCTTCGCCCTGTCGGCTTTCAAGCCGCAGCTCACCCTGCTGCCGCTGCTGTGGATCGCCCTGTGGGCCCTCTCGCTGCGCCGCTGGCGGCTGGCGCTGGGCCTGCCCCTGGCCCTGGCGCTGCTGTGCGCCGCCTTCCTGCCCTTCCTGCCCACCTGGCCGCAGCAGTTCCTGGGCGAGGTGCTGCGCTACCCCGGCTACAATCCCCCCGGCACACTGGGCTCTGCCCTGCAGGCCCTCTTCCCGGCAATCGGTCGATACTTTGGCTATGCGCTGACCGCTGTTTTCTTGCTCCTGCTGCTCGCTGCCTGGCGCAAATCCTGGCGCTCCCCACCCCTCTCCCCCCGCTTCCTGTGGACCGCCTGCCTCACCCTGCTGCTCGGCCAGCTCCTGGGCATCCAGACCGACCCCGGCAACTTCATCATGTTCTGCCTGCCCCTGGTTTGGGTGCTGGACGCCGTGCGCCGCCGCTGGCCCGCCCGCGCCGCTCTGCTGGTCAGCGCCATCCTGCTCCTCCTGGGGGGCGGCCTGTGGTGGCTCTTCCTTTCCACCGTCGACCCGACTGGCCAGCACCAACAGCACCCGCTGATGTTCTTCCCCCTGCCCGCCTTCCTGCTCGCCGGGCTGTACCTCTTCCCACCCCTGGACGCGCCGCCGCCTCCCGCCGCGCCCGCCGCCTTCTCATGAAAAACCTGCCCGTCCCGCGCCCCTTTCTCAAGTGGGCCGGCGGCAAGACCCAACTGGTCCCCGCCCTGCTGGAGCACATGCCCCCCCGCTTCAACGCCTACTTCGAGCCCTTCGTCGGCAGCGGCGCCCTGTTCTTCTGCCTGCGCCGCCAGGGCCGCCTGTCCCAGGCCCACCTGTCCGACACCAACGCCGAGCTGGCCGGGGCCTACGCCGCCCTGGCTGCAGATGTGGAGCAGGTCATCGCCCATCTTGCCGGCTACCCGCACTCCCCGGAATTCTTCTATGCCCTGCGCGCCCAGGACCCCTGGACCCTGGACCCTGCCCGGCGTGCTGCCCGCCTGATCTACCTCAACAAGACCGGATACAACGGGCTGTACCGCGTCAACCGCCGCGGCCAGTTCAACGTCCCCTTCGGGCGCTATAAAAATCCACCCATCCTCGACCCCGAGAACCTGCGCTGCGTCTCCCAGGCGCTGCAGGGGGTGGAGATCAGCCATGCCCCTTTTGAGAGCGTGCTGGAGTGGGCGCGCCCCGGCGACTGGGTCTACTTCGACCCGCCCTACGCCCCGCTCTCCGCCACCGCCTCCTTCACCGCCTACCAGGCCCACGGCTTCTCCGCCGCCGACCAGGCCCGCCTGCGGGATGCCTGCCTGGAGCTCACCCGCCGCGGCGTGCAGCTCACCCTGTCCAACTCCGACACCCCGCTGATCCGCGAGCTGTATACCCGGCCTGCCTTCACCCTCCACCCCGTGTTGGCGCGGCGGGCGATCAACAGCAACGCCGCCCGCCGCGGCCCGGTCAGCGAGCTGATCATCAATAACGCCCCGGCGCGCTGAGCCCGTCGAAGCGGCACGCTGAGCCTGTCGAAGCGCGCTGAGCCTGTCGAAGCGCGCTGAGCCTGTCGAATCGG
>CAIQIV010000765.1 GCA_903871905.1 uncultured Chloroflexota bacterium | reverse complement strand
TGCTGCCATCCGGGGACCAGGCAGGATGAGTTTCCTCTTGTGCGTCCATTTTTCCAGCCTTCTGGAACCGGCTGTCCGTTTGATCCAGATCAGCCAGCCAGATTTCATTCTTTCCCTCACGGCTGGAGACAAAGGCCAGCAGCCGGCCTCCCGGCGACCAGGAAGGGGAAAAATCTGCTGCCGGGTGTTCGGTCAGGCGGATTGGGGCCTGGTCCGAGGTAATGGAACGAATGGATACCTCCAGGTTGCCATTCTCGCCATCGCCTACATAAGTTTCATACGCCAGCCATTTCCCGTCCGGCGCCCAACTCGGAGCTCCATCATACTCACGGGTTTCGGTCAGGCGTGTGACCCGTCCGCTGGCAAGATCCACCATATATAGATCCCACTGTCCATCCCGGTTGGAGGCAAATGCCACCGTTTTACCATCCGGACTGACCGCCGGCGTCATGTCACTCCAGGCACCTGAGGTCAGGCGTACAAAAGGCATCACCCCGGGCTGGAAAGCAAACAAGTGCGAATATTCCCCATCATCCATAGCCAGGATCACCGCGCCGCTCTCCAATCCAGAGCGCAGCGGGGAAATCTGTGCAGGCAGCGGTACCGGCAGCGCCTCAGTGGACGCAACAACCGATGTTTCACTGGCACTTACCGGCGTATTCTGCGCTGGTGATTGCTGGGGGGTAGAGTCCGCAGGCGCTCCGGGGACAGCGGCGGTGGGTAAAACTGCGGTTGGAGGGATCACCACTGGTTGGAACTGCGCCCGCAGCAGTGGCCAGACTAAGACCCCCACCAGGATCAGTAATACAAGAATAAGCAGTCCAAACAGCCTGTGCTCTTGCGGATTGCCGGGGAGGAGTGTGAAACGAGAGCTTTTACCAGGCAAGCTTTTCCTCAGGTCTATACGCTCACAGCAGGCTCGATGCGGAAAGCAACGCGTTTCTGATCAACGACAACCGGCTCCGGAAGCTGAACCGGCTCGCCCTCCTCTGGCTCGGTTAAAGGATCTGTAAAAAACAAGACCGCTTCCAATATGTAATCACCCGCCGCCACGCTGCCGCGCAGATGCATGGTCAGCTGGATGCGGCGGGTGATCGTCTCTACCACGCTGGTGGAAGCAAGAACCCGGTCATCCCGATCCAGGATGCTCAAGTCAATGCTTGGCCGCTTTTGAAATGAGCTGATCTCCAGGCTGACCCGCACCCTGCGTCCATCCGCATAAGGCTCCGCCTGGAGGGTGCGAATGTGTACATCGGGTGGAGGTAAAGGAACTTCGCTCAAATCGTGAAAAAAGATATCCATGATCAGGAGATGACTCTACCCTCCATATAATACCTTTTCTCATGCGCCTCGCCCATCGAAAAAGTTTTACGAGGCAGCGCACCGTCCATAATCACCGTCTTGAAGAGGTCGCTCTTGTTCATCTTGGGCAGGAAGAAGCCCAGGTTTCCATCTTCCGAGGACAGACGCAAAAAGACATCTGTACCGTGCAGGTAATCAATGCTCTGCGCCTCACCTTTTTTGAGCAGGTCATCCAGAAAAGGCTGCAGCTTGCCGACTGCCAGGTTGGAGCGGGTATCGTGAATCTGCAGCAAGCTGAAATGGTCATCCGCTGCCACGCCAATTGTCTGGCGGGTGGGGTCACCATTTTCTACTACCTCAAGCATCTGTTCCGCACTTTCGCACACCGTAAGAGTATAGTTGGAGCCAAAAAACTCCTTCAAGCCATGTACCAAAGCGGTTTTGACGCCGAACAACACGCGGTGGATCGGCTCAAACTCCAGGCCTTGATCGTGAACATTCTCAACTTCAACCAAAGCATAACGCGCCGGGTGATCCATGCCCACCTGCGGCTTGACTTTCTCCCAGATCGCCTTTGCAGTTGCCAGGGAATGGTTTCCATCACCCATTGCGAAGAGCATGACGGGCTGATCTGAGTTAATATCGTATTTCGCAGCAAAAGTCTGGGGCACAGCCAGACCCTCCAGAGCATGGATAACCTGGGCTTCCAATTCAGCATCTTCAACCAGATAGCCTGCCAGATGACCGCCCTTCATCATCAGCTCAAAGTCATACAGTGGGGTAAGGCGGTCCTTCGCCTGGGCTATGGGTTCTATCACCGTTCGCAGCGGATCATCGATCAATACCAGGATATGTGGAAATTCCAACAGGGCGCCCTCGCGAATTTTCATTCGCGGCGGGAGACGGTCAACGATGGTACCTTCAGTGGCGCGGATCAGGGTATCGGCGCCCTTATTGTAGTTGTACATCTCCAGGTCCAAACACATCATCAACCCGCGGCGCAACCTGCCGCCGACTTGGCGCTCCACCAACACCATGCCTTCCCTGGGCTCAAACAGGCCTTCAGTCATGTAAGCCCGCATCGCGGACCGGATATTTTGCACGCGTTCTTCTTCACCCGGTTTACCCAGGTAGACCTCAGGCAGTGTCAGGCGCAGCGTGGACGGGGCATCCGAGACAATCTTCTCTACCTGTTGCCAGTACTCCGGTTCAGATGTATACTGGTCGCAGGCTACCACTGCCCACTTTGAGAGATCGACTCCCCGGCGCGGGATCATCACTTGCGGGATTTGAACAGCAATTTCAGGAAAAGTCTTGCTTTTCATTTCAGGTTCCTCTTATAAAGATGCAGTACTCAACAATCACGCTGCATTGCCACATGATTATTATAATTGAAAATATATGAATCACCCGGCGCTGGTATATGTTTCAGCCAGCGCCGGGAAAACTCTTTGCGGAAAACACAGTTTACTTGTTGGATTTTTCCTTGTAATAAGCAATCAACAGGTCTGCAACCTCAGCACCAACGCGCCCCTGGGCTTCCTTGGTCGCGGCGCCAATATGAGGTGAGCCGATCACCTGGTCCAGGCTGAATAGTTTATGGCCTTCGCACGGCTCAACAGCAAAAACGTCCAACGCGGCGCCGGCAACTTTACCATCCACCAACGCCTGGTACAAGGCGTCTTCATCGACTATCCCACCGCGAGCGCAGTTAATGATGCGCACACCGGCCTTCATGCTGGCAAACTGCTCAGCGCCAATCATGCCACGGGTTTCCTTATTCGCCGGGAGGTGGAATGAGATGTAATCTGCGCGGCCAAGCAGATCGCCCAGTGCAACCAGTTCAACACCTTCCACTTCCTTGACATATGGGTCAAAAGCGACAACCTTCATCCCCAAGGCGCGGGCACGCACCGCAACCTCTTTGCCAATGTTGCCAATGCCTACCAGGCCCAGGGTCTTCCCCCCCAGTTCATCCCCCTCAAAGCGCTTCTTCTCCCATTTCCCGGCGCGCATGGAGTTCGTGGTGGTAACAATCTGGCGCGCCAGGGCAAACATAAAGCCGATTGCTAACTCGGCAACCGAGGCTGAGCTGGCACGCGGGGTGTTCATCACCACAATTCCCTTTGAACGAGCATAATCCGCGTCAATCGTGTCCAGGCCGACCCCACCGCGCACGATTACTTTGAGGCTCGGGGCAGCATCGATCAACGGGGTGCGCACCTTTGTCCGGCTGCGCACCACCATGCCATCATAGCCAGGCAGAACGGAGGGGAGCTCTTCCGCGGTGATCTCATCCCGTACATCGACCTGGAGGCCGGCAGCGCGCATGCGCTCAATGGCCTGTGTTTCGGTTTTATCGCAAATCAAGATCTTCATTTTTATACTCCTTCGGTTTAACAAAAAACAGGGACGCTTAACCCTTCCGGTATCAGCATCCCTGTCATTTTACCTGAGAGATTCCCTCCCAAAGGAAGTTACACCATCGGTGCCGGACAGCGCACAACCAAGGGCCAATCAGAATGCCTGCTGCACAGCTCTCCAGGGGAAATCCAGCGTGGAGTCTTGGTTACCTGAGAGATTCGGCAGCCAGGCCTGCGCCTGATTCCTTGCCCCTTCGGTGCCTCTTTTCCTGCCCGGGTAACCTACTGCCCCTCTACCCGGTAAAAGAGGTCTCTCCTCCACACATCTATGAAGTTGTCTTACAACCTTGATTGTACCTTAAAAACTCACTTTGTCAATCACAGGCTTTGATTTCCGCCGATCTCAGATCCCAGCCATGAATGCCAACCCCAGGGTTCCTGGGCCAGCATGGGTACCGATCACCGGGCTGACATCTGAGAAAATCTGCTCCACCGCGCCATAACGCTGGCCGGCCAAAGACAACAGTTCCTGGGCCTCATCCGCTACATTGGCATGCAGTGTAGCCAGGCGCACCGGCGTGCGTCCTGCAATGCGCTCTTCAACCAACTCCAACATGCGGGCAATTGACTTTTTTCGCGTGCGAACCCGCTCTACAGCCTCTACCTTGCCACCTGTTACTTCCAGGATCGGCTTGATATTTAATGCTGTGCCTAACAGGCGCGAGCCGCCTCCTATCCGTCCGCCGCGGTACAGGAATTCAAGGGTGTCCACGCAGAACACAACCCCCACATTCTGGCGGGCCTTCTCGGCCAGGGCTTTGCACTCCGCCAGGCTGGCCCCGTTTTCAGCAATCCGGGCTACCTCCAGCACCACGTACCCCATTGCCATGGCGGTGGTGTAAGAATCAACAATCTCGATCGGCGCTCCAGGCAGCATCTCTTTCGCCTGGATCGCCGAGGCGATCGTCCCAGAAAGCTTTTCTGAGATCAAGACCGCCAGAACTTCATAACCCTCATCTGTCAGCTTACCAAACAATTTGTGAAAATATTGGGGGGTTACCTGAGAGGTGCTGGGCATCACCTTAGCCGTCTTAAGACGAGAATAAAATTCGGTAGGAAGAATATCAACCCCATCTGCAAACGTCTCATTCCCCCAAATCAACACCTGGGGGGCTACCGAAATCTTATGTTGGTCTAAATATTTCTGGGGGATATATGCAGTACTATCAACAACCAACGCAACCCTGGACATTATGATACCTCCTCAACATGAACTAAGATAAGAATGGACCTATTATACCTTGGATGCCATTGTTGACAGCCCGACCTACATCGATTAAACTCAAAACCTGATGGCAATTCCTCCTGATCATGTCCTTAGAGAAAGCCCGGGAGAATAGTTCAATGTTCATTAATCGAAACCAACTTGAAGCCCTGGAAGATCAAAACCTGGCTCCCTACGCCTGCCACAGTAAAACATCCAAGGGCCGCGCTTACCCGGAAGAAGAGCCGCAGTACCGGACTGCGTTCCAACGCGACCGCGATCGCATCCTGCATACGACAGCATTCCGCCGCCTGGAATATAAGACCCAGGTTTTCATCAATTATGAGGGAGACTACTACCGCACGCGATTAACCCACACCCTGGAAGTAGCCCAGATTGGGCGGACGATTGCCCGGGCATTGGGAGCGAATGAGGACTTGATTGAAGCCATCTGCCTGGCACATGACCTGGGGCATGCGCCGTTTGGTCATTCTGGCGAGGTTGCCCTGGCGCGCCTGATGAAAGATCACGGAGGGTTTGATCACAATCGCCAGTCGCTGCGCATCCTCACTGAGCTGGAACGGCGCTACCCGGACTTTCCTGGACTCAACCTGACCTGGGAGGTGCGCGAAGGGATCGTCAAGCACGAGTCTGAGTATGATATTGCAGATGCCAGCACCTACAATCCGGAACTGCGTGGTCACCTGGAGGCGCAAATTGCCAATGCGGCTGATGAGCTGGCATACACCGCCCACGACCTGGATGACGGCTTGCGCTCTGGAATGATCACCCCCTTTATGCTGGAGGGCATCACCATCTGGGAAATCCTGGCTGAAAATGTGGGGTGGCGCGCTCCCCTTCTGGATGACCTGACCCGCCACCGCCTGATCCGCAAGCTAATTGGCATCGAGGTCACCGACCTGGTTTTTGCTACTGACCAGCGCCTGCGCGAAAGCAGCGTGCGCTCCCTGGAGGATCTGCAACGCCTCCCTTACAATGTAATTGGCTACAGTGAAGACATGCACCGCCGTAACCGGCAGATTAAAGACTTCCTGTATGTAAATCTTTACCGTCACCACCGCATGGTACGCATGGCTGTAAAAGCCGAACGGATGATTACCGATTTATTCCAGGCATACTGCAACGAGCCCACCATGCTTCCTCGCCACATCCAGGAGCTGGTTGAGGAGCGCGGCCTGGAACGCACAATCTGTGATTACCTGGCCGGGATGACCGACCGTTATGCCATTGAAGAACATCAAAAGCTGTTCGACCCAACCACCAAGCCCTGATTTCCAATAATCCTACAGGATGATGTGCAGACGGCTGGTGCTCATGCCGCTGATGTCCGATTGAGAGGAGTTTTTCATGCCTGAACCGACTTACCTGACTGCCGAAGGTGCAGCAAAATTAAAAGCAGAACTGACCCAGTTGAAAGGTCCAGAGCGAGAAGCACTGGCAAAACGCTTGCGATCTGCCATACAGGAAGGCGACCTGTCAGAGAACGCCGACTACCACAAAGCCAAGGAGGACCAGGGGTTCCTGGAAGGACGCATCCAGGACCTGGAGCGCGTGCTGCGGGATGCCATCATTGTGGAGAACTCCCAGGGTCAACATGATACGGTTGAGGTCGGCGTATGGGTGACCATCCAGGAAGAAGATTATGATCCTGAGCGATACCACCTGGTTGGCGCAAAAGAGGCTAACCCGCGCGATGCAAAAATCTCAAACGAATCACCCATCGGCAAAGCACTGATGGGGCATCGTGTCGGCGATGCGATCGTGGCTCAAACCCCGGTCGGCGAAGTCCGCATGAAGATTCTAAAAATCGAATAACTGCAGCCCGCTCTACCCACCCAAATCGGCCTTGTACCAGGCCCTCAGGTAAGGATTCTTCTGCGACCACTTCGCCAGCACAGTCTGGTTGTGCGCGTCTGCGCCCGGCATATTGAAACTGGCGATAACCGGCAGTTCTGCGCCAACTTCATTTAGCAGCAGCAGCGTTTCAGAGAGAAGGCAATTCCAAAGTAGAGCCCCCAGGATGGTGGAGGTAGCTCCTGTGCGCCAGCCTGTTACGCCTACCGGTATGACGGCATCTCCGGGCAAACCGCCGTTATCCAGGCAGTAATCAGCGATGTCTTCCAGGCGTTTGCCAATCCTCGAAATTGGCGCCACACTGGCATAAGCGTGCGAGCACACCCCAACCACCACCAGGCCGCGCAGGCGACCTTCAATGGCCATTTCGACAGGCAGTTGATTCACCCCGCTGTTTGAAAATATAAACAGCATCTCCCCTTCCTGCGGCTGGTATTGGTCCAACAACGGTGCCGCAAGACCAGGAGTGCGCTCCAGGCGGCTGCTCAAGAATGGGTTCTCATGGAGCATAAGCTCCCCAGACAGGATAGGCACTGCCGCAGCCAGTCCACCGGCGCGGAAAAATGCTTCTTCAGCCATCATATGGGAATGCCCGGTGCCAAAGATAAAAATCCGCCGGTCCTGCATAACCGTTTGCGCCATACGCCCAGCCAATTCCACCAACAGTGGTTGCTGAGCCGCCAGCACCTCGCTTCCCATCTTGCTCACTTCTTGCCAATAGTGCTCGATCCCGGTCCCGGGTTCTCTGCGTGTTTCAAATCCATACTCACTCAATTTCCAGACTCCTTCTCAATTTTTCCCCTGGCAATATGACTCCAGGCAGCCGGTTTTTCAAAAAAATTGGGGTTTTATAAAGCGATCGCGCCGCCTTATAAAACCCCAAATGCGATGAAGGAAAAAAACCAGGAGTATTCTTGGGGTTCCCTGGCCTTTATTCAGCCTATTATTTCACCCAGACGACCATATCCAGGACAAGCCGGTCAAAATAGCTTTCCGGCGGCAGCGCCCCATCACCATAATTGATCTCCAAAATCCGGGCAGACGCATACAGGTTCTTGGTTTCCAGGATTGTCTCACCACCCACCGCAACTTCAATCGGCTCACCCCGCGCGGACAGACGCTCCCGGGTTGCTTCATCTGCAAAGGCATGAGGGCTCATCACAACTTTGGTCACAGTCAGGACATCGTCTTTATCAAACAGCCAGACTTCAAAAGCGGTCACCTTCTTTGGGGCACCAACCCCAATGGCCTCCGAGATTCCAACACCACCCTCACCCAAAAATTCACCTGCCGGTGTTTCAACACTGAAGGATTCATCAAACATATCCATGCCCAGCTTGTAATTGGCAGTGTAATGGGCAACTGGCGCCGGGCCTTTCTCAGGCCTTGGCTCTTCCGCCGCGCCAGGACGCGAGGCCGGTTGTGCAGCAGGCTGCGCCGGGCGCGGAGTGGCTGCTGGCTGAGAACGTGAGCCCAGGAAGCGAGACACCCCATCTTTGTTCCTCATGTACAGAAAAGCCGCCCCAACAGCAATTAACAAGAGGAACAAACCGCACAAGACCACCAGCAATGTGCTCAATATGCTGCTTGAGCCCCCTTCTTTCTCGCTACCGCCTTCAATAGCGGGTGTGCCAACTACAGGGGTGCCTGTTGGCGCCGCTGGCAATCCTGGTGTCCCAGGCAACGGGGTAGTTGGAGCGGCAAAGGTTGGTGCTGCAACCGGCATAGCGCCGCCCAGGGCTATGGTGCTGAAGCTTTGCAGCACATTTGGGTTCAATCCCTGAGGATTCTGAACCACTGCAGCCATGCTCTCTTCCTTCCCCTCACCCAGGGCATTGTAGCGCTCAAGAGCCAACTCTGCATTCCCATTTACGCCATAATCGGAGATCGTCATGCGCAGGAACTCTTCCTGCCAATATGCGCTCAGCTCTGCAGGAGTAGCATCAACCCACTCCACTGGGAACAGCCACCACCCTAATACAACCAGGCCGATGAGCAAACCCGCAACCAAGCCGATCACGCCTACGACAAGAGGATTGTTCAAGTATTTGCGAACTGCATCCATTTTCGTTTACTCCCAAGTCAGACTCAACTGGCGCCCGAACCGCAACCAACAGGGATGATCAACTACAATTATAGTGCAAGTTTTATGCCGTGTAAGCTGCTTCCGACACATCTTCTGGAACAACCTGGTCCAGCGGGAACTGCTCCTGGCATTGAATACATTGGGCATTGCGCTTGTCAGCAATCACCAGCAGCCCGCCACAGGCCGGGCAGGGTTGGGGCAGTGGCCGCTTCCAGGAGGTGAAATCACATGCCGGGTAATTTGCGCAGCCAAAGAACAGGCGCCCCCGGCGCGTCTTCCGTTCAACGATCTCACCCTGGTCTTTCGGGCAGTGGACGCCAATCTTTTCCAGCCAGGCTTCTGTATAACGACAGTTCGGGAAATTGCTGCATGAGATAAATTTCCCATAACGTCCGTAACGGATCACCAGCTCGTGCCCACACTCCGGACAGGCGCGGCCAATTGGCTCCGGTCCCATGTTCATTTGCGGGATGCGCTGCTCAGCCAGCTCCAACTTCTGGGAAAAGGGTCCATAGAACTCACGCATCACGCTCACCCAACCCAATTCACCCGAGGCAATGCGGTCCAGGTCAGCTTCCATCTGGGCAGTAAAACCCACATCCAGGATGTCTGGGAAATGCTCAATCAAAAGATCATTAACCGTAATGCCCGTCTCAGTCGGGGTGAGGCGTTTCCCATCTCGCACCACATAACCGCGCTGCTGCAGGGTTCCTAGGATCGGTGCATAGGTTGAAGGGCGGCCAATCCCATTTTCTTCCAGGGTGCGTACCAGCGTCGCTTCAGTGAAACGGGGCGGCGGCTGAGTGAAATGTTGTTCCGGTATCAGGCGCACCAACTGCTGTACCTGCCCTTGATCCAAACCGGGCGGGATACGGGCTTCCTCCTCCCCTGCCTGCTGATCCTCGTCCCGCGCCTCTTCGTACACAATCAAGAAACCCAGGAACTGGACTGTTGAGCCAGCCGCGCGCAGCAGATAGCTATGCGCGGCGGTGTCACCGCCAGACTTGCCAGTCACCTCTACCGAAACGGTATTATAGATGGCAGGGGACATTTGCGAGGCCAGGAAACGCTGCCAGATCAATTGGTAAAGGCGGAACTGGTCCCTGTTAAGGAACTCTTTGATCTTATCGGGTTGGCGGTTGACCGAGGTGGGGCGAATCGCCTCGTGAGCTTCCTGAGCGCCGCGCGACTTTGTTTTGTATTTTGGCGCTTCAGCAGGCATGAAACTGGCGCCATAACGATCTTCAATAAACTCTCGCGACTCAGCCTGGGCTATTTCAGAGACATTGGTAGAGTCAGTACGCATATAGGTAATCAAACCTACCGCGCCCCCCTCCCCCACATCAATCCCTTCATAGAGCTGCTGGGCCAAAGCCATAGTGCGCTTGGCTGTATAGCCCAGCTTGCGCGAGGCTTCCTGCTGCAGGGAACTGGTCGTGAAAGGCGGAGATGGATTACGCCGCCGCTCACCGCGCTTGATGCGGGTGATCTCATAGACAGCAGACTCCATATCCTCCAGCAGCGGTTTGACAACTTCCCCAGAGCCCAGTTCAGGCTCCTGGTCATCCACGCGTGCCAGGCGGGCTATAAACGTATCCTTGAGAGCCTCGGGCCGAAACTCCGCTTCCACGCTCCAATATTCCACCGGGATAAAGGCGTCAATCTCCCGTTCACGCTCAACCATCAGGCGCAGCGCTACCGACTGCACTCGCCCTGCGGACAGCCGGCTGCGGACCTTGCGCCACAACAATGGGCTGAGGCTGTAACCCACCAGGCGGTCCAAAACGCGGCGCGCCTGCTGAGCGTTCACCAGGTCCATATCAATCTCCCGGGAGTGTGAGAATGCATCGGCAATCGCCGGCTCAGTTATCTCGTGGAAGACCACGCGTCGAGTATATTCCGGATCGATGTCCGCCGAGGCTAACAGATGCCAGGCAATCGCCTCACCTTCTCGATCAGGATCAGTTGCCAGATAGATCTCAGACGCATTCTTTGCCAGGGATTTAAGCTCTTTGACCACCTGGCGTTTTTCGTTCGGCACACGATATTTGGGCTCGAAATCATGCTCAACATCCACCGAAAGCTGAGAGCGCAGTAAATCGCGCACATGTCCGACGGAGGCCTTAACGGTATAGCCCTTGCCCAGGAATCTGCCAACTGTGCGCGCCTTGGCCGGGGACTCAACGATCACCAGCTTCCCTGAACGACGCGCTTTGCTCTGGGCGCCTTTTTCTGGAGCAACCATTCCCTCGTGCGCATCCGTGCGCCCCATGCGGAAGAGGGTAACACCGCACACCGGGCACACGCCGCGGGTTGCTGGCGTGCCCGAATCAGTGAATACTGGCTGCGGATCTTGAACTTCTCGCTTGGTTCGACATTTTACACAATAGGCTTCCAAAGAAGAATACCTCCTTTAAACAAATTCTTTACCACTTTCTTTAAGCCGATCGACTACCTGACGCACACGCTGCGCCTGGTCCTTGCTGCATACCAGCAAAACATCGCCGGTATCCACTACAACCAGGTTCTCAACGCCAATCGTGACGATCAAGCGGTGCTCCTGGCAAACATAAATCAAAGAGTTTTGCGTGTCCAGGCCAACGTGCCGGCCTCCCATGACAATATTACCATCCTGATCGGATTCCAGGACATCAAAAAGCGAATCCCAACTGCCCACATCATTCCAGCGCAGACCTGCAGCAGAAATCACAACCACCCGCCGTGCGCCTTCCATAATCCCATAATCAATGGTCTGATTAGGTAATCCCTGCCAGACATTTTCCACCACCTTGCCCTCGTCCGGTGTCCCCCAGGCCTGGCTGATTTCCTGCAGGCCATGCGCCAGATCCGGCATCTGGTGGTTAAATTCTTCCATAACCTGGGACACACGCCAGACAAACATCCCAGAGTTCCAGGAGTGGTCGCCACCGGCTATCATCACCTCAGCCTGAGCCTGGCTGGGCTTCTCTTTGAACTGGCGCACATGAAACACATCCAGCCCCAGGCACTGATCCATCTGCTCACCTTTCTGGATATAACCAAAGCCGGTTGCAGCAAAGGTCGGCACGATCCCCAGTGTAACCAGGTAACCATCCTGGGCCACCTGGTACGCGGAACTCAGCAGCTGGTGAAAAAGCTGTTCATTGCCGATATAGTGATCAGCAGTCAGCACAGCCATCACGGCCTGGGGATTGCGCTGCCTGAGTGCGACGGCAGCCAATCCCACCACCGAAGCAGTGCCACGTGGCATGGGCTCCAGGATAAAATTCTCGGATGGGATCTCGGGACATTGAGCCTGGAGCTCTGGCGCCTGATCCTGGACAGTGACCACAAAGATATTCTCTGGAATAAACAGCCCTTTCAAGCGCCGCACAGCACCCTGGAACATGGTCGATTCCTCAACCAGGCTCAGCATTTGCTTGGGACGAGACTGGCGCGAAAGGGGCCATAAACGGGTTCCACCACCACCAGCCATGATTACTGCATAATAATTATCCACGGCGCTTTTCTCCCTAAATTTTCTTCCCGGAGCGGCCCGCGGCAATTCCCACGGGACAGCCCCAGTTCAATTCACATCATAATGCACGTTATCCTCGCGCACTGCAACGTAGCGCATACCGCCGACCTGCCGCACCATGCCCTTGAGTTCCATCATCACCAGGGCAGCCGAAACCTTCTCGATGGGCAGCTCGGTGCCGGCACGGATCTCATCGATGTGCATGGGTTCCATTCCCAGAAGAGCAAACAACCGGGCTTCGGTAGCATCTGCTGGCAGTGCAGCCCGCGCCTGCTGCTGCTCAAAGGATTTTCCCAGGTGCAGCACTGCCAGGATATCCTGCGGCTTGAGCACCGGTCGGGCGCCTTGTTGGATCAGTTGGTTTGCACCCCGGCTCATGGGGGCATAGATACTGCCCGGTACCGCAAACACCTCGCGTCCCTGTTCCGCAGCAAAAGCTGCAGTAATCAAGGAGCCGCTGCTCTCCCCGGCCTCAATCACCACGACAGCCCTGGATAAACCCGAGATAATACGATTTCGAGGGGGAAAGTTGGGGCCTTCGGGCGGAGTCCCCAGGGGATAATCACTGACCAGCGCACCACAGCCCGTGATTTGTTCAGCCAGCTGGCGGTGTTCGGGTGGATATACCCGATCTATACCACTCCCCAACACGGCGATTGTTCTCCCACCAGCTTTTAATACAGCCTGATGGGCTACCGCATCAACACCTCGCGCCAGTCCGCTCACCACAGTGACACCGCTGTGTGCCAGCCCGCTAGCAATCTCCTCCGTTACCTGCCTGCCATATGCGCTGATGCGGCGTGTACCAACGATCGCCACGGCCCAGCTGTCATCCTGCAGCAGCGTTCCTTTCACATACAGCACAGGAGGGGGATGCTCAATTTCATTCAGATAAGCAGGGTAGTCTGCGTCTTCCCAGGTGTACACGCGCAGACCTTGAAACTGGATGGCATTGCAGGCTTTCTCCAGAGCGTCGCTGCTGCG
>CAIQIV010000764.1 GCA_903871905.1 uncultured Chloroflexota bacterium | reverse complement strand
CTCCCAGGGCCGTGGTTTCTGCAACCGTAGGTCGAATCACCGGGACACCCAGGATATCGGCCTGGAACTGCATCAAGAGCTCATTAAAGACCATCCCGCCATCAACTTTAAGGGCTGTCAAATCAACGCCAGAGTCCTTGTTCATGGCCTCCAGGACTTCGCGCGTCTGGAACGCAGTAGCTTCCAACACAGCGCGAGCAATATGACCCTTGTTGATGTAACGGGTCATCCCCACGATTGCCCCTCGAGCGTCATTACGCCAATAGGGGGCGAACAATCCTGAAAATGCTGGCACAAAATAGATCCCGCCATTATCGCTGACCGTGCTGGCTAGGGTCTCTACCTCTGCGGATGAATGGATCAACCCCAGGTTGTCACGCAGCCATTGGACGAGCGCTCCGGTAATCGCAATTGAGCCTTCCAGCGCGTAAACTGCTGGCTCCTGGCCAATCCGGTATGCCAGGGTGGTGAGTAGGCCATTGGTTGACTGGACTGGCTGGGTGCCAGTATTGAGCAGCATAAAACAGCCCGTGCCGTAGGTATTTTTTGCTTCCCCTGGGCTGAAACAGGTCTGGCCAAACAACGCAGCCTGTTGGTCGCCCAGGTCACCTGCAACAGGAACCCCTTCCAGCTCTCCTGTTGCAACTCCGTATACTTCACTGGATGAACAGATAATGGGAAGGATCGAGCGTGGGATTCCCAGGGTGTCCAGTATCTCTGGCGCCCAATCCAGGCTGTCGAGATCCATCAACATGGTCCGTGAGGCGTTTGAAACATCGGTCAGATGGGCACCGCCTGCAGGTCCCCCGGTCAGGTTCCATATGATCCAGGTGTCCATATTACCGAACAGCAACTGCCCTTGCCTGGCGCGCTCCATGGCGCCTTCGACATTTTCCAGGATCCATTTGATCTTGGGGCCGGAAAAATAGGTGGCCAGTGGTAAACCCGTCTTTACACGGAAGCGATCCTGTCCACCTTCAGCAGCCAGGTCGTTGCAGATTGTGGCAGTCCGGGTATCCTGCCAAACTATAGCTGGATAGACAGGTTTCCCGGTTTCTTTGTCCCAGACAACGGCGGTTTCGCGCTGGTTGGTTACGCCAATGGCAGCAATCTCACTGGTTGAAATGCCAGCTTTTTCAAGCCCCCCATGAATCACAAACCGGGTCCGCTCCCAGACTTCCAGTGGGTCGTGTTCGACCCAGCCGGGCCTGGGATAAAATTGGGTATGCTCGGCTTGAGATATGGCTATTACCTGTCCCCGGTGGTCAAAAATCATGAAACGTGTGCTGGTCGTTCCCTGGTCAATTGCGGCTACATATTGTTTCATTTCAGCTTCCATTCTCTGATGTGATACGTAAAGTGGTTGCAAATACTGGACTTATCGATCTGATCCGGATGCACATCTTCTCTGCCGGCCGGCCTGCCTGGCTCACTGTCCAAGGCATTGACTGGCAGCATCCAGGAGCAAATACATGGATGTTGCCCCAGGATCCTGGTGCCCGGCACTGCGTTCGCCCAGGTAGCTGGCACGCCCTTTCCGAGCAACCAGGGGAATAGTAGCCTGCATGCCGATCCTGGCAGCTTCGGCAGAGGAGCGAAGTGCTTCTGGGATGGGTTGGTTCTGATCGATGGAAAGCAGCAGGGACTGTACAGCGGGTGCCAGGGCGTCAATCATAGTTTTGTCGCCGGTCTGCGCTTTGCCACGAGAGATAATCCCATCCAGTCCAGCCTGTAAAGCGGCATGCCAGTCTTGCAAAGTTAACTCAGTTTTACCCATTACTTTAGCAGCTGTTTGCAAGAAAAAAGTGCCATAAAGCGGTCCACTGGCGCCGCCGACTGTGGAAATAAGGGTCATGGCAGTTGTCTTTAAAACTGTCTCAATATCCTTCCCTTCCATCTCCGCAATTTTTCCAAGGACGGCTTTGAAGCCGCGATCCATGTTCGCTCCGTGGTCAGCGTCTCCAATTGCAGCATCCAGGTCTGTCAGATATGCGCGGTTTTCCGCAATCACTTCCGCTGATTTTTGTATCCAGGCGATGATTTGAACTTGTGTAATCACCCGATCACCTTTAAACCTGTCAGATTCCCCATCTCAAAGCCGGGGTTTTCACTGGTGCATCCCATAAATGGATCAGATCGTCATCCAGTTTTAAAAGGGTGATTGAAGTCCCTGCCATCTCCAGGCTGGTGATGTACGGCCCAATCAGGTTGCGAACGACTTTCAGCCCGTGCTGAGTGGCAAACTGGTGAGCCTTGCGATATACCACGTACAGTTCCATGAGGGGCGTCCCACCCATGCCATTAACAAACAGGAAAACCGGGTCACCGGCTTTGAAAGGTAAGTCATTGATGATGGGCTCCATCAGCATTTCCGCGATTTCATTGGCGCTGCGCAGAGGTAAACGGGTGCGCCCGGGCTCACCATGAATTCCGATCCCCAACTCCATCTGGTCCTCGGGGAGATCAAAGGTGGGTTTACCAACATGAGGAACGGTGCAGGAGGTCAGGGCAATACCCATACTGCGTCCCCACTCTTTTACCTTCCGGCCGACCCCGGCAACCTCCGCCAGGGGGCGGCGCTCCTCTGCTGCAGCGCCGCATAATTTCTCTGCCAGAACGGTGCTGCCAACCCCTCTTCTTCCAGCTGTATACAGGCTGTTTTGCACGGCCACATCATCGTCGATCACCACGCTTTCCACTTGAATCCCCTCTGCCTGCGCCAGGTCGGCCCCCATCTCGAAGTTCATGATATCACCGGTGTAATTTTTTACAATATGCAGAACGCCGGCGCCGCCCTCCACGGCCCTGGTGGCTTCCAGCATCTGGTCTGGGGTGGGTGAAGTGAACACTTCTCCCGGACAGGCTGCATCCAGCATCCCAAGACCCACGAAACCACCGTGCATGGGTTCGTGTCCCGATCCCCCTCCGGAAATGATCCCAACTTTCCCTTGCACCGGCGCATCGGCGCGGAGGATGAAATTGGGTTCGTGATGAACGCGGATCAGCCCAGGGTGTGCCAGGGCCATTCCTTCCAACTCTTCGCGCACGACATCTTCTGGAACATTGATCAATTTTTTCATCGCATGGCCTCCATTCAACCCGAGGTTTCTAAGAGAATTTTAACACAAAGGACGAAAGTCATCATTTTTTTTATTGGAAATTTGCCAAATTACCCCTTCCCGGGGTACAATACTTCTGCCTATTGGCGACAAATAATTTCCATGTTTTGGGAGAAAAGATGACATCAATTTACCCACTGGGTATTTTCACCGGCTCTGCTCATCCGCAGCTTGCCCAGGAGATAGCAGACTTATTAGGGGTGTCACTTGGAAAATCTACCACGCGGATCTTGCCAGATGGCGAGATCCATGTTTCGCTGGATGAAGTTGTACGAGATATGGATGTTTTCCTGGTGCAGCCGTGCTCGCGCCCGGTTAACGACCATTTTATGGAGTTGCTGCTGTATTTGGATGCATTCCGTCGGGCCAGTGTTTACCGGGTGAGTGTTGTAATCCCGTACTTCCCCTATGCCCGGCAGGATCGCATGGCCAGTGGTCGTGAGGCCATCAGCGCGCGGGTTGTGGCAAACCTGCTAGAGTCCATGGGTGCCAACCGGGTAATTTATGTGGATATCCATAACCGGGCCACGCAGGGTTTATTCAACATCCCGGTTGATCCGCTTTCGGCCTTGCCCCTAATGGCCGAATACTTCAAGAAGCGCAATTTCCATAATGCTTCTGTGGTCAGCCCGGATGTGGGGCGGGCAGGCCTGGCGGGACGTTATGCTGAGCTGCTCAATTTGCCCCTGGTGGTGATGCACAAGCGGCGTCTGAGTTATGAAAATACAGTGGCTACGCATGTGGTGGGTGATATCAAAGGACGTCGCCCAATCCTGATTGACGATATCATCGCAGGTGGAAGCGTGCTCAAGCAGTTGGGATCGCTGTATGAGCGGGGGGCAGAAGGGAACACCTACCTCTCCATCACTCACCCGGTTTTACTGCCAACTGCTCTGCAAATTCTGGATCGGGAAGAGCGAATTGAGAAGCTGCTTGTCACCAATACGATCCCTATCCCGCCTGACCGCATGCACCCCAAGATTGAGATTATCTCCGTAGCGCCTCTATTAGCAGATATTATCAGCCGCATCTACCACGGGACCAGCATTCTCGATCGCCTTGTCCTTTCCTGAACCAGGAGCTCCCTTTATCGAGAAGCCAGGTTATGCAGCAAAAATGGTGGGTTCTGATCACGATTGGGGTAGGTACATTCATGTCTGCACTGGATACCAGTGTGGTGAACACGGTATTGCCCGTGATTCGCAGCACCTTCGATACGCGGGTGGAGGTGGTGGAATGGATCGTGATCATTTATCTTCTTGGGGTCAGCGGATTGCTGCCCATCTTTGGGCGCCTCGGTGATCTGCGCGGCCACCGCTTGATTTACCTGAGTGGGTTTGCAGGTTTCATTTTTACCTCGATGCTGTGCGGTATAGCCCAATCGGTTGCGATGCTGGTGGTTTTTCGCGGCCTGCAGGCTATTAGCGCGGCGATGCTCTCGGCAAATTCACCGGCTATCCTGACCAAAAGCTTTCCCGGATCGCAGCGGGGACAGGCTTTGGGTATCCAGGCAACCATGACCTATCTTGGACTGACTGTAGGCCCATCGCTGGGAGGCTGGCTGACGGACCAATTTGGATGGCGCTATGTATTCTTCATCAATTTACCTGTTGGCGTATTGGCGCTGCTGCTGGCTCTAAGGTTTGTTCCCAGGGATGAGATTGGAGAGCGAAAAGAAACCTTTGACCTGGGTGGGGCGCTGACGTTGATCGTAGGTCTGACGCTATTGCTGCTGGTTTTAAATCAGGGCCACCGCTGGGGCTGGTTTTCGCTGGCTGTCCTGGTTGGTTTGACTGCATCAGGTATCCTGTGGGGGTTGTTCCTGTGGATTGAGCGCCATGCACCCTGGCCAATGGTGGATCTGAAACTCTTTTCCGTCCCAGCATTTTCCGGCGCTATAGTCAGCGCGGTCCTGAATTACATCTGTGTGTACAGCATCATGTTCTTGATGCCCTTCTATTTGATGCAAGGGCGCACACTCAGTGCTTCACAGACCGGTCTGGTGTTGACAGCCATGCCGATCGTGATGGCCGTTGTTGCCCCTATCAGTGGTACACTCTCTGACCGCATTGGCACACGTTGGTTGACAACCCTGGGAATGGTGGTGATCGCTGTAGGGGCCGGCTTTCTCTCCCGGATGGAGGCGAGCACTCCATTGATTTCCATCCCCTTTGGCCTGGCGCTTACCGGTATGGGGATAGGGATTTTCATTTCACCCAATAACAGCTTACTCATGGGCGCTGCGCCGCGCAACCGGCAGGGCATTGCTGCAGGGATCCTGGCGACTTCGCGAAATGTAGGGATGGTATTAGGGGTCGGGTTGGCGGGGGCGGTGTTCAATTCGGTACTGCAGTTAGCACCATCAGAGGCATCAACTTTATTTTCTGCAATCCAGGCCAGCTTTATGATGATTTCGGCTGTAGCTGTGTTGGGGGTGGTCATATCTCTCTGGACTGGCTCTACGAGGAAGAGTGTAACTCAAGCCCCAGGCTGACACCCCCGGCTTTTCCGTTCTTGCAACAAAACGCTTCGATTTCCGTATGTGGTTGTAGTAAATTCTGAATCGAAGACGAGAGTGTGAGATGAACCGTAATGGTTGTTTGATGGGAATATTGAAACTGAGTTTCCTCAGTTGGTTGTTTGATTGGCTGCAGGATACCTTCGGTTTTGGGCGTGGCTGCTCGTGTACCGGCTGTGGATGCGGCTGTCTGCTGACCTTGATCTTCCTCGCCCTGGCATGTACCACCATTTTGTCCACTGACTGGACCCGCATCGTTCACATGGTCCAGGGATTGATCTGATCAAAAAACGCCCCAGCAAAGGGGCGTTTTTTGATTTCACAAATTCAATTGCTAACCAGAAAAATCAAGCCTTGATAATGCACTCAACGGGGCAGACAGCCACGCATTGGGGAGAATCGTGGTATCCGATGCATTCAACGCACTTATCGGGATCGATCACGTAGATATCGCCTTCGCTGATTGCTTCAGTCGGGCAGTCTGGAGGGCATGCGCCGCAGGCAATACATTCGTCTGTAATCTTCATGGACATGATATTTTCTCCTATTCTGTATTTCTAGATTGGATTTGTCTAGAATTTCTGCGATAACGGCTATAAGCGTAACACACGGGGAATGAGATGTCAATTGAGATGATAGTCACTAATCCCTGTGATAATTGTAATGTTTGATGCGAATTATTTAAAAAGCGCGTATCATGGTATCATCGAAGCATTCTTGTGGAGGAGGCTGTTATCTTGACTCATATTATTGCAGATACTTTGGCTTGTTTACCGAAAGAAGTGACGGAAAAATATCATATCCCGGTTATTCCCCAGGTGATTAATATTGAGGGCAAGTCTTATTTAGAAGGGGTTGAGATCGATTATGACACATTCATGGACAAGCTCAGGACCATGTCTGTTCCCCCCAAGACTGCTGCCCCACCTCCTGAACTGTTTGCGGAGGAGTTTCAGCGCCTGTCAGGCAGCGGAGATCCTATCCTGTGCATCCATCCATCGGCTGAAGTCAGTGGAACAGTACGGTCGGCCATCGTCGCGGCGAGAGATTTCCCGTCCCTGGATATCCGGGTGATCGATACGCGGGTGATTGCCAGCCCGTTAGGCAAAATGGTGGAACTGGCGGCGCAGTGGAACGAGGAAGGGATCGGCGCTGATGAGATCGTCCGGCGCCTGGAAGACCTCACCCGTCGCTGCCGGATTTACTTCCTGGTGGCAACCCTTGAATACCTGCAGCGCGGGGGGAGAATCGGTGGAGCATCTGCATTGTTGGGAAGCATCTTGCAAATCAAGCCAATCCTGCAGCTCAAAGATGGTCGGGTAGATCCTTATGAGAAAGAACGTACCCATAAACATGCCCTGGCGCGCCTGAAACAGATCGTCCTGGAACAATTTCCCAGGGGTGGGGAAGGTCACCTGAGTGTCTTGCATTCGGGGGTGTTGGATGAAGCGAATCAATTGGCGGCTGAAATGGCGAGATTGGTGGGACAGTCGGAGGTGCCGGTATTCAATATGCCTCCGGCTATCGTCACGCACGGAGGACCGGGCATCCTGGGACTGGGCTTTTTCCTGGGCCAGGAAACTCATGATAAATCCTGAGCGGTAAATGGATAAAGACCTGATCCTGGCGATTGATAATGGAACGCAGAGTGTGCGCGCTTTGCTGTTCGATCTGCAGGGAAACCTGGTCCAGCGAGCGCGCATTCCGATTGAGCCATATTTTTCAACCGCGCCAGGATTAGCTGAACAGCATCCAGAAGTGTTCTGGCAGGCGGTGTGCGATGCATGCCAGCTGCTCTGGAGCCAGGAGCCCAGTGCCCCGGGGGCAGCTTCCTGGCGGCAGCGCCTGGCAGGTTTCACCCTGACCACTCAAAGAGGTACCGTCATCAACCTGGGCCGGGATGGCAAGCCGCTGCGGCCTGCCATCCTGTGGCTGGATCAAAGGCGCACCCGGGGTTTGCCCCCGCTGCGAGGGCTGTGGGGATTGGCTTTTCGCCTGTCGGGCATGGCTCGCACGGTTGCTTATCTGCAGTCCCAGGCAGAGGCAAACTGGCTTAGAACCTACCAACCCGAAATCTGGAAGAATACGCACAAGTATCTGCTTCTGTCAGGGTACCTGACATACCGCCTGGTGGGGAGCTACATCGATTCGATCGGCTGCCAGGTCGCATATCTGCCTTTCGATTATAAACACCAGCGCTGGTCATCTTCCTTTGACTGGAAATGGCAGGCCGTTCCCATGCCGCGCTCCATCTTATCCGATCTGCTGCCCCCTACGGCTGTTTTGGGAACAATCACAGCCGAAGCGGCCGAAGCAACCGGCATCCCGGCTGGCCTGCACCTCATTGCCGCTGCTTCTGACAAGGCCTGCGAGGCGTTGGGTGCCGGTGGGTTGGAGCCCAATATTGGGTGTTTGAGTTATGGCACTACGGCCACCATCAACACCACCCATAAAAAATATATTGAAGTTATACCCTTGATCCCCCCCTATCCGGCAGCGGCGCCTGGTGCCTACAACCTGGAAGTGCAAATCTTTCGTGGTTTTTGGATGATCAATTGGTTTATCCGCGAGTTTGGCTTTCAGGAGCAGCTAAAGGCGGAGGAGCAGCAAACAGAGCCGGAGAAGCTCTTCGATGAGCTGGTGAAGAATATTCCACCGGGGAGCCAGGGTCTGCTGCTTCAGCCTTACTGGTCTCCAGGCTTAAAGACACCTGGTCCCGAGGCGCGGGGTGCGGTCATCGGGTTTGGAGATGTCCATACCCGTGCCCACCTTTACCGTTCCATCCTCGAGGGTCTGGGTTACGCCCTGCGCGAGGGGGCTGAACGCACGATGCACAGAAGTGGTATACGGATCACCGAACTGCGGGTAGCCGGCGGGGGCAGCCAGAGTGACCAGGCGATGCAGATCACCGCGGACATCTTTGGTCTGCCCACAGCCCGCCCACATGTTTACGAAGCTTCGGGGCTTGGTGCGGCGATTGACGCGGCGGTTGGCCTGGGTCTGCACCCTGATTTCGCCAGCGCTGTGTCTGCGATGACGCACAAGGGGCAGATATTTGAGCCAGATCACATGACCAACCATATTTATGATGAGCTGTATCAAAAGGTTTATCTGCGCATGTACCAGCAGCTCAAGCCTTTGTATGAGGAGCTCTTTTCCATTACCGGGGGGTAGTCATCCAACATGGCTGTAGAAGAACTTATCTACGCGTGGCAGTCAAGGCCAGAGCTAACCCAGAATATCTCAACCTGGCAGAGAATGCCAGCACGCCAGCCTCGACTGGTGGACTTCCCAGCCAGCCTTCTCCCATATCTGGTTGACTCGCTGCAACAAAGGGGGATCGAGAGGTTATATTCCCATCAGGCTGCAGCCTTTCAACAGGTTGAAGATGGCCACAGCCTGGTGGTTGCCACCGCAACCGCCAGCGGTAAATCGCTGTGTTACCACCTGCCTGTTTTTCAGCGTCTCCTGTCGGACGTCAGCGCCAGGGCTTTGTTCTTGTTTCCCACCAAAGCGCTGGCTCAGGATCAGTTCACCAAGCTGAATGGTTTCTTCCACCCCCCAACGGGGTTCGCTGCGATCTATGATGGGGATACACCCTCACACCAACGCCCGGGGATTCGAAAAAATTCCAAACTGGTCTTGAGCAACCCGGATATGCTCCATACCGGGATCCTACCTCACCATACTGCCTGGGTAGAATTCCTCGCCAACTTGCAGTTTGTGGTCCTGGACGAAATGCATATGTATCGCGGGGTCTTTGGCTCGCATGTTGCCAATGTGATCCGCCGCTTGAAACGTATTGTCAGCCATTACCGGCTGATGTATGGTATCGAACGACCGCTGCAGTTCATCCTGACTTCGGCCACCATCTCTAATCCACGGGAGCTGGCTGCGCACCTGACTGGCGAGCAGGTGGTCCTCATCGCTGAAGATGGTTCAGCCCGAGGTGAGCAGCACTTCTTCATTTACAATCCACCGGTGGTCAACCCCGAATTGGGCTTACGGCGCAGCGCTTTGCAGGAAAGCGTCTACCTGGCAGATGATTTGCTCCATCACGGGATCCAGACCTTGATCTTTGCCCGCTCACGCCAGGCGGTGGAAATCCTGCTCACCCATCTGCGCGAGAGGTTCCCGGGTGAATTGGAGATCAGTATTCGCGGTTATCGCAGTGGTTACCTACCAGCTCAACGGCGAGAAATTGAGCAGGGACTGCGCACAGGGCTGGTGAAGGTCGTGGTTGCCACCACCGCCCTGGAGCTGGGTGTAGATATTGGTGCGATGGGAGCCGTGATCCTGGTAGGGTACCCGGGTACGATCGCTTCGACCTGGCAGCAGGCAGGCCGCGCAGGTCGCGGTTTGGAACAGTCACTGGCTGTGTTGATTGCCACGGCAGATCCGTTGGACCAGTTCCTGGTATCTCATCCTGAATATCTTTTCGGCCGCTCGCCGGAATTTGGCTTGATTAATCCGGATAATCTGGTGATCCTGCTGAACCATATTCGCTGCGCTGGGTTTGAACTGGCTTTCAATCAGAATGACTGGTTTGGTGATATTCCACCGCAGGTGCTGGCCCATTTTCTCGATTTCCTGGCTGACCAGGGCGTTTTGCATGCTTCATCCCCCCGGGCTGACGAGAGCCTGCAGAAGTATTTCTGGATGGCGGATGAGTACCCGGCTCAAGGGGTCTCCTTGCGCAGTTCTTCTGCAGATCGGGTAGTGCTCCAGGTTCAGGAACCCGTCCGGCCGCGGGTGATTGGCGAGGTGGATCGGGAGAGTGCTTATTGGATGGTGCACCCGGGAGCGATCTATTTGCACGAGGCCAGGGCTTACTGCGTTGAGGAGTTGGATTTGGAGAACCACCTGGCCAGGTTGTCCCCTTGCCAGGTGGACTATTACACGGAGCCGCGGCAGGACACAACGGTGGCACTGCTTGAACTGCGACAGGTTACCCTGGTGCAGGGTGGTTCGCGATCCTTTGGGGAAATCTCAGTTACCCGTCAGCTTACCGGGTTTCGGAAAATTCGTTGGTTCACCCACGAGCAGCTTGGGCTGACAGAGATCACCCTGCCGCCTACAGAGCTGCGGACGGTGGGTTACTGGCTGGCGCTTTCTGATGAAACGGTGGAGATCCTCCGCCAGCAGGGTTTGTGGCGAAATGACCCCAATGATTATGGTCCGAATTGGAATGCTCAAAAGAAGGCTGCCCGCCAGCGAGATG
>CAIQIV010000763.1 GCA_903871905.1 uncultured Chloroflexota bacterium | reverse complement strand
TGGTTGCGATAATCCTCCCACACGACCAGGAAAGCCAGCTCACTTCCGCTGGCCAGCGCCGGCAGCCCCTCCCAACTGTTTAAATTCGTGATGGGCGCCTCAGAGGCGGGCAGTTTCGCCTCCTTACTCACCCGGCGTTGGTAAACATCGTGATCGCTCTGGGTGGTCTCGTACTCCCAGGTCACCAGGTATTCCTGGGTCTCGCCTTTGTACGCAATGTCCGGGTTCAGTCGCCGCTCGCTCCCCTCCCAGGAGATGCCGAAGTTTCCACCCACCAGACCGCCTTTTGCGCTGATCCGCTGCCCGTAGATATCTGCGGCAGCCCCCCAGGCCCAGTGGTGATCTTCCCATACCACCATAAACTCATCCAAATCCGGATTGTAATCCAGCCGGGGGTTGATTTGTTCGTATTCCCAGGTTGAAACGGGCAGTGGATTTCCCACGAGGGAGCCGTCCCCGCCCACCCGCTGCGCGGCCAGGTTCGGATTCTCACTCGTGAACTGCCTGTCTTCCCACACCACCAGGTATTCGCCAAATTTGGATCCAAATGCAACCGAGGGGTTTGCCTGGTCATCTGTACCCTGGGCAATGGTAAAGCTGGCCTGCACGTTCCCCTCGCCGTCAAGGATGGCTGCCTCGATATCCCGATCGTGCACCTCTTGTGCTCGATCCCACACCACCAGCCATTCACCAGTTTTTAGATTGTATGCCGCCGCAGGGGAGGTGGCATACCCCAGGCTGGCGGTGAGGCTGATCGCTGAACCTGCAGGGGATCCATCCTCCTCCACACGCCGGGCGATGATATCGTGGATGAGCCCCTCCTCGAGGGCATGCTCCCACACAGCCAGGCACTCGCCTGTTTGACGGTTGCAAACGATATCGGGGGCCAGGCATTTATCCGGGGATGGCTCAGAAATATTAAAAGGATCGCTGCGAGGGATGCCGTCTACGCCGACAACCATCCCCGAAATGCTGTAATCCGTTTGCTGGTCTTCCCAGGCCACCAGGTAGGAATTAATCTGCAGGTTGTAATCGATTGCCGGGTGTTTTTCATCCCCGCTCAGGGTGGTGACCGGGCCAGGCGCACGCCGCGCTGCCCTCCAGCCTGCCTCATCTTGACCGGCGGGCCTGTTCGGCTCGGCAACCCGGCTTTCCGCTGCCGAGACGATCAGTCCGATCCCGATGATGCCAATCAAGCCAAGAAAAATCACAGGGATGGCAGAGCTTTTGGGCAGGCGTGCCAAAACGCTCCCCGGATTCAGGCGCTGTAGAGACCCATTCTTATTCATACCAGATGCCTCTTTCAAACCTTCAACCAGACGCTATCCGCCTCAAGCGCTGCACAATCGCCACGCGCAGCCCCCTTTCGCTTTCGATGGGTTGGTAAAGTGCAGATATTGTGTGTTATGGAGTACCTGGCATGCTACAACGGATATCCCCTGCTTAAAGTCGGTGGAACTTCGAGAATTTGCGTGATGGTCAGGCGGTATTGCGATCCTGCCAAACCTTTACCGGTTGCATAAGATTGCCTGTTAATATGATACAAAATAATCAGCATAAAATCAATCCCCCAGGGTCCGCCGGAAGCGCCGTACAGGCTGTTCAGGGAATATCTATTTTGCCCGGGCTGTCCAACCGGCGCCTCTGCCTGCCTGCTGACCCAGGAACATGCTCAACTGTGCGGCGTGCTCCTGCACATGGCGCAGGTTGTAGAGCTGGAGCTCGGCATAGCTCACCTCGCCCCAGGCAAAGCGGCGCCGGTGACCTGCCTGTTCGTTGGTCATGGCGCGCAGAGTCTCCTGGCAGCGGCTGCGGCAGTCTTCCAGGTAGCCGAGCAGCTCCTGCCGGGTGTAGGTGCGCGGCAGGCTCTCTCCCTCCTCCATTTCCACCAGGTCGAAGGGCGCCGGCGGGAAAAAACCCTGCTCCGCCCCGCTCAAGTACAGGTCCAGCCAGAACAGGGTGTGGTAGCCCAGGTACCAGAAGGTTGAGAAGCCCGCCGCCACCCATTGGTCCGGCTGGTCCTGCCACAGCCGTTCTTCCCACAGCTCATCCGGGCAGTCACGCAGGGCCTCGTCCAGCATGTCGATGGCTGCGCCAAACTGGCGCCACAGCATGTCGTTATCAAGATGGATCATCGCTTGTCTCCTGGTTCTCCTCACCGGCCGATGCGGATCTCAAGCCGGATGGTCACCCGGTCGCCGGCGTCCACACCCTCTGCCTTGCGCACGCTGTCTTTGATCGGCGCCAGGTAGCGGCCCTCCTTGGGGAACAGGGAGGTCTTCCACTCCGTGCTGCCCAGGCGGGCTTGGACCGGGATCACCCCCCAGCCATAGGTCACCAGGCTGGCGACCGTTTTGATCTCACTGCTCTGCGCCTCCGGGACGGTGACGAAGTAGAAAGGGGAGGGGCCGCGCCAGTAGAAGATTTCGCCGCTGAATTCCAGGTTCACCTGGACGCCTCCAATGGAAGTTTTGACCATTATAATATACTCCACTACCCGGCGGCGCAGCGCCGCTATGACGATCTGTACCAGGTTTACCGGGCGGCGTACTTTGCGCTGCTGCCCGTGTTTGAGCAGGCTGCCCGCCTCCCCGGCTGAAGGCCGGCAGGGCGTCCGCCTGAACTTTGGCAAATGGAAAGGGACTGCCACCAAGATGAACCTTCGTTATGACCCCGCCGACAACCAGGCCTTCTGGGATGCGGTGCGCCGGCTGCCCGGTTTCCCGCATGGCGACGAGATCCCGCTGCGCTGGATGGTTATCGCCGAGGATGGGCTGGAGCGCCTGCCCGGCATCCTGCGCCAGCTTGACCCATCCGGCGCCTCCCCCGTGCTGGTGGTGATGGACCCCACCCCGATGCGCCGCGGCGCAGACGACCTCAAGCCGCTGGTCCTCTCCCGGCTGCGCCTCGCCGGTTGGGAAGCCCAGCCGCTGGTGCTGCAGCCGGACGCCAGCGGGCAGGTGCACACCGACATGCTGCAGATCGGCGCAGTGCAGGGCCGGCTGCATCCGGGGTGCATCGCCCTGGCCCTGGGCTCCGGGGTGGTGACCGACGTGACCAAGCACGCCTGCTACCTGTACCACCAGGCCGGCGGGCCGCAGCTGCCCTTCGCCGTCTACCAGACGGCCAACTCGGTCAGCGCCTTCACCTCGGACATGGCGCCGGTGTTCGTAGATGGGGTCAAGCGCACCCTGCCGTCGCGCTATGCCGACGCCCTGGTGTGCGACCTGCCCACCCTGCAGGACGCCCCGCTGGAGATGACCCTGGCGGGCGTGGGTGACCTGCTGGCGGCTTACGTCTGCCTGCCGGACTGGTACCTGGCCTACCGCCTGGGTATGGACCCCAGCTATAACGAGCTGCCGGCGGCGCTGCTGGGCCCGCTGGACGAGATCCTGGCGCACAACGCCGCCGCCTTCCACGACCGCACCCCCGCGGGCATGGCTCTGCTGGCCAAGCTGATCTCGCTGGGCGGTCTGGCCATGTCGCTGGCGCACGCCACCACCCCCATGTCGGGCTACGAGCACGTGCTGTCGCACGTGCTGGACATGTTCTCGGAGGTGGAAGGGCTGCCGCTGGCGCCGCACGGGCTGCAGGTGGCGCTGGCCTCGGTGCTGGGGGCGGGGATGTACCAGGCCTTCCTGCGCGACTTCCGCCCCGAGGCGGTGCAGATCGAGACCTGTTACCCGCCAGAGCCCGCCATGCAGGCGCAGATCGAGGCGGCCTTCTTTACCATCGACCCCAGCGGCAGGGCCGGGCGGGAGTGCTGGTCAGATTACCGGCAGAAGCTGGAGCGCTGGTCCGGGCAGCGGGAAGCGCTGCAGGATTGCCTGGCCGGTTGGCCTGCGCTGCGCCTGCGCCTGGAGCAGATGACCACCTCCCCGCAGCGCCTGCAGGCCATCCTGAGGGCCATCCAGGCGCCGCTGCGCTTCGCCGATCTCAACCCGCCTGCCAGCCCGGCGCAGGTGCACTTTGCCTACTTGAACGCCCCGCTGATGCGCAAGCGCCTGACCCTGGGCGACCTGCTGATCTTTTTCGGCTGGGACCGGGAGGCGCTGTGGCAGGAGTGCTGGCCGCTGTGCAGTTAATCTAAAGTTATTGAAAGGATGGATGCAATCATGAAACCTGAGCTGATCGTCATGCTGACCTACAACGATGAGACGGTGAAGAACGGGGTGGAGCTGTTCACCTCCATGCGCCGCTCGCCGGTGACCCACTGGGGCTTTAAGGATGTTGGCCTGCCGGTGGATGAAATGAAGCGCCTGGTGGGGCTGATGAAGGACGCCGGCAAGACCACCTACCTGGAGGTGGTCAGCCTGTCGGAAGAGGAGGGGCTGCGCGGGGCAGCCATCGCCGTGGAGGCTGGCTTCGACATCCTGATGGGCACGGTGTACTTTGACTCGATCCGCGACTATCTCCAGGGGAAGACCACCCGCTACTATCCCTTCCCGGGGCACGTCTTTGACCACCCTTCGATCCTGGACGGCAGCATCGAGGAGATTGCCAATCACGCCCGCTGGCTGGAGACCCAGGGGGCGGCGGGGCTGGACCTGCTGACCTACCGCTACGTGGGGGATGCGCCGGAGCTGCTGCGCCAGGTGGTGCGCGCCACCCGGGTGCCGCTGGTCTCGGCGGGCAGCATCGCCTCCTTCCCGCGCATCGCCGAGGTGTGGGACGCCGGGGCGTGGGGCTTTACCATCGGCTCGGCTTTCTTTGACCAGAAATTTGTCCCCGGCGGCACGTTCCAGGAGAACGTGATGGCGGTGTGGGAGTGGCTGGAGAAGACCCGGGAGGACGAGCTGCCCGGGCTGCTGGGCAAAGCAGGGCAGGCAGTCTGAGCTTGTCGAAGACTGCCTGCCCTGGATGCGCTTCGACAGGCTCAGCGCGCCT
>CAIQIV010000762.1 GCA_903871905.1 uncultured Chloroflexota bacterium | reverse complement strand
TGGGGATGGCATGCTGGTCGCCGTGGCGGTGCGGGATGGGGCGGGTGTCGGGGTGCCCGTCGCGGTGAGGGTTGGGGTTGGCAGGCTGGTCGCCGTCGCGGTGCGGGATGGGGTGGGTGTCGGGGTGGCAGTCGCAGTGAAGGTTGGGGACGGCAGGCTGGTCGCCGTGGCAGTTGAGCTGGAGGCGGGAGACGGGGTAGCTGTCGGGGATGAAGTCGCAGTGAGGGTTGGGGACAACAGGCTGGTCGCTGTGGCAGATGAGGTAGATGTAGCCGCGCCGGGTTGGGTGGGTGTGGATGTCGATGTCGATATCGGGTTGGGAGTTGCGGTGGCAGTCGAGGTGGGGCTGTTGGATGGAGTAGGAGTGGATGTAGCAGATGGCTGGTTGGAGGCGGTCAGGGATGGCGTGGACGTGGGAGTCTGGGTGACTCGGGGAGGAGGGGTTTTCTTATTTCCCCCTCCGGTGGTTATGGACGTGCTGAAATTGTGCAGCACCGATGGTAAGAACAGGCGGATTGGATCCTGAGGGAGCTGCTGTACCGCCTCGGATGGAACCGGAGATGGGGGCAGAGGTTCCTGAAAGTCCAGCTCGTTGGCTTTGACCAGACGCGCGGAGAGTATCAAAGCCAATGCCCAGACGAACAGGATGGAATAAGAATATCCCGATGGTCTTGCTGAAATGAAACCAGGGGCTTTGCCTCCCCGATTTTGTTCCAGATACCCTCTTTTCTTCATGTTGGGCTGGATTTTAGCAGAACATGGCGGGGTGGTCAATAAATATTTATATCCAATATTGATAATAAAATAATAATTGTATAGTAATCGGTTCTCTTTCCTCACTCATTTCTTTATTTATTAGAGAGGAAAACCCGACACTCATGGTTGATCAAGGGTGTAAATAAGTCTATAATGTTGTATGAATGAACGAGAATAATTCCCACTTTGAAGAACCAAAGCCACCCGCCGACGCGGAGCGCTATCGCCGTTGGGTCGAATCCCTCACCGATTATGTGTATACGGTGCAGGTGAAGAATGGTGAGGCTGTTTCCACCACGCACAGCCCGGGCTGTTTGCGAGTGACGGGTTATTCCCCGGAAGAGTACCAGTGCGATAAAAATTTGTGGATTAACATGGTGCATCGCAGCGACCGCCAGGCGGTGATTGACCAGGCCCGCCGGACGCGGGCGGGCGAGCTGCCGGGTCCCATTGAGCACCGCATCTGGCACAAGGATGGCAGCCTGCGCTGGGTCAGCAATATCGTGATCCCAATGCTGGATGCCGAAGGCAGAGTGACAGCTTATGATGGCTTTATCACAGATATCACCCAACGCAAGCATACCGAAGAGGCGCTGCGCGAGAGTGAAAAAAAGTATCATGCCCTGGTCGAAGCTGCCGGGGATGCCATCCTGATTGAAGATCTCAAGTTAAACATCCTGGATTGCAACGAAGCGGCATGCCGCATCTTTGGTTATACTCGACAGGAGCTGACCCAGCTCAAGGTAACCGACCTGGTCCCCCGGGCGGTGAGTGCCAACCTCTCGCGCCTTGTCACCCAGGTGTCTCGCGAGGGCAAGCTGCGCCTGGAGGCGGTCAACCTGCGCAAGGATGGCAGTGAGTTTCCGTGCGAGGTCACCCTGCGCCTGATTACCGTAGAGGGTGAGAAACGGCTCATTGCTTACATCCACGATCTCACCGAGCACAGCCTGATTGAATCCACTCATTTGCGGGAGATGGAGGCGCAAGCACGTGCTCAGGCGGCTGAGACCGCGCGCATTGACCTGGAACGGGAGATTGCAGAGCGCAAGAAAGCTCAAAAAGCTCTGCAAGAAAGTGAGGAGAGGTTTCGGCGTACCTTTGAGCAGGCAGCGGTTGGCATTGCCCACGTCTCTCCAGAGGGGACCTTCTTGCGCATCAACCAGCGCTTTTGCGAAATCACCGGTTACAGCCAATCTGAGATGCTGGAGCGGACTTTCCAGGATATTACCCATCCAGAGGACCTGGACGCAGATCTTGAGTATGTGCGCCAGATGTTGGCGAATGAACGCCGCAGCTACCAGATGGAAAAGCGTTATATTCGCAAGGATGGCGGGCAGGTATGGGTTAACCTGACCGTGTCCCTGGTGCGCTCTTCAAAAGGAGAGGTCCGGTATTTCATTTCGGTGGTGGAGGATATCTCTCGACGCAAGCAGATGGAGAAGGCGCTGCAAAATGCCCTGCTTCGTCTCAAGGAAATGGAGTTTATTGTTACCAACAGCAATGTGATTGCCTTCTTGTGGCGCAACCAGGAAGGCTGGCCGGTTGACTTTGTTACGGAGAACATATCTCAGTTTGGCTACGAGGCAGGCCAGTTTACCAGCGGCAAGATCCTGTATGCTGAGATCATCCACCCTGAAGATGTTGCTCGTGTGGCTGAGGAGATCCGCGCGTATCTTGCCCAGGGGCAGTCCCATTTTGTCCAGGAGTACCGGATTCTTACCCGTAAGGGTGAGCCGCGCTGGCTGGAGGATAACACCTGGGTCCGGCGCAGCCCGGATGGCCAGGTCACTCACCTGCAGGGAATCCTGAGCGACGTTACCGAGCACAAGCGTATGGAACAGTATATGCTGCGTACCGAGCGTCTGGCTGCGATGGGGCACATGGCGGCGGAACTGGCACACGAAATAAAGAACCCACTCCAGGCGATCAACAGTCACCTGGAATTGGTGTTGGATTTTGATCTACCCCCTGAGGATCGCGATGAAAGCCTGCGGTTCTGCCGCCAGGAGGTCAATCGGCTGAGTGAAATTTCCATGCGCATCCTGAGCTTTACCCGCACTGCCCAGGATAGCCAGTTCACCCCAACCAGCATCAGGAACCTGGTGGACCAGGCTCTGGCTTTGGCTGGCGATGCCATCCACCGCATCCGGGCGCAGGTGATGCTTATCCTTCCGGCTGACCTGCCATTGGTTACAGTCGTCCCATCGCAAATGGTGCAGGTGCTGCTGAACCTGGTGCTGAATGCATTGGAAGCAATGGGAACGGGCGGTATTCTGCGTATCCATGCCTCCTGCATCGGGAATGAGGTGACTGTGTCTTTGACCAACACCGGTCCAGCGATCCCCAAACACGACCTGGAGCACCTGTTTGAGCCTTTCTTTACCACCAAGCGTGACAGCAACGGCCTGGGCTTGTTTGTCAGCCAGAATATCATCGCACAGCATGGGGGCCGGCTGATAGCAGAGAATCTGCCGGATGGACAAGGGGTATGTTTCTCCATTTGCCTGCCCACGGAATGCGTTCAGCATCCCGGTGGGATCTATATCGGCGGTGGAATGGACAGCGGCAATAGAGCCGGGGGTGGTCGTTGAGTGAAGCGCAGATCCTGATTGTCGAGGATTCCCTGGGGGTCGCGCGCGCATTGGATCGGGCATTGACCCTGTCGCATGGCGATAATTTCAAGGTTGAGGTGGCTGAATCCGCTGAAATTGCCATGCAGCGTCTGCGCGAAGTGCATTTTGACCTGTTGATCACTGATCTGCGTTTGCCTGGGATGAGCGGATTGGATCTGTTGGAAGAAGTTCACCAATCCTCTCCCGATCTGCGGTCCATTCTGATTACAGCCTACGGCTCGCCGAAAGTGGAGGAGCAGGTGCGATCGTTGGCGAATGCTTATCTGCCCAAGCCCTTTCGCCTGGGAGACCTGCTGCGGCTGGTACGCCTGACCCTTAACGAACCCGCGCCGGACGGTCATCATCTCCAGCCTGAGACGCCGCTGCAGGAGATTGATGAATCCCCAACTGGCGGACGCACACACTTCACGGTCCTGGCTACTGACCTGGATGGCACACTGACCTCCGATCCCAACGGGCAGTTAGATCTGGAGACCTGGGAGACGCTGCGACAGCTCAAGACGGCTGGTTTTACCATCATCCTGGTCACCGGACGTACATTAGATTCCTTTTCCCAGGGTGGGCCATTCAGTGACTTGTGTGAAGCCATTGTGGCTGAGAACGGCGCCATCGTTTACTTTCCCCGCCGAGATACTCTGCTCTTTCCTTTTGGCCGCCTGACCCCGGAGGT
>CAIQIV010000761.1 GCA_903871905.1 uncultured Chloroflexota bacterium | reverse complement strand
GCCGGTTTGAGCGCGGCGACCTGGGCAGCCATGGTCAGCATGGGGGAGCAGGGCTACCTGGAGGCGGCGCGAGCGATCATGCGCGCATCTGACACCATCCGCGCCGGCATCGCCCAGATCCCCGAGCTCAAAATCCTGGGAAAATCCACCTTCCTGCTCAGCCTGGGCTCAGACGTGGTAAATATCTATCATGTTAACGATTACCTGGCAATGAAAGGCTGGCGCATGAACGGCTGCCAGAACCCGCCCGGTTTCCACTTTTGCCTCACCCTGCGCCAGACACTCCCCGGCGTGGCGGAGCAGTTTGTGCAGGACCTGGGGGAGGCGGTCAACTTTGCCAAGGACCCGCCCTACGACTACCCCAAGACCGGGGCGCTGTATGGCCTGGCGGGAACCCTGGAAGGCAAACAAATACTGAGCGAAGGGATGAAGGATTTTATCGACCTGACCTATGAGGTGAGGTAAAATTCAGTGCATGGACTTCGAACAAGAGCTGGATACATATCTGCGCGCCCGTTTCACCCTGGTGGTGATCGTTTCATCCGAGGAGGAGCGGGCGCTGGAGGCGGTACGCGGCGCCTGTGAGCGCAGCGGGCGCGCCTGCCTGGCCTGGGATGTTGCCGATGGTTTTCAGGTGCTGGGAGGCTGGAGCGGACCCCTGCCCGTGGCAAAAGACCCCCTCACCGCCCTGGAACAGGTGGAAAAAGCCGAGGGGGACACGGTGTATGTGCTGAAGGATTTTCACGAAGCCTGGAGCAACCCCCAGGTCAAGCGCAAGCTGCGCAACGCCGCGCAGCGCCTAAAGTTTGGGCGCAAGTCGCTGATCATCACCACCCCGGGCGCCAGGCTGCCAGCCGAGCTGCGCGACGAGGCGGTGGTGGTGGAATTTCCAGCGCCCACGGCTGCCGAAATCGAAGCGGTGCTGGAGCGCCTGCTGCATACCCCTGGGCTGAAGGTTAAGCTGACCCCCCTGGGCCGTGAGAAGCTGGTGCAGGCAGCCCTGGGATTGAGCGCCTCCCAGGCGCAGCGGGTATACGCCCGGGCTATTGTCAGCGATGGGGTGATCGATGACCGGGATATTGAACAGGTTTCGCACGCCAAGCAGCAGATTATTCGCGAGAGCGAGGCGTTGGAATATTACCCGGCGACGGAAACGCCGGACGACGTAGGCGGGCTGGGGGTTCTCAAGCGCTGGCTGGGGCTGCGCGAGAAGGCCTTCACCCAGGAGGCGCGCCAGTATGGGCTGCCTGCTCCCAAGGGTATTGCCTTGATCGGCATCCCTGGTACAGGGAAAAGCCTGACAGCCAAGATGATCGGCGGCATGTGGCGCCTGCCGCTGCTGCGCCTGGACGTGGGGGCGCTGTTCGGCAGCCTGGTCGGCGAATCTGAGGAACGCGCCCGGCGCGCCCTGCGCCTGGCTGAAACGGTCGCCCCCTGCCTGGTATGGATCGATGAGATGGAAAAAGCCCTGGCGCATTCCGGGCTGGACAGCGGCACCAGCCAGCGCGTCTTCGGTACCATCTTGACCTGGATGCAAGAGAAGACCGCGCCCTGCTTTGTGGTAGCCACCGCCAACGATATCACCAGCCTGCCGCCGGAACTGCTGCGCAAAGGCCGCTTCGATGAGATCTTCTTCCTGGACCTGCCGGGACTGGCGGAGCGCATGGAGATTTTCACCGTCCACCTGCGCAAGCGCCGCCGCCTGGTGCAGGATTATGACCTGAAGCGGTTGGGGCGCGAGTCACAGGGCTATGTCGGCGCCGAGATCGAGCAGGCGGTGATCGACGCCATGTACGAAGGCTTCAACCAGGCGCGCGAGTTCACCACCGAAGACATCTCGGCTGCTCTCAAGCGGCAGGTCCCCCTTTCAATCTCACAGCGCGAGACAATCAGCGCTCTGCGCAGCTGGCTGCGCGAGGGACGCGCCCTGTCCGCCTCACTACCCGAAGAGAGCGGAAGCGGACAGGACAGCCTCCAGGGTCCCGCCCTGGAAATTCATCATGCAAGCTTGAAGTGACCGACCACGTCATCCAGGACCCTGGCCAACTCGGCCAGAGATTGCGCTGAAGCCGACACTTCCTCCACCTGTGCGCTCATCTCCTCGGCTGAAGCGCTCACTTCCTCTACGGCCGCGCTGTTTTCCTCTGCTACCGAGGCAATGTTCTCCACCGCCTGGTTGACCTCGCTGGAGCTGGCAGCCATTTCCTCAGTTGCTGCTGTGTTCTCTTCAACCACGGCACTCACTGAATCCAGGCGCTCTACCGCTTCATTGCTCAGCTTATTCATTTCCTCAGATGCCTGGCGGTTGCGCTCCGCGATGCTGGCAGCCTGTTTAATTGAATTTTCCAGCGTAGAAGCAGCCTCCTGGATGCGACGAACCGCTTCATTAATCGCGTCGACCCGCTGGCGAGAGACCTGCGTCCCCCGGGCAATCGTATCGAAGGAACTGCCGGCCTTGTTGACCAGATCCACCGCGGCGCTGACATCTTCGCCCGCCCGGCGCATGGCTTCCACTGTCTCATTCGCCCCACCCTGAACAGTGCGGATCATCTCACCAATTTCTTTTGTCGCTTGAGAGGAGCGTTCAGCCAGCTTGCGCACCTCATCAGCCACCACCGCAAAGCCCCGGCCGTGCTCACCGGCCCGCGCCGCTTCAATGGCGGCATTGAGCGCCAGGAGGTTGGTCTGGGCGGCAATATCATCAATCGTCTCGATAATGGCTCCAATCTGGCCCGAGCGCTTGCCCAGGTCGCGCACGCGCAGGCCGAGCTCTTCAGTGGTGGACTGCAGGCGCTGCATGCCGCCAACCGTACGGGCAGCAATGGCGGTGCCATCCGCGGCAGATGCCGCGGTCTTTTCAGTTTCCTGGGCAACCTGGTCAGCAGCGTTGGAAGCATTAGCCACCGCCATCACCATGTCCGACTGGGCGCGCGCTGCCTGTTCCATCTGTTCGGCCTGCAGGCGGGCGCCCTGGCGGATGCCCTCCACGGTTGTGGTGAGCTTGCTCATGGCTGATGCGGTCTGCGAGACGCCATCCGCCTGCTCCTGGGCGCCGCGGGCGACGCCAATGATGGCACGACCCATCTGCTCCACCGAAGCCGCTGTTTGCGAGATCGACCCCGACTCCTGGGCCAGTCCTTTCGCCACCTGCTGGACAGTTGCCGCAATCTGGTTCGTGGCTGTGCCTGCCTGAACAGCCGCCTGCGCCAGCTCTGTTGATGCCGCCTTCAGGCTTTGGGCATTCTCGGATACCCGGGTTATCGACTGCCGTAGGGTGGTGGTCATCTGGGCAAAAGCCTGGCCCAACACATCCTGTGTCGAACGCGGCTGCACCTGGCTGGAGAGGTTGCCTCCAGCAATGCTGGCTGCCACAGACGCCATATCTGTAAGGTAAGCGATCAAGTCATTGAACGCCCGCCCGATTTCACCCATCTCATCGTTCCGGGCATTGATGCGGGCAATATCTTTGCGGTCGATCCCCGTGACCCCGGCGTCACCCTGCGACAGCAATATCGCGCCCTGGCGGATCAGCAAGATGGGCGCAACAACCGTGCGGCGCACCACAAACCAGATACCGACCAACCCGAGCAGGATCATCGCCGCCGAGAGGCCGATCAGGGTAAACATCTCAGTATTGACATTTGCTGTAACCACCGACTGCGGCGCCATGACCAGCACCGACCAGGGGGTGACCGTGTTGCCCACCGCCACCGGGGAAAACAGTTCCAGCACATCCCCCTGGTCTGAATACTGCTCTTTCCCATCCTGGATGATTGCCAGATCCTCCAGGTAATCATCCTGGAAATCCTTTAGCTGTTTGCCAACGTGCTCCGGCGTCCCGGTTTCCCCGACAATGGTGCCGTTGTTGCTGATGATCACCATTCGACCCTGCTTATCGAAGAGATCGATCCGGTCAGCCTTTTCCTGCAAATAATCCACCGCCATATCCACCCCAGCCATCCCCACGAATTTTCCATCCACGACGATCGGGGCGATCAGCGAAGTCATCAGCACATCTTTCCCTTCAATCTTATAAACGTATGGATCGATGATGCATTCCTTCCCACTGCGCTTTGAACACAGGTAATATTCACCAGCCCCTTCGGTCTCATAATCAACCAGGGGGGAATACACAACCTTGTTTCCTGCGCGCGCCCAATAAGGAACCAGGCGGCCGGTCTGATCATACCCCGGAGTGTTGGCGAACTCCTGATCCTTGCCATCGAAGGCATCCGGCTCCCAGGCTGTCGAGACGCCCAGGAAATTGGGGTTGGTTTCCATGACATTTCTCAACATGGCGTTCACCTGGTCCCGGGACAGGTTGGCTGGAGCTGCGGCAGATCGCTGCGCCGCCAGGCTTTGGGCCAGGGTGCGCGCCGCATCCATCGCCACCTCCAGGTCAGCATCCAGCACGGATGCCTGGGTGCGCGCATGCCCTTCAATCTCTGCCCGGGCAAGGGCTAATCCGTTTTGCCTGGCAACCAGGGTTGCATAAATGATAATGATGATGCCGGAGAGCAGCAAGCATAACCCGGCCCAAAATGTGATTTGCACTTGCAGAGAGATAAATCGACCTTTTTTCCCTTTTTCCATGACCAGGCTCCTTATTGTCTAGAATGTCTTCCTGGGAAAGGTGCTATCGCCCCTTTTCACTGATGCACCCCGATTATACAGATTGTATGTTATTTTTCAATGGAATCCAAGCAAAGCTATCAATATTGAAAGGTGTCAAGAAACTCAGAACCAGAAACCAGGGAGAGTTCGAAAGTAAAAGTCGGGCGCAGCCCGGTTGCGAAAAGGCTGCGCCCGGCTCTGCTCAGGATAATTTGAAAAACTGGACGATATCCTCCAACTCGCGAGCCATTTCAGACAGGGATTGGGCCGCGGCAGTCACCTCTTCCACCTGCGCGCTCATCTCTTCAGCGCCCGCACTCACCTGTTCCACCGCGGCGCTGTTCTCCTCGCTCACCGAGGCGATGTTCTCAATGGCGCGGATCACCTCACCCGATGAGGCTGCCATCTCCTCGGTGGAGGCGGTGTTCTCTTCCACTACCGCCGAGACCGAATCCACCGAGCTTACCAGCTCATCTGCCGCACGCCCCATGACCTGGGTGGCAGACGCCGCCTGCTCTGCCTGCTGGCGTACCGCCTCCGCAGCACGCAGAATGTCGGTCAGCGCCGCCCCAGCCTGGTTAGCCCGCGCCACCCCCAATTCAACCTCCCGCGCCCCATCTTCCATGGCACTCACTGCCTCGTTCACAGTTTTCTGAATGCCTTTGATCAATCCTCCGATCTCCTTGGTGGCTCCGCCAGCCCGCTCGGCCAGTTTGCGCACCTCGTCCGCTACCACGGCAAAGCCTTTGCCGTGCTCCCCAGCGCGCGCCGCTTCAATCGCCGCGTTCAAAGCCAACAGGTTGGTCTGCGATGCAATATCCTCAATCGTCTCTACGATAGCGCCGATCTGGTCTGAGCGCTGCCCCATCTCCTGCACCTTCTGCGCCGAAACGCCCACTTTGGCCTTGATCTGCTGCATGCCGGCAATGGTCTCTTCTACAGTCTGCGAGCCTTTGCGCGCCGCCCCTGCGGCGTTCGCCGCCTCTTGCGAAACTGCCTGGGCATTGCCCGCCACCTGACCCACTGACCCGGTGATCTGGCTGGCCACGGTGGATGCCTTGCCCACTGCCGCTGCCTGCTCCTGGGCGCCGCGCGCCACACCGTCGATCACCCGGCCCATCTGCTCCACAGATGAATTGGTATGGGAAAGCGACTCGGACTCTTGTGACAATCCACGCGCCACCTGCTGGATGGTGGCTGCAATCTGGTTCGTCGCCCTCCCTGCCTGGCTGGCCGACTGCGCCAGGTCCTCCGAGGCAGATTTCAAGGTCAGGGCATTCTCACGCACCCGGCTCACCGATTCACGCAGGTTTTGGCTCATGTCGGTGAACGCATGCCCCAGCAGGTCATTCGCCGAGCGAGTTTGCGCCTGCCCGGTCAGGTCTCCCCTGGAAATGGATGAGGCGGTTTCGGACATCTGCCTGAAGTACCCGATCAGATCGATAAATGCCTGTCCAATCTCTCCCATCTCATCATTGCGGCTGCCGATTTGGGTAATGTCCAGGCTGTTCATTCCATTCAGATTGGCATCCCCCTCCGCCAGCAGCAGCGCCCCCTGGCGCAGGCGGGTGATCGGGAAGACCACGGTGCGGCGAACCACGAACCACAGCGCCAGCAGCCCGAGCAGCACCACCACGATCGACACGCCAATCATGACAAACATCTGCCGGGTCGCCGCGGACGATACCACCGAGGCCGGCACCGTCACCAACACCGACCAGGGAGTTACGCTATTGCCCACCGCAATTGGTGTGAAGAACTCCAGCACATTATCCATCTGGGAAAACCGCTCTTCCCCTGCCTGGATCAGCTTCAAGTCTTCCTGGTAATCCTGGTGGAAATCGCTGGTAAGCTTACCCACGTGGTCTTTCGCCCCTGTTTCCCCGGCTATGGTGCCGTTATGGCTGACAATGGTCATCTTCCCCTGTTTTTCAAACAGGTCAAACTGGTCCGCCATTTCCTGCAGGAAACCCACAGATAGATCAACCCCGGCAATCCCGGCGAACTTTCCATCGATCAGGATCGGGGCAATCAGCGAGGCCAGGAGCACATCCTTGCCCTCGATGGGATAAATATATGGGTCGATGATACATTCTTTGCCCGATCGCTTTGAACACAGGTAATACTCCCCGGCGCCCTCCGTCTCGTAATCCAGCAGCGGCTCCATCACCACCTTGCCCCCGGAACGCACCCAATAGGGGATCAGCCGCCCGGTCTGGTCATTCCCTGGCAAGTTGGCGTACAGCTTATCCTGGCCATCAAAGGCGTCCGGCTCCCAGGCGGTATACACTCCCAGGAAATTCGGGTTATTTTCCAGGACATTTTTTAACATGGAATTGACCTGGTCGCGGTTCAGGTTCGCCGGGTTCTGGGCAGAATGCTGCGCCGCCAGGCTCAAGGCCAGGGCGCGCGCCGTATCCATCGCTACTTCCAGCTCCGCATCCAGCCTCGATGCCTGGGTTCTGGCGCTCCCCTCAATCGTTGCATTCCCCAACATAAGCGCCTCATTGCGCGCCGCCCAGGATGCATAGGCGATGATCACCAGCCCCGTTACCAACAGGCACAGGCCTGCCCACATTACAAGCTTCACCTGGAGAGATACGAAACGCCGATGTTCTTGCTTAGCCATGTCATTTGCTCCCATAAGAATAACCAACCATTCAATAAAAGCTAATGAATCCTGTTGAGGTGACAATTGATTCACCCTAAGGTATACGTATCCACGATTATACGTACGGAATCAATTTTGCAAAGATAATCCGCAGCAAGCTAACAGCATTGTAAGGTACAAGTCGAATTGACAAAAATTTTTATCTAAGGTAAAGTTGATTATATTTATCCACAAATAGGCGGTTTGCACCATTATGGAGGCGTCCAATGAGCAGAGCACGATGGGTCAACCTGGCCATCCTGGCCTTTATCCTCTCCCAAGCAATGCTGCCAGAACCTGTTCAGGCATTGCAAAAGCAAGGTGTTCGCCTTGCCGCGACGGATAAGGCCGCTCTACAGCCAGGTGGTTTTCTAACCCGCAGCAGTCCGGATGCACCCCATGCGCCACAGGATACACCGGATTACTTTGTCAGCGGACCGGTGGTTTCCTTCCTTGCGGTCGATCCCAAATTGTTCTGGTACAGCGGCGTCTCTCCATGCCCACCTGCTGCACCCACCCAGGCAAATGCTCCCAATGATACCGAGACAATCGGCCGGGTTGCCATCTATGGCGGACCTCAGCGCACTCTGTACAGCGCCCAGAAGAACTGCAACCAGTCAGAAGTTTTATCCAATGTGATCACCGATGGCACATTCCTGTATTGGATGAGCGCCAGTCAGGGAGGATTGGCCAAATACCCGGTAGAAGCCAGCCCTGGCGATCCGATCACCTTGGTCAGCAATGCCGTCAGCGGCATGGCTTCCCTGGCCTTTGACGGTGGTGATATTTATGTTCTGACATACGCCAGCACCGGCAGCCTGTGGCAGATCAATAAATATACTGGTGTCTCCAACCAGGTCATTGCCAACGCCGGGAGTTATCCCGGTGGGCTGCAAAACGACGGTTATGGCCTGTACTGGCTGGTGGGCAACACACTGCAACAGATGGTTACTTATTATGGACCTCCGGCAGGTTCAATTGCTGGCAGCGTCAACAGCTTCTTTGCTGCTGCTCAGCTCGTCTATTATTCTTCGGGAAATCAGTTATTGGTCTACAGCAACCTGGGTGACCCGACAACCACGATCTATACCAGCATAGACCCCAATGCAACCATCACCAGCCTGATCAACGACGGAGCAAACCTTTTCTTCATCGAGCGGCGGCCGAATCCTTGCAACCCACAGCCCTGCTTCCCATCCTATAACTATGTGATCTTCCGTTCCAACCTGGATGGCAGCAACCCGGTCGAGCTCTTTGTCCAACAAAACGTGTTTGCCAGCCTCCCCGCCCGTAGCCTTCAAGCGGCCGGGAATTTCCTTTTCTGGCTGGAGGACAATGTCATCCGCCGCCTGCCCAAGAACGCAGCTGCCCTTCCGAAGATTAACCTGCGCGCCACCGGCATGGAGGTGATCCAATCCGTGCAGCGCGCAGATAACTCGATCCGCCTGGTGCGGGGCAAGCGCACATTTGTCCGCCTGTATGTCCAGGCTGACAGCGCGTATGTCTCCGGGGTGACCGCATCCTTATACCTGGTCGACGGGCAGGGCACGCCCATCTCTGCCAGTCTGCTGCCGGTGAACCCGGTGGGGACAAAACTGACCGTGTTGCCCTCTCCCTCCCGTAACTTTCTGAACGACAGTTTCCTGTTTGAGCTTCCCTGGGATTGGACCAATGGCCCCATTAACTTGCGCGGTGTGGTCAATCCCTACGGCTATCCTCTGGAGCCAAATTTCGGTGACAACCAGGTCACCCTCAACAATATCTCCTTCTCCCCTTCCCCTCGCCTGCAGGTGCAGTTTGTAGGCTGGGGTTATATCCTGAATAACCAGTACTATTTTCCGCTGATCGCCACGGACATTGTGCAGACCTACTCCTGGCTGCGCCGTTCTTTTCCGCTGGCTTCCTCCCCCGGCTTCTCGTCCGATCCATCTGCTGGGCTGCGACCCAACCTGTGGTTCATCGCTGACGATGGCCTGGCAAGCCGCGTCAACCAGACTGCCAAGGATTGTGCCTCGATGGGTGATAAGTCCCTGTGCGCCAGCGCCTATGTAAATGGGCTGATGGTCACCATGCGCAAGGAGGAGGGCATCCCTGACAATGTTTTCATGTATGGCATGATCTCTGACCGGGCAGGGTTCTTCCCTCGAGGGCAAGAGGGCGGCAGCAAGGTTTCCAGCGGACCGGCGGGTGTTCCCAACACTGCCCCAGCCTACTTTGGAGCCGGATGGGAGAATGACCAGACCTACGCCGACTGGTATGCCGGGCATGAAATCGGACACTCTCTGGGCAGGGCACACCCCAACCCAAATTCGGATGATCCGGCAACCAAGGCGACCGAAGGTTGTGGTCACAGCCGCAGCGACCCGGGTTATCCCTACCCGAATGCCCAAATTAGCTCCAATGACGGGGCGGTGCTCGGCTTCGACACCGGCGACCCGGCTTTTGGCATCCCCATGCGCCTGATGCCCGGGGTTAACTGGTCTGACAATATGAGCTACTGCAGCCCGAAATGGTGGAGCGATTATACCTACAATGCTCTATATAACGCCATACCCCTGCCGGCGCTGAAAGCTCCGGCATCTCCTGAACGCCTGCCGCTGGTACCGGGCAGCTACCTGAGCATCTCAGGCGTGATCATCTCGGGCACCAACAGCGCCGCCATCCAGCACCTGCGCCGCCTGGATAATGCTTCCGGCACCACCACCCCCATCCCTGGCGGCTACACCTTGCGCCTGCTCGGAGCCGGCAGCACAATCCTGGCAAGCTATGATTTCAGTGCGCTGCCAGTTGACGATTCGGGCGGCAAGGTGCTTTCCTTTGCCGAAGTCGTCAACGATGCTCCCAATACTACCCGTGTGGAGATCATCCGCCAATCGGACAGCCTGGTGCTGGTCAGCCAGGATATCAGCCCAAAACCGCCGGTGGTTAGCATTGTACAAATTACCGGCGCCTCAGAACCGGTCACCGGCACCGTCGCCCTGACCTGGGATGCCAGCGATGCAGATAACGACCCGCTGAGCTTCGACATTCTCTACAGCCGGGACAACGGCGCCACCTTCCAGCCTCTGCAAAAAGGGACGCCGGGCAGCAGCGTCCAGGTGGATACAGCCCGGTTGGGTGGCAGCTCCACCGCCATCTTCCGTGTTCTTGCTAATGATGGAGCTAATACCGGTTACGCCGACAGCGCTCCCTTCACCATGCAAAGTAAACCGCCCATCCCGCACATCCTGCTCCCAGGGAACAACCTGCATATCCACTATGGCCAGTTGGTCAATTTCTCAGGAGAAGCGGAGGATTTTGAAGATGGGAGCCTCCCCCCGGCAAACCTGAGTTGGAGCACCCAGAAGGGTCCCCTGGGCAGCGGATCCCAGTTGTCCAGCGACAGCCTGCCGCCAGGGGTGAACCTGATCACCCTGACCGCCACCGACTCGGACTTCAATACAGCATCCACCAGCATCACCATTGTCGTCGATGACGATTTGGGCCTGCCTGGCCCGAACCTGGACGCCAGCCCCACCACCGTTGCCTGGTCTGTATCGCCCGGCAGCACTAACCTCCAGGCAGCCGAGGTTGGCATCCGCAATACCGGCTCCGGAATGCTGGCGTTTACTGCCAGCACGCCTGCACCCTGGCTTTCACTCAATGCTTTTAGCGGGACGGCCCCCTTTACCCTGACGCTTACGGCTGACCCCAGCGGTATTCCTCCATTCACCAGTGCGGATACAACAGTCACCCTCATTTCCCCCGCAGCCTCCGACCACACCACACAGACGGTCACCATCACCGTCAGCCTGGCAACTGGCAGCTTGATGGCTCCTCCGCCGCCGTTAATTAAATTCTACGCCCCCTTGGTGTTCAAGTAACACCGGTCCAGACTCTTCATCTCACCGGCTCGATCAGGCTGCCCATGGGAAATCCAGTTCCCAGGGGCAGCCTGTAAAATCAATCCATTTGTTCTGGAGTCACGGATGAAAACAGGGCTTCCTGGCACGCCAGTCAGCGGGTGCAGACCTGTGAAAACAGCCGTCCAGCATAGTCATCGAGCAGCGGGCGTTGGTACAACTGCTCCAGCCATTCTTCCGGAATACCCTTCACGCCGTAATACGCACCGGCGAGCTGGCCGTACACGGCCGCGGTGGTATCCGCGTCATCGCCCAGGTTAACCGCCAGCAGGACTCCGCTGCGGAAGTCATCCGAGTTGTAAAATGCCCACAAGGCTGCCTCCAGGCAATCCACCACGTACCCGGCCCCGCGAATCGCCGGCGGTTGGCGCAGCTTGAACGAGCCAGCAGCAACCGTGTCTACCATTTCATGCAGCGGTTCTTCCTCCCAGGCATTGAGTACTGGCGAATAGCGGGGAGAGAGCAGCACATCTTTTTCAACACCATAGAACGCAGCCAACAGCAGGCCGCCGAAGTAACGGCAGGCATCCACCGATTGGCGTGCGCCATGGGTGGTGCGCGAACTGTCAGCGCACATGCGCAGGACCAGATCCGCCCGGCGAGCGTAGAACATGGGCACTGGCGCCAGGCGCATCAGCGATCCGTTGCCTGCCAGCGAGGGATCGGTCGGGCCGCTGTAGGGTTCGCCACTGCGGGCAAACTGCTCGAGGGCGGCGCGTGTGGTATTGCCGATATCAAAACAAAAACCTGTGCTGCTCATGTACCCCTGCTTCCACCAGCGGGTATAGCGCTGCATCTGGTCAGCCGGGTCAAACCCCCCGCTCTCCACCAGGCTTGCAGCCAGGCAGAGAGCCAGGGAGGTGTCATCCGTCCACTGGCCTGGTTTCAGGCCCCATGTTCCCCCCCCCAGCATCCCTTGGACAGGGGGAAAAGATCCCGGCGCCATGAATTCAACCGGTGCGCCTAACGCATCCCCCACCGCCAGGCCTAGCAGGCTGCCCTGGAAACTCTCTCGAGAAGGCAGATGAATGGTAATCTCAAAAACGCCTGGCTCTAACATCTTACGTGAAAAGAGAAACCCGCTACTGCGGATGAAATTGAGGATCGCCAGGTTTGATATGTGAACCGTTGCCAGCATGGACTGCACTCCGTGCAAACAGGCGTAATTCACCAACCTCTGGACCAACATTGATCCCAGCCCCCGGCGCTGAAAGTCATCAGCAACGACCACTGCACTCTCCGCCATGCCCGGCCTTTCCGGGCCAAGCATACCAAACCGTGCAACCCCAATGATGCGCCTCTGCCCGTCGATATCAATTTCGCCGATGAAGGCCATGCGCTCCTGGTAATCCAGATTGCTGAAGCTTTGAGCCATCTCATCCGGCAGGCTCTTGTAAGTCTCGAAGAAGCGCATATAGATCGAGCGCGGTGAAAGGTATTTGAATCCCTCCTGCAAACGCGGCGCGTCCGACGGCAGGATTGGACGCAGGTGCACCTGCAGCCCATCCTTGAGGGTAATATCTTCTATCCAATCAGCGGGATAATTCGTAGGCCATTCAAGCGCCTGCCCAGTGTCTGTCTTTTCGTCCAATGTCACCTCAATCATACCTGTGCATGGATGGATTTCAAAATTGTCGATCAGCTTAAACCACTCAGCCGCAGAAAATCTCTGCGGCACGGGATTGGGCAGGTTGGCTATAGTATACAGGGGAGGTACGAGTTATGTCAAGCGCATCCAGCGCGATTTTCAGGATTACCCGGGCAAGTTCTGTTGGATAACCGCAGCGCGGGCATGGGCAACGGCGCAGAAATACGGCGTTTCGCCATCCAGCTCGCCACTTTCCAGGTATGCATGTGCCGGGCACCACAGGCACAGGTTAGCCAGGGCGCACTTCCGGCAGGTATCCAGGTACTCCTGGCGGGAGGAGCGCCAATCCCTTACCTGAGGCACCAGGTTGTTCCAGACCTCCGCCAGGGGTACGCGGCGCAGATCAGCAGTGGTCCCGGGCCCCCATAGAGCGGAGCACAGACGGAACTGGCCGTCATAGCTTACCGAAAAACTGCCTTTGCCCGCCCCGCAGTGAAACAAGTGATTGCAGCCATAGTGGTTGAGCTCCTGGTTAACCAATTCCCTGCAGTGCTCGGCGATCACCTGCATCCGCTGTTCATCCGACTGCTCCAGGGCAACGATCTGTGCGGGTGACAGACGCTCCTGGCGGATTTCATCATTCCGCTCAGCGTTGCCGTCATACCGCAGATGGAGCTGCGGGTCGAAACGAAAGAAATCCTTGGTGTACTGGCGGCAGAACCTGGCTATTGCAGGCTGTTCTTCCAGGTTGGAGCGGATGGCCATCGCCTTCAACCGCACCCGGATCCCCGCAGCAAACAGGCGGTCTAATCCACGCCGGAAATTTTCATATGAACCAGCCCGGCGGGTGACACGCTCGTATGTTTCCTGGGTGACGCCATAGACAGTGACCTCGATGTCCCGCGGTGGATACCTCTTCCACAACTGGATGTGCTCATCCTGGATTGCCGTGGCATTAGTAAAAACCGAAACCAGCAGGCCCAGGCGCTTGAGAGCCATGTAAATCTGGGCAAAGTCGGGGCGTAACAGCGGCTCACCACCGGTCAGCAAGCACCACACCGTACCCATTTTTACTGCCTGCGAGGCGATGTCTGTTATCTCACCCAGGCTCAGCTCACGCCCGCGCGCCTCCATATCACCCGCCGGCAGGTTAATATAGCAGTGACGGCAGTCGTTGTTGCAGCGGGCGGTTACCTCCAGATCGAAGGAGAACGGTGTGCGTTTGCTGATCAGCTTATCCCACAAATGAAAATCCTGGATCTCGCCTGTGCTTGTATGGGTCATCCTCTCACCTGCTTTCTGGTACCCGGCCATCCACATGCCCTGGCATCCTATCCGTCATCCTTGTTGATTACCGGTAAAAATTGCATCTCCAGGCTGCAGATGAAGGCGCATCAGCAGCAGCCTATCTTTTTCAAGTACTTCTGCCAGCTCGCTGCCATCCACAACCTCAAAACCCAGCTTACGATATAGTTGAATCGCCGGAGTATTGTTCGACTTGACCAGCAAGCGCAGCTCAGCCGCCCCCTCTGCCGCTGCCTGGCGGATCACACGGCAGCTGAGTAACTCGCCCAGCCCGAAGCCGCGATAACGGGGCCAGACATGCAGACTGTAGAGCCAGTGGCCAGCATGCGGACCAAACTCAGGAGGCCGGCGCACCAGTTCCACCATGCCAGCCACCTCGCCTCCCAGGCGCGCCACGTATGTATTAACCTCCGGGACCCGGCGCATGGGAGGCAGCCAGATCCCCGGGTTCAATCGCTGGGCCAGCAAATCCAGCTCGTCGTCCCGGGCTTCATCGATAACCACCTGCAAACCTCGATGGCGCGCCCAGCGGCGGTACAGCCCCAGCTTCTGCAGACGCCACAACACAGCCGCTGCTGCCCGGCGCGGCAGGTCAAGAAATGAGCGCAGGCGGATGAAGAAACCGCGCTGTGACAGACGGGCAATCCACGCCCCCGATGCGCCCAGCCCCCCACCGACCCGGCGTCCCCGGCGTTCCACCCGAACCACCTGACCTATGAGCTGCGCCGCCGGGATAACCCCATCCGGCTGGATGCAGTTATCCCCTTTGATCAGGTACTCACTTCCCTTCTGCGCCACCACCCGGTGCACCGCCAGCACTTCCCAACCCGGACGGATAAAAGCCACCACGGCGCCAACCTGCAGGGGAGGATCAAGGGGAGAAATGGTGAGCACATCCCCATCGTGGATAAAGGGCAGCATGCTGTAACCACGCGCGCTGAAGCGGAAGGTTGCGCCTCGCTCGATCACCCCACACATCAGTTCCAGTTGAGCATGGTTTGTCAGGCGCAGAGGCTCACCCTGGCGGGTAAAAGGGGCTTCATCCATCATCCACCTGAGGAGTAACCCCTCAGTTTTTCAGCTCCAGGATGCGGCGGCGAACCAGCTCGCTGGCAAACCCCAGCACATCATCTTCTATTTCCTGGAGTGGGGCCTCGTACTCCTGCACCAACGCCTGGGCGACCTGGCCCAGGGTCTTTTCCCCATCCAGTTTTTCCCAAATCGACTGTCCCGTCGGAGAAAGCGAATACAGCTCATCCTCTGCATCTCCAATCCCGGAGGCGATCGGGACAATCACTATTTCTCCTTCAATCATCCGCGCAACCACATCTTTGGAGGGAAAGCACACACTATCCATCGTGACCAAATCCATGCATTTACTCCTGATCAAACCCTGTTTAATTCAATTCCATCCTGTTCGCCCGGGCGCGCCCGGCTGCCTGCTGCTCTCCATTCCCCCCGGGTCCGTTTAACCTGGACTGCCAGTCCTCCACCTCCCAGGCATGCTCCCCCTCCTGCAGCCACCCAAGGTGAACTGCCTGAGCGTGCGCCACCTGGCATAAATACTCTACCGGGGTATCGAGAGTGCCATATTCTGCCCAGGATTTAGCCGGGCACTGCTCACACAGGCCTTTAAGAAAACATCGGGCACAGCGGCGCAGGTACTCAGGATTGGTGGTGGTCAACCCGGCGAGGCTGCGAAAATGTTCCAGAGCAGTGCCCAGACCAATGCCATCAAGGCCGGCTGTGGGCGGAAAAAGGTCCAGGGTCAGCTCAGGAGCGCGTATGCCAAGACAGGGCTGCGCCCGGCCATAAGCATCGACCGTCATCCCTTGTCCGATACCGCAGTTCAACAGGTGATCGCCGGCTGGACCCATGAATCTGGCTGCAAACTCAGCCCGTTCTTTCCGAAACCGCTCCTCATCCCTGATCAGGATGCGCAGCCCCGACTCAGGCGACAGCCTGAAACGCTCTATCTGGCGGTTCTTTTCAAGGTCATCGCGGCGGTTGCGCAGATCATAAAACATTGCCAAAGAAGGCCGGCGGTCACCCTGCCAGGGGATAGACCCCGCCCAGGCCTCAAACTCTTCCAACTCTTCCTGGTTGGGAGGCAGCACCACGCTCTTGAGAACATAGGGAATATTCCGCTCACTCAACAATTCTACCCCCCTACGAAACTGGGCAAAAGAGCCTGGAACGCGGCTGACTGCGTCATATGATGCAGGACGCAGGCCGTAGACCGTGATCTCAATCGGCGCGCGGAGAGGAATGTTAGCAAACATCTCTACCAGAAGCGGGGTCAGCAGGCGGGCGTTGGTGAATAACAGGACCTTGATCCCCAGGCGGCGGGTGAACAGATACAGCTCTTCAAAATCCGGGCGCAGCAGCGGCTCGCCGCCGGTAAAGCGCACCCGAATAACGCCAAGATCTGCGGCCTGGCGCAGGATGCGCCTCACCTGGTCGGTGGTCATCTCTCGCGCCCGAGCCTGCCGGTCGCCAGCCGGCAGGTTGATGCAGCAGTGGATGCAGTCGTTGTTACAACGCTCAGTCAGCTCAATATCCAGGCTGCCCATGTGCAGGCCGCCCGGTTTGTAAACCCTGAACTGGTGAGGCTGGACTCGACGGGAATAAGCTCCTTCCATATATCACCCCACGCCCAATTCCGCAGTCGAGCTCTCGATGTCCTGCAGCCCCCGCACATCTTTCACCAGGCGCAGCAGCTCTTTGACAATTGCCCCACTTTTATCAAAACGCATCAAATAACATGGAACTTCATCCACCACTTTCTGCAAGATATCCAGCTCCTTTTGCCACCACTCAGGCGTCGCCATAGGGCGGATCAAAGTCGCCAGCAGGCGCTTCCAGATTTCCTTGCGGTCCACAATGGGGAGGATCTCGTTACATGGGGACTGCTCGATGAACAAGATGGCACACAACGGCGCTGCGCCATTGGATACATCGCTCACCGTGCCGTGGCTCCACGTGCCGTGGATGCGCCAGCCGTCCTCCCACCGGCGCAGGATATTGCGATCATCACACAGGATCTCAACCTGGGGAGGCGCCTCACCTATCCCGGCTGCATCCTTAAGCAAGGTGACCGTGGTCGACTTACCGGCGCTGGAGTGACCGATGAAGGCCAACCCGGCGCCATTGACCACCAGGCCGGCGGAATGGATGAGCACCGCCTGTCGGTCCGCCAGCAGCGGCGCCAGCCAGATCTGGTCCGTGGGGAACATTGAAATTGAGTTCCAGCCTGTCCTTTGCAACAGCTCGATATCGCGCGGCGGGCTGAAGATTACCCCGCGGGAATAATCGGCGCTAAACTGGGCTACCCGGTGCAAACCAGCCTGTACCCCATCTGAAATACCCAGGTAAAACCAGGAGCCGTTCTTGCGCCAGATGGACCAGGGCACCCGATGATATACCTCTTCCCCCAGGTCCTTCTCCTGCAGTTCAGGCAGGTAAAAATGATGGCGCAGGGTAACCATATCCTCCCCTGGGCCTTCCACTGCAAAGGCTGAGAACTCAGGTTTGAACGGAAATTCGAAGAAATCCAGGTCGCTTTCGACACGCACAGTGATGCCCGCAATGCGAAAGTAGCGGCGATGGAGTACAGGCCATTCTTCTTTATACTTTCGCGTCTCCTCAGCCACAGCACACAGGTAGGGTACTGGGGCAGTAAAGCGCCCGGTTTCCAGGTAGCTGTAAACTGCGCACCAGCGACAATCTTCGCGGCGGTCACACGAACCACAGTTCTGGCGGAACTCATCCCCGCCACGCACCATATCCGCCAGGGAAGGGATAAACTCTTCCCAGGCCTGGCGAAAGCTGCCGCGGCGCAGATCATACCGTAGATCTGGATGTTTAATGAAAGTGCAGAAAGTCATTCCCCCGTAGGGATCAATATGAAACTCTTTCCGCCCGGCGATGCAGCGGGCAAACAGGCGGTCGTCACTGGCCTCCGGGATGCCGCAGGATGGCATCAGCGCTGTCTCACCCATCGCCAGGGCACTCCCGAGCTGCGGCGGCAGGTCATCCGGAAGTTGTGGCGGGTCTAATAACAGCGCTTCACGGGGCGGCAGGCGTTGGTCAGCAATCTCTGCTCTGCGCCGTGGGTCACCATTCGCAGACAGGTAAAGCCAGGGAGCGCCCAACCGGTAATGAGAGGTAAGGGACCTTGCCAGCCTGATCATCGCATCCCACTCGTGCCAGTTCTGACGCATCGGGATCAGCTGCATGATGAACCCGGCGCCAGCCTGTTTGAGCATTTCAATTCCCTGCATTAAAAGTTCAAATCCCCCTGGGTTGCGGGTTACAGTATCATAGACCTCAGGGGTCGCCCCGTACAGCGCCACCATCTTGCTGCCTTTACGGGTCATCAGGCGGGCGATCTCCGGGGTGATCAGCGTACCGTTGGTATTCAAGCTGTATCCACTTGACTTTGCAGTGAGATAATCAAAAATTTCGGGAAAATCCGGGCGCAGCATCGGCTCGCCGCCAGAAATATTCCAGCGGCGGGTTCCCATGGCTCGTGCTTCATCGGCAATCTGGCAGATTTCGCTAAAGGTCAGCTCGTCCGCCTGCTGGTGAGCTCGCGGCGACAGCCACAACCAGCAATGTTGGCAGGTATTGTTGCAGCGATACGTCAGGTCTATATTCCCTTCCAGGGGCAAGCGTGGAAGCAAGGTGCTAATCCGTTGAGAATATTCTGCCATTCGTCTCCTACCACACACCAATAAATTGTGATCCCCCCAAAGTATAACAGTCTCTAAACAGATTGGCAACCCGCCCAAACCAGAGGATCAAAGTCCAAATATCACTCTCATTAAAGGATGTTCACCCCCCCATAAAGGATCCCCTCCATCTGCTTATCCATACCCATCTGTCTGGCTTGAAACCAGGTTGATCACTGTCACCCAGGCGCGGTTGATCTCCATCATATTCTCCGCGGCAAATGCGACTGTTGTCCCATCGACACGCCGTGCAGTCGGGACCCACGCAGCCAGGTCAGCCAGGATCGGACGCTGAAAAGTGATTTCCATATTGATCGGCCCTGGAAGCTGGTAAAGCTGCATTTCGCTTAGCCCGGCCAGCGCACGCGCTGCCCCCTGGTAAATCCGCTCACATGAGATCTGGGGGGAGAGGTTTTCTGCCGCCCACGAGCTCACCCCTCGCTTAACCACCACCCGTTCGGCCCAGGGAAGCAGCAGGTCCACCTCACGGCTCAGGACATCATCCCCAGACACGAGGGCAACCGGGCTGCCCAAAGAGCCAGCCAGGGCTGCGTTGTAACCAACCTCCCCTACCACCCGACCATTCAAGCTCAATTGATAAATCGACTTGCCGCTAAATGTATGGTTGAGAATAGCTTGACCGGTCCCAGCCCGGGCGTGATAACCAACAAGAAAAATGGCGTCTGTCCCCGGGGTGATCCCCTCCATCATCATCATTGGTTTCAGCCTGCCACGTACTAACCTGGCGCGCGGATCTAATTCTTCAGCCAACAAGTTGCGCTGCTGGCCGTGGGAGTCATTCACCACCACCTCATCCGCTCCCCCAGCGAAAGCCCCCCGGACCGCAGCATTGGCTTCGCCGGTCATCCAACGCCGGGCTCGCTGAAATTCTTCACCTTCTCCACGGGTTTCATCCCAATGAACAACCCCGGCAATCCCCTCAATATCTACAGAAATGAATACCTTCACTATTGTTTCTCTCCTGGTCATGGTTCGCTTGCTGATGGCACTCGAGCAAATGGACAGCCAGCCACCGCAGTCATCTATCCTGTAACAACCTCACACTCCAAGTTGTGCTGTTTCCACCCGCCTTCGCTCGCTGATATCCACATTTGTACCCAGCGCACGCAGTGGCCGGTTTTGTTGATCCCAGGAAAACACCTTGCCACGCCCAAGCACCCAAACCCAGCCGCCATTCTTACACCGCATGCGGTATTCGCACTCAAATTGGAAGGCCTCTCCATCCAGGTGATGATGAAGCGCCTGCATAACCCTCGGAAGATCATCAACATGGATCATCCGCTCCCACGAACGGATAGATGGTTCAATTTCTTCCAGCTTATAACCCAGCATCTCAGCCCATCGGGCATTGATGTGCAGAAAGCCGGTCTGGATATTCCAATCCCACAATCCCAGGTCAGAACACTGCAGGATCAGGTCCAGGCGCTGCTCGCTCTCCCGCAGGACACGCTCGGCCTGCACGCGCCCGGTGATATCCCGCTGTACCCCAAAATGGCCAGTGATACGACCCTGTTCATCATACAGGCAGGTATAATCCCCCTCTATCCACATTTCCGAACCGTCTTCTCGCCGCTCGTTGGTAACCACGTGAAGCGTACCGGCATCAAAAAATTTGTGCCAGACCCGCCGTCCGCCATCCGGATCGTGCTGGAAGAAATGCGCCGGGGTAAGCCCGATAAAATCCCTCAACTCCAGACCATACTGCTCCAGGATGGCTTCATTTGCCTTGGTGAAGCGCTGGTGAGTAAAGGCATATTCGATCAGGGTATCCTTGTCGGCGTTATCATCCCAGGCAATCGGCTCATCCAGCATCATCAAGAAAAAGCCGTCCAATGACTGCTGAAAAAACAGGTCAAGCATCGCCTGGCTGCGCTGCAGGTCGGCCCTTATCTGCTTTTGCTCGGAGGTTCTGGTGAAATATACAGCCAACCCATCATCCAGCGGATAAAGACGAACTGCAAACCAGTTGGCATAAGGCGCAGCATCAAGACATATCTCAAAATCCAGCGGCAGGCGCTCCTGGGTTAAACGTGTAGAATACTCTTCAATAACACGATGCATCTCCGGGAACGCCTCACTGAGCGGGAGCCCCAGGACCTCCTGGCGAGCCCGACCCAACAGCCTCTCTGCTGACCGGCTGAAATATGTGATCACCATGACCTGGTCCAGGGTGAAGCAACCTTCTCGGAAACCATCCAGGAGACTGGCTGTGCGCTGGCTGGATGCTTCATCCTCTGGAGATCCAGGATGTGGACCAGGAATGCTGCCTGCTCGGACCTGCTCCCGGTTCGCCTCAGGCGCACCTCCAGGCACGGGGCGTCCAACAGCGCAGACCAGCTCGTGGCCAGCCAGGATAATCACGCTTAAGCTGATCTCAACCGCCTGGGTGCTGCCATCCGGGGAAAGAAGCAGGGTGGAGACTACCAGCGGCTGGTGCGTCTGGAATACACGGTGAGCTGCCTCCAACAGCGATTCTTGCCCGCTGCTTGCAATCTGGCGCAGAGATAGGCCGTGCAGCCTCGTATCGGTGTAACCCAAACGCTGCCGGAAAGAATCGTTGGTATACACCAGCCCAAAATTTGCCGGTTCTAACAGGAAAACGAGATCAGGGATCTGACTGAGAATATCCATGAAACAATTCTAGCATTAAGAAACCCCTTTTTTCGTTTTTCTTTATTCATCATTTCGTTGCTAAATTTTGTTTTCCGATGGTGTATAATCTTTCACAAGAGATAAGCCAGTCAATCTTTTCCCCAGGAGGAGAACTGCTTTCATGGTGACCCCAAGCACAACCTTCTCACCCCCATTCCCCCGCGCTTATTGGGTGGAACCTGGCCGGTTGTTGGCTGGATACTTTCCTGGAAACATCAACCCGCGCAGGGCTGAGCTCAAGCTGAACGCATTGCTGGATTGCAAGATCACGTGCACTGTTAACCTGGTCAGTTCCGAGGAGCGCAACTGCGATGGGGTGGCGGTTGTGCCTTATGAGCCGCTCCTGGCGCAGCTGGCGGCCGCGCGCGGGATGACCGTTCGCTTCACAAATTTCCCACTGCCAAACTGGCAGGCGCCTACCCGTGCAGAAATGGTCTTGATATTGGATGCAATCGACGCTGCCCTGGCAGATGGTCTGGTGGTCTACGTCCATTGCGGCAGCGGAATCGGCCGCACTGGCACGGTGATCGGCTGCTGGCTCGCCCGGCATGATATTGCCACCGGGCAGGCTGCATTGGGCCGGCTCCAGGCGCTGCGCCAGAACGACCCCCGGGTTAACCGCCTGGCGCCCGAAACAGGGCACCAGCGCGACCTGGTGAGAAGCTGGCTGCCAGGGGAATAATCACCCAAACAGGTCAGGAGAAAAGATGCCTCTAAGCCAGGGCCAGGTCCTGAATAATCGCTACCGCATTGTGCGCCTGCTAGGACAGGGAGGCTTTGGAGCAGTTTACCGCGCCTGGGATACCAGCTTCAGCCTGCCCTGCGCGGTCAAAGAAAATACAGAATCCACCCCTGAAGCCCAGCGCCAGTTTATGCGCGAAGCCCAGATGCTGCACACCCTGCGCCATCCGAACCTGCCGTTGGTGAAAGATTACTTTGCCCTGCCCGGGCAAGGCCAGTACCTGGTGATGGATTATATCGAGGGAAAAGACCTGGAACAGCTGTTAAGTGAACAAAACGGCCCGCTGGCCGTGGACCTGGCTGTCACCTGGATCGCTCAGATCTGCGATGCCCTATCATACCTGCATCAACAAAAACCCCCGGTGATCCATCGAGACATCAAACCAGCCAATATAAAAATCACACCGGAAGATAAGGCTGTACTGGTTGATTTCGGCATCGCCAAAGTGTATGACCCCAACACACGCACCACCACCGGCGCGCAGGCTGTCACCCCGGGGTATTCTCCCCCCGAGCAGTATGGATTGGGCGTCACCGATGCTGCCAGTGATGTGTACTCCCTGGGAGCTACTCTTTACAGCCTGCTGAGCGGCAGCACCCCGCCTGCCAGCGTAGATGTGATGTCTGGAATTGCCGAGCCGCCGCTGTTGCTGGACCAGGTTAACCCCCGGGTACCCGAGACCTTAGCCCAGGCTGTTGACCGGGCAATGCGCCTGAACCGCCGGCAGCGAATCTCTAATGCAGTCGAATTCAAAGCGCTGCTGGTCCAGGCACTGGAAACTGGAACCGGCAGCGCGGCCCAGGACATGACAAATCCGACGGTCCTGCCAAGCAGGCAGGCGCAGGTCGCTCCACTAATTGCCCTGGCGCCAGAGGCAGGATCCCCTCCCAGGCCAATTTCCCCAGTGCGGCCATCCAGGGCAGAGCCGGACTCCGCCCCCTCTTCATCATTTGAAGCCACCCAGCCCGTGGTCTCCAAGGAAACGCCAGGCCGGTCCAGCGACACCCTACCGGTGCCAGGCGTCTCTCCCGTGGCGGAAAGGGCGGGGCAGATCTCCCCCCCAACGGCCTCTCGCCGGTTTCCTCCCTGGGCATGGATTGCAGCCTTCCTGGTTCTGCTGGGGGTTGGATTGGGAATGCTGTATGCTGCCGGTATTTTTCCTCCATCAATGCGCCAACCGCTGGTCCTTGGCGGACCGGTCACCCCTACGGCAGTTTCCGGGATGTTGTCTCCCACCCGGACCACTCATCCTTCCCCTGTGCCATCGACCGATGCGCCAACCCCCATCCTGCCTGCCAACCCACCAGAGATCACCCCCCCGGGGCTCCAACCAGGACCGGCAGCCCGCGAACCGGCTACCTTTTTTCTGGCCGCCAGCGGTGAGCCGGCTAACCTGGATCCAGCGCTGGATAACGGAACTTACGGCCCACAGGTTATCCAGAATGTCTATGAAACCCTGGTCTTCTATAACGCCTCCCACCCCGGTGAAGTCCTTCCCCAGTTGGCAGAACGCTGGGAAATCTCGCCGGATGGGCTGAACTATACCTTTTACCTCCGGCGAGGGGTGCATTTCCACAGCGGTGCTGAGCTGAAACCATCGGATGCAGCTTACGCCCTGCAGCGTGGAATACTCCAGGGAGGCAGTGGTTCCCAACAATCGCTGCTTACAGAGCCGCTGCTTGGTGATGGAATCTTTGACATTGCAGCCATGGTGGATCCAGACCTGGTAAACAACCCGGAAGGATTGAAACGGGCCGATCCGGCCTTATTGTTTAAGGTATGCCAGGTGGTAATGGAAGCCATCCAGGCGAATGATGACGCCTGGACGCTCAACCTTCACTTGTCCCGGCCCTGGGCGCCTTTCCTGGTAACCCTGGCTGGACCGTGGGGTTCAGTGCTTGAGCGCCAATGGGCTGAGGAACAGGGCACATGGGATGGGAAATGCGAAACCTGGCAGAACTATTACGGAGTCGGGTCAAGAGAGACCCCGCTGCACCAGGTGGCCAACGGCAGTGGACCGTTTCTCCTGGACCACTGGACGCCGGGGCAGGAGATTGTGCTGCAGCGCTTTCCCGACTACTGGCGCAAAGAGCCAGCCTGGCCTGGCGCGCCGACCGGTCCAGCCAGATTGGAACAGGTGGTCATCCGCCTGGTTGCCCGGTCCAGCGAACGCTACAAACTGCTCATGGATGGCATGGTGGACGCGATCAGTGACCCCGCACGCGGGGAAGACACCTCCACCCTGCTTGACAAGGTAGGCGAACAATGCATGCTGGACCCGCTGCACTTTGAACCAGGGAACTGCGTGCCCACTGCCGCCACGAATGAGCCGCTGCGGATGATCACTGGCTTTATAATTGGTCACCGCTATGATTTGTTCTTCAACTATGAGATCAACGCAGAAAATGGCAATGACCTCCTGGGCAGCGGCCAGTTAGATGGCGAGGGTGCGCCCCCAGATTTCTTCAAGGACCCGGAAATCCGTAAGGCATTCAGTTTCTGCTTGGACCGGAGAGCACTGACCAACCTGGCTTACCAGGGCCATACCCTGGAAAGCAATGGTTTCCCGCTCCCGGAAATGCCGGGCTTCAACCCAGATGCGCCAGGATATGATTTCAACCTGCAGGCCTGTGCTGATGCATTCAGAAACTCCCAATGGCAGGCGCCTGACGGCCAGCCGCTTTGGGATGTAGGCTTTCGCCTGCAGGTACCCTATAACACTGGCGGCAGCCTGCGCCAGCCAATGCTGCAGCTGCTGGCCGACGGTTTGGCGCGGGTCAACGAAAAATTCCGCCTGGAATTGATCGAGGTGGATTTTGCAGAGTACTCCCGCCTGCTTGAAGAGAAGCGGGTGCCGCTGGCGATGTTTGGCCTGGTGGAACAGGTGCATGATCCCCATTATTGGGCAGCTGGATATTTCAGCGGGCAGTACAGCCAATGGTTCAGCTTACCCAATTCAGCGACACAGTCGCTGCGAGACCTGATCAACCTGGGCGTCCATACCCAGCAGCCAGAGGAGCGAGAGAAGATTTATACGGAGATGAATCTGCAGGTTTCCCAAGAAGTGCTGCTGACGCTGTTGCCCATACCAACCGGCAGACATTTTGAACAGCGCTGGGTGAGGGGCCCATTTCCCAGTCCACTGCTCAACGGGGGATTATACTTTTACAATTACGCCAAGCAGTGAGCCCACCTGAAATGCCAGGCCTGGGTAGCAATCCCACGAGCAAAGAGTCGGCTCTTCCGGCAATGACGTCAGGGTTTAACACACATCGCCGCCTGAAAGCACTGCGCCGCTATATGCTTGCCATTGCCCTGGCCTGGATAATTGGGGTCAGCACCTCGCTTGCCTGGAACCTGTACCAGCAGTCTGAGGCAATCAAGGAACATGCCCGCCTGCTGGCGCTGGCCTCATTCCAAAAAGATGTGCTTTACCGGAGATGGAATTCCGGGCACGGCGGCGTTTATGTCCCGGTTACCGATAAAACACAGCCCAATCCTTACCTGGCTGACAACCCCAACCGTGATCTGACCGCCAGCAATGAGCGTTTGTATACCCTGATCAACCCGGCTTACATGACCCGCCAGGTGTTCGAGCTGCAACAGGAGAACATGGGGGTCTGGGGGCACATCACCAGTCTGAACCCCATCCGACCTCAGAACAAGGCGGATGCATGGGAGACCCGGGCCCTGCAAGCCTTTGAGCAGGGCGTAGAGGAGGTCAGTTCCATTGAAATGATGGACGGACAGCCAGCCCTGCGCTTCATGCGCCCATTGTTCGTGGAGGAAGGCTGTCTGAAATGCCACGCCAAGCAGGGCTACCAGATCGGCCAGGTGCGGGGGGGAATCAGCGAAACCGTCCCCCTCAAACCACTGCAGGGAGCAAACGAGGGTTTCAACCAGTCGCTGCTGGTCGGGCACAGCCTGATCGCGCTGGCCGGGTTATTAGGCATCGCCTTCGCCACCAATCGGCTCCAAAAAGAGGTGCAGATACAGGTTGAGACAGAGCAAAAGCTGCTACATTTAAGTACCCATGATGCTTTGACTGGTTTATACAACCGGACTTATTTTGAAGATACTCTGCAGCGCATCGAAAGCCTGCAGGTAAAGCCAGTCTCGGTGATTGCGATAGACCTGGATGATCTCAAAAGGGTCAATGACACCTGGGGACACGAGGCAGGAGACCACCTGATCCAGGCGACCGGGGACATCTTACACCAGAGTTTCCGCTCCCAGGATACCGTATCGCGCATAGGCGGAGATGAGTTCATCATCATTTTACCTGCAACGGACAACCAACAAGCGGCGGTGGCCCTCAACCGGCTGCGCAGTAATGTTGACCGCTATAACAGCCAGAATCCCTTTCCCACCATCAGCCTCTCCATTGGGGTGGCAACCAGCCTGGCTGGCGTTCCGCTGTCTGAAACCCTCAAACTGGCCGACCGCAGCATGTATGAAGAGAAAGAGGCCAAAAAACGTCAATCTCCATCCTCAACAGCCTGATAACTCGCTGCGCAAAACCCTTGCCAATCCAGCCGCCTTCAGGTAAAATATTGCGCCGTTCTTATTCATAAATTTTCGTGTAACACACGACCGGAGGATCGCATTGGCTAATATTAAATCTCAAATCAAGCGCAACCGCCAGAATGAAAAGCGCCGTTTGCGCAATCGCTACTATACCGGACGCGCCCGCACTGCAGTGAAGAAAGCTCGCGCTGCCCAGGAAAAAGGCAGCCTGGAAACTGCTCAGCAGGCTACGATGGAGGCTGTCAGCGCCCTGGACAAGGCTGCCGAGAAGGGCATCCTGCACAAGAATAATGCTGCCCGCCGCAAAAGCCGCCTGATGCGGCGCCTGGCTGCGATGCAGAAAAACCCGGTTAAGTAGCGCCTTCTTTTCCCGGGTGGATGCCAACTCTGTTGGCATAAAACCCGCAAAAACATACGCGCCTTTACAGCGGGAGTGTTTCCACCTCCCGCTTTTAGTGTTTTAACTGCAGGTGTCGGCGTCCTCTATCTCATTCAATGTATGACCAGTGAGCCTGAAATGCGAGATCACTGCCCCCAGCGACTGCGCCTGGTCATATAATCCCTGGGCCGAGGTTGCCATCTCCTGCACCTGAGATGTGACCTTCTCTGCACTGGCACTGACCTGTTCCACCGCTGCGGTATTTTGTTCCGAGACGCTGGCCACCGATTCAAAGGCCTGGGAGACTTCGGCTGCCCCGGCTGTCATCTGCTCGGTGGCTGCCGTATTTTCTTCAACCACCGCCGATACCACATCCAGGCTCTCCCCCATGCGAATATTGCGCTGAGCCATGTGCTTTGTGGCTTCCTGGTTTGCCTCTGCAACACGGGTGGCTTCGGCAATTGCTACGGCCAGCCTGTGCTCAGCATCCGCCATGGAAATGACCATTTCCCTGACTGCGTTCATTTTGCTGGCCGTCTCCCGAGCTTCACCTGCAATCTCCTGGAAAGCAGTCATCGATTGGTCAGCCAGGCCTGCGGCAGCGGTAACATCTTCTCCAGCGTGGTTCATCGCCAAAGCTGTTTCCCGCGTTCCATCCTGGATCATCGAAACCATATCCCCAATCTCCCTGGTCGCCAAAATTGAGCGCTCAGCCAGTTTACGCACTTCCCCAGCAACAACAGCAAAGCCACGACCATGTTCCCCGGCTCGCGCCGCCTCAATTGCCGCATTCAGCGCCAGGAGGTTGGTCTGAGCAGCAATCTCATCGATCGTCTCCACAATCGCGCCGATCTTCCCTGCACTCTTTCCCAGATCCTTCACCCGCACAGCCAGCTGCTGTGTTGCGCTGCTTGCCCGTTCCATTCCCTTGACGGTTTCACGAATCGCCTCCGCACCGCCATCTGCCAGGGATGAAACTTGCTGTGTCTGTTGGCTGACCTGCTGAGAGGTCTGCGCCACCTGGGCGATGATCCTGCCCATATCTTCTCGCGCAGCCGCAGCTGTTTCCATTTGCGCCACCTGCTGCTGCGCGCCGCCCTGGATGCTGTCCACCGCTTTTGTAAGCTCCTGCATGGTATGTGACGCCAGGGCAACAGATTGTGCCTGCTCCTGCGCCCCCTCTGCCACACCGTTGATAGCCCTTGTCATCTGGTCCATCGAGTTTGCTACCTCGCTCAGGCTGCTGCTCTGCTGGCTTACGCCTCTCGCCACCTGCTGCATGGTCAAGGAAATTTGCCCGGTGGCGGCTCCGGACTGCTGAGCTGCCCTGGCCATTTGTGCGGCCGCTCTGTCCAACTGCTCCACGCTCTCCGCTACCCTCCCCACTACCTGGCGCAGCGAGTCAACCATCCTGGAGAAGGTCTGGCCAAGCTCGTCCTGCGAGGAGCGCGACCCGAGTTCCAGGGTTAAATCTCCTGCCGCCACCTGCTGCACGCCATCTGCCAGTTGTATCATATAGCTCTCCATCGCCCGGAGAGCCTCCCCCATCGTACCTAATTCATCGCCCCGAGCAGCAACTTTTTCCTTTGTTTCAAGCGAATCCTCGCGATTAAGTTCACCCAATGCCATTTTCTGCAGCATCCCGGTCATTTCCTGGATCGGAGAAACCAGGTCGCGGGTGATGGCCAAACCCAGAACCAACCCCACCGCAATCACACCCATTGTGGCAAACAGGATGACCAACTGGGCTTTCTTTCCCGTTGCTATTGACTCAGAAGCCGTTATTTCTGCTTCCGCAGCAAACCGGTCGACCAGTTGATCAGTCGCTGCCACCAATCCATCTGCGGCTTTGTCCATCTCCTTTTTATCCAGGTCCGTATTTCCCAGGTACCCCCTGCGGGCATTTGGCACAATTTTTGCCTGGAAAGTGTTATTAAAAACCGCCAGCAAGCGATCAATTTCCTTCATTAATACCTGTTCTTCTGGGCTGTCAATCCTGGTCTTCAAGCTGTTGACCGAATTACGCAGCACCTGCTGCCGCTGGTTATATGCGTCGATAGCTTTCACGTCATACCCGATTACCCGGTTTTTTATCGTGATCAGGTTTTGAAAATCCAGCTTAAATTGGTCCAGAACAACGATATCTTGCTGGCGTAGTAACGCCTGTTCCAGAGACTGCTGAACTCGATTGATCCCCACGAATCCGCTGGCCGCCACAACAATGGAGAGAAGAGTGACAAATAAAAACCCAACATTTAGCTTAATTCCGACCTTGAAATTCTTCAACCAATTCATGAAGCTAACCTCAGACAGGAGTTTCGGGCATTCATGCTATTATACTGATGTTCTAAAAATAGTTTGTTCCCCGGCAACGATACAGCCATAAAATTAGCATAAAAAAACTCCAGAGCGGTTAGACCCTGGAGAGAAGATGATGTTCAGATTCAGACGCGGCGATTACTTACTTGGTAGACACAACAGAAACCGGAACACAGTAAGATTGGTTGGTTGACATATTCTTGAAACAAACCGAGTAACTGCGTCCGCTGAACTCTACTTTGCTGAGATCCACCGTCAGGTGCAGCGTGTCTCCCTTGTTTCCACGCAGCGCGCCCAGCTTGGTTGAACTGCCGCGCAGCTTAACCTGGTAGGATTGCTTTTCGGGGAATTCAGCCGCCGTGGCAACCAGGTTTTTTGCGGTCATGAATGCTGAAAACTTCGGGATTTTATTACTTTTACTGGCCTTTGCCCCTTCGGGGGTGGCGGTTGCCTTGCTGCTGTTGGGCAGGCACAGCTCATCGCCAGGCTGCACAGAATATGGCAGAGACAGACTGTTGGCAGATGCCAGTTCCTGTGTCGTGTACCCATTACTGCGGGCGATACGCGCCAGGGTATCTCCGGATTGGACGCTGTATTTGGAGACACAGCTCTGTTCAGCTAAAACACTTGCCGGCAGCAGTGCTGCTGCCAGGATAATCACCCCTACCAGGGCTAACAACCGCAGGGCGACCCTGCGCCTTTTTTCAGCTAGTTTCATTCGAACTCCTTGCTGTCCTAAAATTCGATTGCGCAATCAACTTGCGAGCAAGAAAAATTCCCCAGGATAAGAGCGCCTGGGGAAAGACTTATCAATGTTAATTATACCACAAACCAGGTCTTATTGCAGAACATCCGTGCCTTTATCATTCACTTTTTCTGGGGGGTTACCGCGCAGCAGGCGCAGCAGGAAGGTGGTGGCTGAAGGAGCGCTCGGATCCAGCTTGATCATCTGCGGCTCAAACATCGCCTCATAAACATCTGGCATGGCAGCCTCTTTATGCGAGGAAGGAACAGGATCAAAAACCAGCAGGTTTGACGCCATGTCCACCTTTTCATTCCACCAGATACAGCCTTTACTGGTAAACAGGAAAGCTACCGCCTGGCGCACAGGCTGTTTGGCATCCCGGGGTTGAAGAACCAACACCGTAGCATTATCCACCTGCATCAGGCAGCGGGCGCTGTTCTCTGCCTCCTGACCGGACATTCCTGCAGCGGTCATGACAGACACCGGGTCCTCTGGCTTTTTCCACACTCCCTGCAGATTATTAAACACGTTTGTAGCAGGCATAACGAAGGAAGGACAACCGTAGGAGAAACGGGACCCCACATCCATCAAGGGCAAAATGAATGATAGCAGCGTTTGAAGATCCTGGTAGAGAGTGAGTGTGTAATATGGATTCTTGAAAGTCAGGTTTACCCCGCGGTTTTCCCTGAAAAACAACGCCATTTGCACCGTCTCCCCGGTGCGGCGTATAATGTTCATGTTTATTGAATACTCTGTTTGGGTCAGGAAGGGCAAGACGCCGCGTACCTGGCTTTCATATTCCCACTCACTTGGCCCAACGCGCTTCAGCAACCGCCGGTCCTCCAGCGTGGCCCGTCCTTTGCTGATCTCTTCCCGCAGTTGCTCTGCATTGAGTTTTCCAAATGGGTTACCAAGCAATACATTGGTGGGTAATTTTAAACTTGCCACCAGATATAACATCTCGCGGGTCGTCAGCATCAAGGTAAGGGGACGTTTCTCCTCCATAATTCCTTTCTTATTCTCATTCGCCTGGTCTGGAATTACTCTCTCGGAGTGCAATAATGATATCACGAATTCCTGATAGTGATAAGCGAGTACCATCTTTTATCTTTTTCCCCCTGGGGGAAAAACAGCAGGTCCCCTGCCGCATCGCGGCCCAGGGGACCTGCACGAGAATCAGCAGAAGGCTAAGGAGACGGCGGTGGTAAAGTCGGCGGTGGTGGTGGGAAGGTAGGGAATGGCGCAGGCGTCCAGGGGGTGGGATAGACCAGGGTCGGGATCGCCGGGGTGGGGGCGACATTGACATCTACCCAGAACGGCTTGTCGGCAGTATCGCCCAGGCCAAAGACCACACCCATCGAATTTCGCAGCTTCCACTCCCCACGTGCATGCCCTGATACCAAAGGAGCAACCAGGTTGATAGAAATATCCACCTCCTGGCCCGGGGCAATCACACCCGGAAGCGGGTATGCCAGTGCGCCTCCCATCAAATCGCCGCTAAAGTATACGATGGCATAGCTCATATTCCACATGCAGGTACCGACGTTGCGCAGCCGCCAGGTCTTGATGATCAATTGGCCGGGCTGCACGACAGTCCCATCCGGGTAGGTCACATCTTTGACAAAACGCGCGGCATCACAAAAAACATATGGCGGAGTGGGACGGTCAGGATAATAAGGTGTGGGATACCATGGAAAGAAAACCGGTGTAGGTGAAGGCGGCCAGGGGTAATACGGGCTGTACTGCGTAGGATAAGCAGGGTAGTTTGGAAAAGCCTGGGTTGGGTAATACGGATTATATGGATTGTATGGATTGTACCCATAAGTCGGCACCGGGTAAAACCCATAAGGTGTGCTGGTTGCAGAGGGAGGGGCTGGCGTCGGATAGGATGCAGTCGGCGGCACCCAGGTGGGCGAGGGGGAAAGAACAATGGGAGGGAGCGGCGTCGGGCTGGGCTGGGCAGGCATCGGATAAGGTGAGGGCGTCAAGGATGGGCGCGGGGCGGCAATGGTCATTTGCGCAGCCAAGGTCTCTGCCCCTGCGGTCAGCACTTCCGGCGGGAAGGGGGTGGGGGTAGCTGGCTGCATGAGCGGCAGGTTGCACGCAAGGGCGGCTGCCAGCAGCACCAGCCAGGTAAGAATGACAATCTGAAAGCGAACCTTAAGCGGACTCATCACTGCTCCTCACATCAGGTTTTATCATTGTACTCACCATACTTTTCAAAAGAAAGACGAAACAAAACCGGATCAGGTTCCTGATCCGGTTATACATCGTATGGGGCGGGTATCCAATCCATCATGAGACGGAATTTTTCTCAACCTTTCGGATGAGATCATGGAGAACTCAGCCGGCGCGTGTACTTCCTGCACACCGAAGCATTGGAGGTGATGTTTTTCAGACACACATTAACTTCTTTGGAGCTGCGCATCGGCTCGTTCAAATCAAAGATCATCCTCACCTTGCCCCCATTTGCGGTGCGCAGCATGCCTGCTTTAATACGGCGAGTATCATTCTCCAGAATGACATAATAGGTATTCCGCCCGGGCATGTTGCCGGCTTCGATAATGAAGGTTGTGCTGAGGAAGCTGACATCGAAGGTAAAACCATCGTTTGGCCCAGGCGTGGGATCACTGGACTGGCTGTTCTTGCTTGGGATGCACAGTACCTGCCCTTTTTCGATGCGGTATGGCTTCTTCAGGCTGTTAACCCGCGCCAGGTCGCGCAGGCGCACTTTATACAGATCTGCAATATCTTGCAGGGTTTCACTTGCACCAACCGTGTATTTCGCCATGCAGCTTTCTGCACGAGCCGGGACAACCAGGGCTGCCAACAAGAACGCGCCGATGACCAGGATCACACCAAGCCCTATCCAGGCGCTGCGGCGCAGCTCACGGGTAGAATTATCGGTATTCATCTCTCACTCCTGTGTCTGTACAGCTCACGGGCTGTGAGGCATATAGGTCAGAATTTGGTCGCACAAAGCCTTCATTTGCTGGAAATCCTGCTCCGTGTACAGGTTGGCGCCCACCCCGGTAAACTGCACACGGGAGGTCGTCTGATCCATCGGATAAGGCGGTGTGCGCGTGGCATCAAACGTCTGAATCGCATTATACCAGGCTGTCACCTGGGCAAGCTGAGCGTTTGACAACTGGTATGAACCATAATAAGTTCCGCCGCAGGAGCTCCCTTGTGCTTCGGGGGATGTGTGCCCGGTGAAAGTGATGATCAGGTCATCACACATCCCAGTCGTGGCATTCTCCCGCCGGTAGCGGATCACAGTTTGCCCAACGGGCGGTTGGTTGGTGGGCGAGGGGGAAGGTGTAAACGTCGGAACAGTAGGCGAGGGCGTCGGGGTGATCGACGGCGAGGGAGTGATTGTGGAGGTTGGTCCAGCAGTCGTTGGAGCGGCTGTCGTAGAAGCCGGCTTGGTGGTGGCAGCAGCGGTGGTGGCGGCTGATGTGCCAGTCCCGGACTTGGTGGCAGTGCCAGTAGTGCTCGAGCGTACGTAGATATTCGCGCTAAACGGTTCAACTGAATATGGGCCCACGCCAAAAATCTGGCCGTTTGGCGCCTTGATCATCCAGCCGCTGTGAATATACCCAACCGTTTTGGGGGCGACCATATCCAGGGCGATATCCACCGAGTTGCCGGGAGCGATCACGGCAGGCATCACCGTATTATCCTTGGCGCTCATCTGGTTTCCTTCGGCATAGATTACCAGGTATTGAAACGTCCAGGGACATGTTCCCAGGTTCATCAGGCGCCATATTTTCCGAAACTTCTCCCCAGGAGCCATAACCGTGCCATCCGGAACAGTGATGTGCTGCACAAAGTAGGCAAAATTGCACGGCATCGGGGTAAATGTCGGGGTAGGGGGAACTGGCGAAGGTGTTGTGGTCTCAGAAGGTGTCGGAGAGAACGGGATCAACGGCGCAGGGGATGATGTTTTCGATGGACGAGGAGAAGGCCCAACCACAAAATAGGGCAGGTGATAGGCGACCGTGGGCGGTGGGGTCAGCGTAGAAGCAATCTGGGTACGATCCGCATTGACGGTTGAAGCGACCTGGGTACCAACCACCGGATTCTCCCGGCTCAAGCGGATCGCCGGGCTGCCCAAACTGCTGCAAGCGAACAATAATAAACCAATCACCACCCACGCCAGACGGCTGGAAGTACGAACGAGTTGTGGCAGGGGTTGATGCATCTTTGCCCGGAATACGCTATCGCGGCGGGAGTGACTTCTGGGAGGCGATCAGGTCGCTGATGGCCCTGATTTCGCGGATAATCTCTGATTGACGGGAGGAAATAAATTCGGTAATTACCTTGCGAGATGGATCATCAGGTAGGGAGCGCACTCCCATGCGGAAGCGGTCACTTTCTTTAAGCTCAACCAGATTGGAGATCAATCCATCCAACTTGAGCAAAGGCGAGCGCACTCGCTGTCGGGAGTTGTACAACTGATCCCGTTCTTGGCGTGCAGCAGAGAATACAGAGCCGCGCACTCCTTCCCGGCTATAGCGATCAACAACAGGTGACGGGGCAGCCGAAAGATCCTCCTTTTTATTTGAGCCCAACTCATATACCCCTGGCAGATGAAAAGCAACGGTAATCGCCGTACCCATGGTGAAATAAGCCGCATTGTTGCGATCTCTTTTCAACATCACAGATAAACCATTCTGCGAAATATCCGAGAGCTCACCGCGAAAAGGCAGAAGGACTCCTTTGATCTGCAAATCGCCCTGGATCGGCTCGCCCGGTTGAACCCGCACCTGGGTGCGCTTACCGATACGCCCAGTTACCAGCTCAAATTTATCCAGCTCAGCCTCCAACCGGCCCAGGTCTATTGCCGAAACCCAGGCACGGATGGTTTCCGGGAAGGCATCTCCCTGAATATAAGTCACCCTTTCGCGGTACAGGCATACAATTTGCAGTCTATCCGTCTGGATTTGCAAAGCCCCATCTCGCAGCCCGACAACCCTCGCCGGGTATGATATAGGCACACCCTT